>NZ_JAMSHW010000006.1:0-263341 GCF_023757525.1 Pseudomonas sp. MWU13-3659 | reverse complement strand
AGCCCGCTCCTACAGGAACTGTGCTGCCCTTGTGATTGCTTTTCTCTGCACGGCAGCGCAGCCCGATGGGCTGTCCGCGCAATATCTTGACCTAGTAATTCTGTACGTATTTAACGTATAGGATGGCAATATCCTTTGCTTTGAAGAGCAAGGAAAAACCCATGCCACGCAACATCTTCACTGAACTCACCGAAGGCTTCGACGCCCTGGCCGAGGAGCGTACCGGCAAGCTGACCTTGCGTTCGCACAAGGTCGCCTTCGAGGAGCTGACCCCCTTGGCTCCGAACGAGCTTACCGACCTCAGGCAGCAGCTCAACATGTCGCGCGCGGTGTTCGCCGCCTACCTGCGCACCAATGTCCGCACCCTGGAGAATTGGGAACAAGGGCGCTCCAAGCCCAACGCCCAGGCCGTGGCCCTTATCCGATTGGTGCAAAAATACCCGGAAACCGTCGAGCACCTGTCTACCCTGCGATAACCCGTCACTATTGAAAGCAGATAGACCATTTCGACGAAACAAGCTGCATAACGACACCACTCTGCACCTTAATTACGACCGCCCCGCTTCATAAAATGGCCACCAGTCATTTCCTATACTCAGGCTCCGCCCCCTGCGCAGCCTCCCTGGCAAGGTCACCCAATGAACAAGAAAAACCGCCACCCCGCCGACGGCAAGAAACCCATCACCATCTTCGGCCCGGACTTCCCCTTTGCCTTCGATGACTGGCTGGAACACCCGGCCGGCCTGGGTAGCATCCCCAAGGAACGGCATGGCGAGGAAGTGGCGATCGTCGGTGGCGGCATCGCCGGGCTGGTGGCGGCCTACGAACTGATGAAACTGGGCCTCAAACCGGTGGTGTATGAAGCCTCAAAGCTGGGCGGCCGGCTGCGTTCGCAGGCCTTCAACGGCACCGACGGCATCGTCGCCGAACTGGGCGGCATGCGCTTCCCGGTCTCGTCCACGGCGTTCTACCACTACGTCGACAAGCTGGGCCTTGAGACCAAGCCCTTCCCCAACCCGCTTACCCCGGCCTCGGGCAGCACGGTGATCGACCTGGAAGGCCAGACCTACTACGTCGAGAAATCCGCCGACCTGCCGCAGTTGTTCCATGAAGTGGCCGACGCCTGGGCCGATGCCCTGGAGAGCGGCGCACAGTTCGGCGATATCCAGCAGGCCATCCGCGACCGCGATGTGCCGCGCCTGAAAGACCTGTGGAACAAGCTGGTGCCGCTGTGGGACGACCGCACCTTCTACGATTTCGTCGCCACCTCGCGCTCGTTCGCCAAGCTGAGCTTCCAGCACCGCGAAGTGTTCGGCCAGGTGGGCTTCGGCACCGGCGGTTGGGACTCCGACTTCCCCAACTCGATGCTGGAAATCTTCCGCGTGGTGATGACCAACTGCGATGACCACCAGCACCTGGTGGTGGGTGGTGTCGAGCAGGTGCCGCAAGGCATCTGGCGCCATGTACCGGAACGCTGCGCCCACTGGCCGGCCGGCACCAGCCTCAAGACCCTGCACAGCGGCGCGCCGCGTGCCGGGGTCAAGCGGATCGCCCGTGCCGCCGATGGCCGCCTGGCGGTCACCGACAATTACGGCGACACTCGCCACTACGCGGCAGTGCTCACCACCTGCCAGAGCTGGCTGCTGACCACCCAGATCGACTGCGAGGAATCGCTGTTCTCGCAGAAGATGTGGATGGCCCTGGACCGCACCCGCTACATGCAGTCGTCGAAGACGTTCGTGATGGTCGACCGGCCGTTCTGGAAGGACAAGGACCCGGAAACCGGCCGCGACCTGATGAGCATGACCCTCACCGACCGCCTGACCCGTGGCACCTACCTGTTCGACAACGGCGACGACAAGCCGGGGGTGATCTGCCTGTCCTACGCCTGGATGAGCGATGCCCTGAAGATGCTGCCGCACCCGACGGAAAAGCGCGTGCAGTTGGCCCTCGACGCGCTGAAGAAGATCTACCCGAAGACCGATATCGCCGGGCACATCATCGGCGACCCGATCACCATCTCGTGGGAGGCCGACCCGCACTTCCTCGGCGCCTTCAAGGGCGCGCTGCCGGGCCACTACCGCTACAACCAGCGCATGTACGCGCACTTCATGCAGCAGGACATGCCAACCGAACAGCGCGGCATCTTCATCGCCGGCGACGACGTGTCGTGGACCCCGGCCTGGGTGGAAGGCGCGGTGCAGACTTCGCTGAATGCGGTGTGGGGTATCATGAACCACTTCGGTGGCCAGACCCACCCGGACAACCCCGGCCCAGGCGATGTGTTCCACGAGATCGGACCGATCGCCCTGGCCGACTGAGCGAAGGAGTAGTGCCATGCGCATCGCCCTGTTCCAGGGTACGCCCGGCCCGCTGGACGTGCCCGGCAATCTCGAGCGCCTGCAACACCAGGCCCAGCAGGCTGCCGCCCAGGGCGCGCAGCTGCTGGTGTGCCCGGAGATGTTCCTCAGCGGCTACAACATCGGCGGCCTGGACCAGGTAGAGCGCCTGGCCGAGGCCGTCGATGGACCATCGGCGATGACCGTGGTGGAGATCGCCCAGACGCTCCGGATCGCCATCGTCTATGGCTATCCGGAGCGTGCCGAGGATGGCGCGATCTACAACAGTGTGCAGTTGATCGATGCCCATGGCCGCAGCCTGTGCAACTACCGCAAGACCCATCTGTTCGGTGAACTCGACCGTTCGATGTTCAGCCCGGGTGCCAACCACTTCCCGGTGGTCGAGCTGGATGGCTGGAAGGTCGGGATGCTGATCTGCTACGACATCGAGTTCCCGGAGAACGCCCGGCGCCTGGCGCTGGAGGGCGCCGAGCTGATCCTGGTGCCGACGGCGAACATGGCGCCCTACGATTTCGTCTGCCAGGTAACCGTGCGCTCGCGGGCGCAGGAGAACCAGTGCTACCTGGTGTATGCCAACTATTGCGGCAGCGAAGGCGAGATCCGGTATTGCGGGCAGAGCAGCATCATCGGGCCGGAAGGTGATGTGCTGGCGATGGCGGGACATGAAGAGTGCCAGTTGCTGGCGGACCTGCAGCGCGAGCGTGTCCTGAATGGACGTGCGGCGTTTCCGTATCTCACCGACCTGCGCCAGGAACTGCACGGGCGCCGGGGCTGACCCTGTTCGCCGGCAAGCCGGCTCCTACCACGGTCCACGTAGGAGCCGGCTTGCCGGCGAACAGGCCATCACAGACAACATCGCCTTGGCGCGCTAGCATGGCGGCATGCCCGACACCCTCCGCCACCTCACCCTCGCCAACGGCCTGCAACTGACCCTGCGCCATGCCCCGCGCCTCAAGCGTGCGGCCGCGGCACTGCGGGTGCATGCCGGCAGCCACGATGCTCCGGCGAAATGGCCTGGCCTGGCCCACTTCCTTGAGCACCTGTTTTTCCTCGGCACAGCACGTTTCCCGCTGGAAGATGGCCTGATGCGTCATGTCCAGGGCCTGGGTGGCCAGGTCAATGCCAGCACCCGCGAACGCACCACCGATTTCTTCTTCGAGGTGCCGCCCAGCGCCCTGGCCGGCGCGCTTGAGCGCCTGTGCCAGATGCTTGCCGAGCCCGACTTCGGCCTGGACCGCCAGCACCGCGAGCGCGAGGTGATACATGCCGAGTTCATCGCCTGGGCGCGCAACCCCGAAGCACAGCACCAGTTTGCCCTGCTCCAGTCCGTGTCGCCGCACCACCCCCTCGGTGGCTTCCACGCCGGCAATCGGCACAGCCTGCCATTGCAGGACGGCGCCTTCCAGCGAGCGCTGGAACATTTTCATCGGCACTTCTACCAGGGTGGGCAGATCATCCTGAGCCTGGCCGGGCCACAATCACTGGACACGCTGGAGCAACTCGGCCGGCAATTCGGTGGGGTATTTGCGGCGGGAGCCCGTCGCGAACAGCAAGCACCACCGGCCTTGCTCGACGGGCCCCTGCGGCCGCCCGTGGCCAGTGGATCGCGCCACGACCTGCTCTTCGCCCACGAGGGCCTGCCACCCGCCGCGGAGCAGGCGCTGGATTTGCTGCTGGCCCTGCTGAATGACAGCCGCCCCGGTGGCTGGCTGGCCGAGCTGCGTCAACGCGGTTGGCTGCAAGGCTGTCGAACACAGGTGTTGTACGCCTTCTCAGGGCAGATGCTTTGGCATATCCAGTTGCAACTGTCTCCCAATGCTTCACCATGCACCGCGCAGGCCTTGCTGCAGGGCTGGCTGGGCTTCATCCGGCAGCAATCGCTGCAACAGCTGAACAACGCCTACAGCCACCTGCGACAACGCCGCGAACAGGCTGGCAGCGCCCTCGACCTGGCCCGGTGCGACAGTACCGGCCAACCGTTCCAAGGGCTCGACGAACAGGGCCTGGCAGCGTTCGGTAAACTCCTGGAGGCCTTGCCACACCAACGCTCAGGCCGCTGGCAACTGCCGCCCGCAGAACCCTTGCTGGATGCTTCGTCAGCCGCTGGCGCCGCTCAACCGCCGCTGGGCCTGCCCATCGACAACAACCTGCCATCCACGCGACAGTTCGCTGCCCTGTACCTGCGCTGGCACATCCCCTCGCCCCTGCGCCGGCGCTTTCAGGCAGTTCTCGAGCGCGCCTTGCAACCGCTGCAGGAGCGCGCCGAGCGGGTCTCGCTGCAATTTGCTTTCGGCGCCAGCGGCGAATACTGGCAACTACGTGTCGCCGGACAACCCGTGGCGGTGATCCGGTGCGCCGAGGAAGCCCTCGGGATCATGCGTGCCCCGGCCACAAAGTACTGGCATGCGCCAGCAGCCGTGCAACCGACGCTGATCCCGATACGCGCGCTGCTCAAGGCACTTCCGAATGCGTTGCTGCCTGGCGAGGCACAAGCACAGCCATCCTGCCGCCTCGATTCGTCACTGCTCGACGCACTCTGGCAACAGGCCCGCTGGCACGGCCTGGCGGTAGGTTTCGACGGCGCGCAGCTCGGCGTACTGGGCGCGGCCTTGGCGGATGTCACGGGGTTGCCTGGCAAAGGGCAGCCTCCAGCGGGCGTTCACGGACGCCAGTGGTGCCAGGTCCCCACTCAAGGCAGCGAGCCCGCCCTGCTGCTGTTCTGCCCGCTGCCAGTCGCACTGCAAGCCTGCGGCCGCCTGCTTGCACATTTGCTGCAGGGCCCGGTCTACCAGCGCCTGCGGGTCGAGCTGCAACTGGGGTATGCGGTGTTCAGCGCGTTTCGCCAGGTAGAGGGCCACTGCGGCCTGCTGTTTGGCGTGCAGTCACCTCACGCCAGCCATGCGCAGATCCTCGGGCACCTGCTCACGCTGCTGAACGATGGCGCGCACCTCGACATCGGTGCCCGCCAACAGCTTGCCGAGCAGTTCGACGAGGCCGCCATGCCAAACGCAGAAGTCGCCGAGTGGGCCTGGCAAGCACATATGGCGACACAAAATCCGGATCTTTGCGAAATGAAGCGGTCTATTCTCTCTGTCGAGCAGCCGCAGCTGGATGCCTTGTTGCAGCAATTGCTTGCCGCCGAACACGGTTGGCTGTGCCTGGCCAATGCCTGCGCCCCCGACGACCAGTGGCAGGCAACAGCATTGGATTGTTACTGAGAATGCAATGGCGCTTTTCGAATAATTAACCTTTCGGTACAAATTTTTCTTGTAAGATAGCGCAATCTCGGTCAATGAAATCGCCAATCGCAGGCGATATCCAGCCGTCACCGTTCAACCCAAAACCCATCCGGAAGGAGTCATCCCATGTGGACCAAACCTGCATACACCGACCTGCGTATCGGCTTCGAAGTGACCATGTACTTCGCCAACCGCTAAGCAGTAGCGCGGTTAGACGCCTCGGCCTGCCGGGGCGTTGTCGTTTTTCGGATACGGTTTGAAAAGGGTCGCCATGTACATCCAGATTCTCGGTTCCGCCGCCGGTGGCGGGTTCCCCCAGTGGAACTGCAACTGCGCCAACTGCAAGGGTTATCGCGATGGCAGCCTGCGTGCCAGCGCGCGCACCCAGTCGTCCATCACCCTGTCCGACGACGGCGAGCACTGGATCCTGTGCAATGCCTCGCCGGACATCCGCGCCCAGTTGCAGGCATTCGCGCCGATGCAACCGGCCCGCGCCCTGCGCGACACCGGCATCAACGCCATCGTCCTGCTCGACAGCCAGATCGACCACACCACCGGCCTGCTCAGCCTGCGCGAGGGCTGCCCGCATCAGGTGTGGTGCACCGACATGGTCCACCAGGACCTGACCACGGGCTTCCCGCTGTTCAACATGCTCAGCCACTGGAACGGTGGCCTGGTGTGGAACCGCATCGAGCTGGAAGGCAGCTTTGTCATCGAGGCCTGCCCGAACCTCAGGTTCACCCCCTTCCCCCTGCGCAGCGCCGCACCGCCCTACTCGCCGCACCGTTTCGACCCGCATCCGGGCGACAACCTGGGGCTGCTGGTGGAAGACACCCGCACCGGCGGCAAGCTGTTCTATGCCCCGGGCCTAGGCCAGGTCGACGACCAGCTGCTGGAGATGATGGGCGGCGCCGACTGCCTGCTGGTCGACGGCACCCTGTGGGAGGATGATGAAATGCAACGCCGTGGTGTCGGCACCCGTACCGGCCGCGAGATGGGCCACCTGGCACAGAACGGGCCGGGCGGCATGCTTGAGGTGCTGGATGGCTTCCCGCGCCAGCGCAAGGTGCTCATCCATATCAACAACACCAACCCGATTCTCGATGAGGACTCCCCCGAGCGCGCCGAAGTGGTTCGCCGCGGGGTGGAAGTCGCCTTCGATGGCATGAGCATCGAGCTGTGAGTGCTGGCCTCAGGAGTCCGCTTGATGAATGACACCGCACCAATGTCACCTGCCGAGTTCGAGCAGGCCCTGCGCGCCAAGGGCGCCTTCTACCACATCCACCACCCCTACCACGTGGCGATGTATGAAGGCCGCGCCACCCGCGAGCAGATCCAGGGCTGGGTGGCCAACCGCTTCTACTACCAGGTGAACATCCCCATGAAGGATGCCGCGATCCTGGCCAACTGCCCGGACCGCGAGGTCCGCCGCGAGTGGGTCCAGCGCCTGCTCGACCATGACGGCGCCCCGGGCGAGGACGGTGGCATCGAAGCCTGGCTGCGCCTCGGCCAGGCCGTGGGCCTGGACCCGGACCAACTGCGCAGCCAGGAGCTGGTGCTGCCCGGCGTGCGCTTCGCCGTCGACGCCTACGTCAACTTCGCCCGCCGCGCCAGCTGGCAGGAGGCCGCCAGCAGCTCGCTGACCGAGCTGTTCGCCCCGCAGATCCACCAGTCGCGCCTGGACAGCTGGCCGCAGCACTACCCGTGGATCGACCCGGCCGGCTACGAATATTTCCGCACGCGCCTGGGCCAGGCCCGTCGCGATGTCGAGCACGGCCTGGCGATCACCCTGGCGCACTACACCACCCGCGAGGGCCAGGCGCGCATGCTGGAGATCCTGCAGTTCAAGCTGGATATCCTCTGGAGCATGCTCGACGCCATGAGCATGGCCTATGAACTGAACCGCCCGCCCTATCACAGCGTCACCAACGAGCGGGTCTGGCACAAGGGGATCGCCCTATGAGTTTCGACCGTCAACAGGTGCCCGCCTGGCGCCCCGGCTACCGCTTCCAGTACGAGCCGGCGCAGAAGGGCCATGTGTTGCTGTACCCCGAAGGCATGATCAAGCTCAACGACAGCGCCGGCCTGATCGGCGGGCTGATCGACGGGCAGCGCAGCGTCGCGGCGATCATCGATGAGCTGCAGCAGCAATTCCCCGGTGTGCCCGAAGTCGCCGACGACATCGAGCAATTCATGGAGGTGGCCCGTGCCGAACACTGGATCACCCTCGCCTGAGGTGCCGGTCGGCCTGCCGCTGTGGCTGCTGGCCGAACTCACCTACCGCTGCCCGTTGCAGTGCCCGTACTGCTCCAACCCGCTGGATTTCGCCGAGCAGGGCAAGGAGCTGACCACCGCGCAGTGGTTCAAGGTAATGGCCGAGGCCCGCGAGATGGGCGCTGCGCAGATCGGCTTCTCCGGTGGCGAACCGCTGGTGCGCCAGGACCTCGCCGAACTGATCGGCGAAGCCCGGCGCCTGGGTTACTACACCAACCTGATCACCTCCGGCATCGGCCTGACCGAGCAGAAGATTGCCGCGTTCAAGCAGGCCGGGCTGGACCATATCCAGATCAGCTTCCAGGCCAGCGACGAGCAGGTGAACAACCTGCTGGCCGGGTCGAAGAAGGCCTTCGCGCAGAAGCTTGAGATGGCCCGGGCGGTGAAAGCCCATGGCTATCCGATGGTGCTGAACTTCGTCACCCACAGGCACAACATCGACAAGATCGACCGCATCATCGAGCTGTGCATCGCGCTCGAGGCCGACTTCGTCGAGCTCGCCACCTGCCAGTTCTACGGCTGGGCGCACCTCAACCGCCTGGGCTTGCTACCGACCCGTGTGCAGCTGGAGCGGGCCGAGCGTATCACCAATGAGTACCGCGCCAAGCTCAAGGCCGAAGGTAGCCCTTGCAAGCTGATTTTCGTCACCCCGGACTACTACGAAGAACGCCCCAAGGCCTGCATGAACGGCTGGGGCAGCCTGTTCCTGACCATTACCCCGGACGGCACCGCGCTGCCCTGCCATGGTGCGCGGCAACTGCCGGTGCAGTTCCCCAACGTGCGCGACCACGACCTGCGGCACATCTGGTACGACTCGTTCGGTTTCAACCGCTTCCGCGGCTATGAATGGATGCCCGAGCCGTGCCGCTCGTGCGACGAGAAGGAAAAGGACTTCGGCGGCTGCCGCTGCCAGGCCTTCATGCTCACCGGCGACGCCAGCAAGGCCGACCCGGTGTGCGGCAAGTCACCGGACCACGGCATCATCCTCAAGGCACGCGAGGAGGCCGAGCAGGCAACACTGGAGATCGAACAGATGACCTTCCGCAATGAGCGTAACTCCCATGTCATCGCCCGCGGCTGAGTTCAGCGCCGCCCAGGCGGTGGCCGCCGGCACCGACTTCGCCGAACTCAAGGTTAGCGAGCACGGCCTGTTCTGGAACGAGTTCCGCCCCGCCGATGGCGCCTGTCGGATCTGGTATTGGCGCGCTCAGCAGGCGCGCTGCCTGACGCCGGACGGGTTCAGCGTGCGCAGCCGGGTTTATGAATATGGCGGCGGCAGCTTCTGCCTCGCTGGCGACGCCGTGGTGTTCGTCAACGAAAAGGACCAACAGGTCTACCACCAGGCGCTGGATGGCGTGACGCCGCGTGTATTGACCCACGACGAGCAGTGCCGTTACGGCGATGTGCAATGGCATGACGGCGTGCTGCTGGCTGTCGAGGAACGGCACGCCGAACGCGTCGAGCACCGTCTGGTTGCCTTCGAGGAGGGGCGACGCAGGGTCCTAGCCGAAGGCGCGGATTTCTACGCGTCCCCCACCTTGAGCAACGATGGCCGGCGCTTGGCCTGGGTCGAATGGGACCGCCCGGCACAGCCTTGGACGGTGACTCGCCTGATGTGTCGAGATCGAGAAACGGGCGGCGCCTGGGGCACGGCGCGTTGTATCGCCGGTCTCGACGAATCGCTGCAGCAACCTCGTTTCGATGCCGACGGCCACTTGTACTGCCTCTCCGACCGAGACGGATTCTGGCAGCCCTGGGGTGAAGTGGCTGGGCACTGGCAAGCGCTGCCCTCCGCACCCGCCGACCATGCCGGTGCCCCCTGGCAAATGGGCGCCAGCACCTGGCTGCCCTTCGGCCCCGGGCAATACCTGGCCAGCTGGTTCGAAGAGGGCTTCGGGCAGCTGGGCCTGCGCAACTTCGACGGTGAAATGGAACGCTTCGCCAGTGCCTACACCCGATTCCGCAGCCTGGCGATGGACGATGGGCACATCTATGCCATCGCGGCATCGCCGATCAGCCCGGCTGCGGTCATTGCCATCGACCGTGGTAACCACGAGGTACAGGTTCTGGCGGGCGGTGCGCAAGTCCTGCCCAACGGATCGATCAGCCTTCCCCAGCCCATCCGCTACAACAGCGGCGATGGCCAGGCCCATGGTTTCTTCTATCCCGCCATCGACAGCACCACCCCACCACCGCTGGTGGTGTTCATCCACGGCGGGCCTACCTCGGCCTGCTACCCGGTGCTGGATACCCGTATCCAGTACTGGACCCAGCGTGGCTTTGCCGTCGCCGACCTGAATTATCGGGGCAGCAGCTGCTATGGCCGGGCCTACCGCCAGGCCTTGCACCTACGCTGGGGAGAAAGCGATGTGGACGACGCCTGTGCCGCGGTCGCTCATCTTGCCGGGCAAGGTCTGGTCGATGCCAGCCAGGCATTCATTCGTGGCGGCAGCGCCGGTGGCTACACCACGCTGTGCGCCCTGGCTTTCCATGATGTGTTCCGCGCGGGTGCCAGCCTGTATGGCGTGAGTGACCCGCTGGCGCTGGGGCGGGCAACCCACAAGTTCGAAGGCGACTACCTCGACTGGCTGATCGGCGACCCGGAGCGGGATGCCGAACGCTATCGCCAGCGCACGCCATTGCTGCATGCCGAACGGATCCGGGTGCCGGTGATCTTCTTCCAGGGCGAACTAGATGCTGTTGTGGTGCCGGAGCAGACGCGCAGCATGCTGGAGGCGCTGAAGGCCAACGGTATCAAGGCCGAGGGGCATTTCTATGCGGGTGAGCGGCATGGGTTCCGTCAGGCAGAGAACCTGGCGCATGCGCTGGAAGAAGAGTGGAAGTTCTATTGCCGGGTGCTTGGCCGGTAAACACCAGCCCGGCTTTGCCGGGCATCGCCAGCAAGGCTGGCTCCTACGGGATGCGTTTGCTGCAGAAGCGTTCGCGCATCTGTAGGAGCCGGCTTGCCGGCGAACCAGGCGACGCGATGCATGGCACCGGCTTTGCCGGTGTTCGCCGGCAAGCCGGCTCCTACGGGCAGACAAACAAAAACGCCCCCGGCCTTTCGACCGGGGGCGTTTTCAGTTCAGCCTGAAACTAATCAGTTCTTGGCTTTCTTGGCAGCGCGGGTACGCTCGCCTTCGTCGAGGATCTTCTTGCGCAGACGGATCGACTTAGGCGTGACTTCGCACAGCTCGTCATCCTGGATGAATTCCAGGGCTTGCTCGAGGGTGTGGCGAACCGGCGGAACCAGGGCGATGACTTCGTCCTTGCCCGAAGCACGCATGTTGTCGAGCTTCTTGCCTTTGGTCGGGTTCACGCCCAGGTCGTTGTCACGGCTGTTCAGGCCGATGATCTGACCGTTGTAGATGTCCTGGCCGTGCTCGATGAACAGCTTGCCGCGAGCCTGCAGGGTTTCCAGCGAGTAGGTCAGCGCCTTGCCGGTCTCGATCGAAACCAGAACGCCGTTCAGGCGGCCGGACATGGTGCCTGGCTTCATGGTGTCGTAGCGATCGAAGATCGAGGTCAGGATGCCGGCACCGTTGGTCAGGGTCAGGAACTGGTTACGGAAACCGATCAGACCGCGAGCCGGTACGTTGTACTCCAGACGCACACGACCTTTGCCGTCCGGCGCCATGTTGGTCAGGTCGCCCTTACGCAGGCCCATCTCTTCCATGACCTTGCCCTGGGACTCTTCAGGGATGTCGATGGTGACGTTCTCGAACGGCTCCTGCTTGACGCCATTCACTTCGCGGATGATCACTTCAGGACGGCCAACGGCCATTTCGAAGCCTTCACGACGCATGGTTTCGATCAGTACCGACAGGTGCAGCTCACCACGGCCGGAAACCTTGAACTTGTCAGCCGAGTCGCCTTCTTCAACGCGCAGTGCAACGTTGTACAGCAGCTCTTTGTCCAGACGCTCCTTGATGTTACGGGAGGTCACGAACTTGCCTTCCTTGCCGCAGAACGGCGAGTCGTTGACCTGGAAGGTCATCGAAACGGTCGGCTCGTCGACGGTCAGGGGCTTCATCGCCTCGACGTTGTTCATGTCGCACAGGGTGTCGGAAATGAACAGTTCGTCAAAACCGCTGATGCAAACGATGTCGCCAGCCTGGGCTTCTTCGACGTCGATGCGGTGCAGGCCGTGGTGGCCCATCAGCTTCAGGATACGGCCGTTACGCTTCTTGCCGTCGACATCGATGGCGACAACCGGAGTGTTCGGCTTGATGCGACCACGGGCGATACGGCCAACGCCGATAACACCGAGGAAGCTGTTGTAGTCCAGTGCGGAGATCTGCATCTGGAACGGGCCATCGACGTCAACGCTTGGTGCTGGCACGTTGTCGACGATCGACTGGTACAGCGGGGTCATGTCTTCGGCCATGGCGGTGTGGTCCAGGCCGGCAATGCCGTTCAGGGCCGAGGCGTAGACAACCTGGAAGTCCAGCTGGTCGTCGGTGGCGCCGAGGTTGTCGAACAGGTCGAAGATCTGGTCCAGAACCCAGTCAGGACGCGCGCCCGGACGGTCGACCTTGTTGATCACGACGATTGGCTTCAGGCCAGCTTCGAAGGCCTTCTTCGTTACGAAACGGGTTTGCGGCATCGGGCCGTCCTGGGCGTCGACCAGCAGCAGCACGGAGTCGACCATCGACATTACACGCTCAACCTCGCCACCGAAGTCGGCGTGGCCGGGGGTGTCGACGATGTTGATGTGGTAGCCGTTCCAGTTGATGGCGGTGTTTTTCGCCAGGATGGTAATGCCGCGCTCTTTTTCCTGGTCGTTGGAGTCCATGACGCGCTCGTCGTTGAGCTCGTTACGCTCCAGGGTGCCGGACTGGCGCAGGAGTTTGTCGACCAGGGTGGTTTTACCATGGTCAACGTGGGCGATGATGGCGATGTTACGCAGATTTTCGATCACAACTGTATCTCGATCAGAGGATTCGGTTGCCACCCAGTGTAGGTGGCCAATATGTACTGTTTAAGGCTCAGCGGGCCCGGCGGTCGGGAGGGCGATGGCGGATGCTGCCGCCATACAGCCCTGGCGTCTTATGTCGGACGATAAACACGCACATTGGCATGTCCCTCACTGAGCAGGTGGTGTGCGTGCAGACGGCTCATCACACCCTTGTCGCAATACAGCAGGTACTGGCGCGTAGGGTCCAGGTGCTTGAACTTGCTGTTGATCGCGTAGAACGGCATGGCCTGGACTTCGATACCGTCCAGTGCCAGCGGCTCGTCTTCCTGGGCATCGGGGTGACGAATGTCGATGACGATCTGGCCGGGCAGCGCCTCGGCCACTTCCTCGATCTCGATGTCCTTGCCCAGCTCGTCGATCACGTGGTCGATGGAGATGAACTTGGCGCGCTCCAGGGCACGCTCCAGCACTTCCATCTCGAACTGCTTCTCTTCGTGCTCCATGCGATGACGCTTGGCGTGGGTGGTCGGGTTCACCGAAATCACGCCGCAGTACTCAGGCATGTGCTTGGCGAAGTCGGCAGTGCCGATTTCGGTGGCCTGGTCGATGATGTCCTGCTTGTGGCTGGCCAGCAGCGGGCGCAGTACCAGCTTGTCGGTGGCCGAGTCGATGATCGACAGGTTGGGCAGGGTCTGGCTGGAGACCTGGGAGATCGCCTCGCCGGTGACCAGGGCGTCGATCTCCAGGCGGTCGGCCATGCGCGCGGCCGCGCGCAGCATCATGCGCTTGAGCGTGACGCCCATGTAGCTGTTGTCGACCTTGTTGAGAATCTCGCCGACCACTTCCTCGAACGGCACGCTGATGAACAGCACGCGCTGGCTGCTGCCGTACTTCTTCCACAGGAAGTGGGCCACTTCCATCACGCCCAGTTCGTGGGCACGGCCACCGAGGTTGAAGAAGCAGAAATGGGTCATCAGGCCGCGGCGCATCATCTGGTAGGCCGCCACGGTGGAGTCGAAGCCACCGGACATCAGCACCAGCGTTTGCTCCAGGGCGCCGAGCGGGTAGCCGCCGATGCCATTGTGCTGGTTGTGGATCACGTACAGGCGCTGGTCGCGGATCTCGATGCGCACCAGCACTTCCGGCTTCTTCAGCTCGATACCGGCTGCACCGCACTGCTGGCGCAACTGGCTGCCGACGTAACGGTCGACGTCCATCGAGGTGAAGTCGTGGTGGCCACCGCGCTTGCAGCGCACGGCGAAGTGCTTGCCGGCCAGCAGGTGGCCGAAGTGGTGCTTGCACTTGGCGACGATGTCGTCGAAGTCGCCCAGCGGGTACTCCTCGACCTGCAGGAAGTGGGTGATACCCGGGGTGCAGGTGAGGCGCTCGATCATTTCACGCTGGATCTTCTCGTCCTCGACGCGGGTGACCACCTCGAGGTTGTCCCAGACACCATCAACCGCGAGCTCGGGATCCAGGTCCTTGAGCACGTTGCGGATGTTCTTGGCGAGCTGGCGGATGAAGCGCTTGCGCACCGGCCGGCTCTTGATGGTGATCTCTGGGAAGACTTTGACGATAAGTTTCATTGGTTTAACAGCGCGCGCAGGGCCTGCCGAAAATGAGGGGCGCGAATTATAGCGGAAATTGCTCAAGGTTTGAGCAACTTTTGTACAGAAGGTTAGATTTGCCGAGCCCGAGCCAAGCACCGCACCTGTAGGAGCCGGCTTTGCCGGCGAAAGGGCCGGCCCAGGCACTGCAAGGTGATCGCCAGGATCGATGCAGGGCGTTAAGTCTTGGGCTGTCCATGCGGTCGCTTTCGCCGGCAAAGCCGGCTCCTACAGGAGAAAGCCGCCGCCAACCCCGCATCGCACCAATATGGTGCGCTCGATCTTGATTGCGCCCTCAATGCGTGCACGAATGCTTCCTGCAGCTACGCTAAATGCCCGTCAACGCCGGGTTTTATCCCGGCCTCGCCATTTTTGGGCACTGGCATGCAATTTGCTCCCTTGTGAGGCAGGTAAGCTTGGCCGACTATCCGCGCCCAGCGACACCCTTTTTCCAGGGCTGCGGCCAACCGCGCCCTAGACCATCCGGAGGACAACATGTCGAAGTCGGTTCAACTCATCAAAGATCATGACGTCAAGTGGATTGATCTGCGTTTCACGGACACCAAAGGCAAGCAGCACCACGTCACCATGCCGGCTCGCGATGCGCTGGAAGACGACTTCTTCGAAATCGGCAAGATGTTCGACGGTTCGTCGATCGAAGGCTGGAAAGGCATCGAAGCCTCCGACATGATCCTGCTGCCGGATGACGCCTCCGCCGTGCTGGACCCGTTCACCGAAGAGCCGACCCTGATCCTGGTCTGCGACGTGATCGAGCCGTCCACCATGCAGGGCTACGACCGCGACCCACGCGCCATCGCCAAGCGTGCCGAAGAGTACCTGAAGACCACCGGTATCGGTGACACCGTCTTCGTCGGCCCGGAGCCTGAGTTCTTCATCTTCGACCAGGTCAAGTTCAAGTCGGACATCTCTGGCTCGATGTTCAAGATCTACTCCGAGCAAGGCTCCTGGATGACCGACCAGGACGTCGAAGGCGGCAACAAGGGCCACCGCCCAGCTGTCAAAGGCGGCTACTTCCCGGTTCCGCCGTGCGACCACGACCACGAAATCCGTACCGCCATGTGCAACGCCATGGAAGAGATGGGCCTGGTCATCGAAGTCCACCACCACGAAGTGGCGACTGCCGGCCAGAACGAGATCGGTGTGAAGTTCAACACCCTGGTCACCAAGGCTGACGAAGTCCAGACCCTGAAGTACTGCGTGCACAACGTGGCCGACGCCTACGGCAAGACCGCCACCTTCATGCCGAAGCCGCTGTACGGCGACAACGGTTCGGGCATGCACGTGCACATGTCGATCTCCAAAGACGGCAAGAACACCTTCTCGGGCGAAGGTTATGCCGGCCTGTCCGATACCGCCCTGTACTTCATCGGCGGCATCATCAAGCACGGCAAGGCCCTGAACGGCTTCACCAACCCGGCCACCAACTCCTACAAGCGTCTGGTGCCAGGCTTCGAAGCTCCGGTGATGCTGGCCTACTCGGCCCGTAACCGTTCGGCCTCGATCCGTATCCCTTACGTTTCCAGCCCGAAAGCCCGCCGCATCGAAGCGCGCTTCCCGGACCCGGCGGCCAACCCATACCTGTGCTTCGCCGCCCTGCTGATGGCCGGCCTGGACGGTATCCAGAACAAGATCCACCCAGGCGATGCCGCCGACAAGAACCTGTACGACCTGCCGCCTGAAGAGGCGAAAGAGATCCCACAGGTTTGCGGCAGCCTGAAAGAAGCCCTGGAAGAGCTGGACAAGGGCCGTGCGTTCCTGACCAAGGGCGGCGTGTTCTCCGACGATTTCATCGATGCCTACATCGAGCTGAAGTCGGAAGAAGAGATCAAGGTCCGTACCTTCGTTCACCCGCTGGAATACGACCTGTACTACAGCGTTTGATGTAGCCGACGCCTGGCGTCGCTGACATCGATATGAAACGGCCTCCCTTGGGAGGCCGTTTCCATTTGCACGACGGCAAGATAGGACTAAACCTATTGCCGCCTTCGAACCAATACAGAGACTCCAGTCTCCATCTACCTCAGGAGACCGCCATGCGTATCCCCCTTGCCCTGACCTGCTGCCTCGCCTTGTCCGGCTGCGCCTCCCCAGCGACAACCTCCCCTGAACTCGGCCACCTGCTCGATACCATCGATCGGCGCCTGGACCTCGCCGAGACAGTCGCCCTGCACAAGTGGGACCAGCGCCAGGCGGTCCAGGCCAGTGCCCGCGAAGAGCAAGTGTTGGCCAGTGCACGCCAGGCCGCACCTGCCCACCAGCTTGATCCGGCGCGCGCCGCAGCGTTCTTCGCCGACCAGATCGAGGCCAACAAACTTCTGCAATATCAACTGCTCGACAGCTGGCACCTCGCACGGCAAGCACCCAGCCTCGCCCGCCGGGACCTTGGCAAGGAGGTGCGCCCCGAACTGGACCGGCTGCAAGACCAACTGCTCGCCGCCCTCGCCCGCTTCGACCAGACCCTGCCACGCGATTGCGCCGCTCAGCTGGCCGACGCCCTGCAACAGCGCACGCACAACCCCGCTCGCCACCTTGCCTTGATTCGCGCCAGCGGCCAGCTGTGCAAAACGCCTTGACCGCTCTATGCTCCATATTGGTGCACGATAGAATCGAGCGCCCCATCATGCACCCCAATATGGGTCACATGAATCGATAAACCAGGGCTTTCTGGTCTGTATCTGCGCATAACCAGGGCTTTATCCGGATATTCCGCTTCTTTTCGGAGCCTTGGTTTGGTTCTTGCATTTTCACAGCATCCAGCACGTTATCCGTGCGCGCCCCTGGCCAGCCTCGGGGCGCCAATGTGCCAAAAGAGGTCAACGACGCCTTATGACCATCAGCGATGCACAGCACCGTCTGCTCCTGGACAACCTGACCACGGCCACGCTCCTGCTCAATGCCGAACTGCGCCTTGAGTACATGAACCCGGCCGCGGAAATGCTCCTGGCCGTCAGCGGCCAGCGCAGCCATGGGCAGTTCATCAGCGAGCTGTTCACCGAATCGACCGAGGCGCTCAACTCGCTGCGCCAGGCGGTCGAGCAGGCGCACCCGTTCACCAAGCGCGAAGCCCAGCTCACCTCGCTGACCGGCCAGACCATCACCGTCGACTACGCCGTCACCCCCATCCTGCATCAGGGCCAGACCCTGCTGCTGCTCGAAGTGCACCCGCGTGACCGCCTGCTGCGCATCACCAAGGAAGAAGCCCAGCTGAGCAAGCAGGAAACCACCAAGATGCTGGTGCGCGGCCTGGCCCACGAGATCAAGAACCCGTTGGGCGGGATCCGTGGCGCGGCGCAGTTGCTGGCCCGAGAGCTCCCTGAAGACGACCTGCGCGACTACACCAACGTGATCATCGAGGAAGCCGACCGCCTGCGTAACCTGGTCGACCGCATGCTCGGCTCGAACAAGCTGCCGTCGCTGGCCATGACCAACATCCACGAAGTGCTGGAGCGGGTGTGCAGCCTGGTCGAGGCCGAGAGCCAGGGTTGCATCACGTTGGTGCGCGACTACGACCCGAGCCTGCCGGACGTGCTGATCGACCGCGAACAGATGATCCAGGCCGTGCTCAACATCGTGCGCAACGCCATGCAGGCCATCGGCAGCCAGAACGAGCTGCGCCTGGGGCGCATTGCGCTGCGCAGCCGCGCGGTGCGCCAGTTCACCATCGGCCATGTGCGCCACCGCCTGGTGGCCCGGGTCGAGATTGTCGACAACGGCCCGGGCATCCCCCCGGAGCTGCAGGACACCCTCTTCTACCCCATGGTCAGCGGCCGCCCGGACGGTACCGGGCTGGGCCTGGCCATCACCCAGAACATCATCAGCCAGCACCAGGGCCTGATCGAGTGTGAAAGCCACCCCGGCCATACCGCGTTCTCGATCTACCTGCCCCTGGAACAAGGAGCCACCGCCCCATGAGCCGAAGTGAAACCGTCTGGATCGTCGATGATGATCGCTCCATCCGCTGGGTACTGGAGAAGGCCCTGCAGCAGGAGGGGATGACCACCCAGAGCTTCGACAGCGCCGATGGTGTCATGGGCCGCCTGGCCCGCCAGCAACCGGACGTGATCATTTCCGACATCCGCATGCCGGGGGCCAGCGGCCTCGACCTGCTGGCGCAGATCCGCGAGCAGCACCCGCGCCTGCCGGTGATCATCATGACCGCCCACTCCGACCTGGACAGCGCCGTGGCGTCGTATCAAGGTGGTGCGTTCGAGTACCTGCCCAAGCCATTCGACGTCGACGAGGCGGTGTCGCTGGTCAAGCGCGCCAACCAGCACGCCCAGGAGCAACAGGCGCTGGACGTGCCGCAAGCCCTGGCCCGCACCCCCGAGATCATCGGCGAGGCGCCGGCGATGCAGGAGGTGTTCCGTGCCATCGGCCGCCTCAGCCACTCCAACATCACCGTGCTGATCAATGGTGAGTCCGGTACCGGCAAGGAGTTGGTGGCCCACGCCCTGCACCGCCACAGCCCGCGCGCGGCGTCGCCGTTCATCGCCCTGAACATGGCGGCGATCCCCAAGGACCTGATGGAGTCCGAGCTGTTCGGCCATGAGAAAGGCGCCTTCACTGGCGCCGCCAACCTGCGCCGTGGTCGTTTCGAGCAAGCCGACGGCGGCACGCTGTTCCTCGACGAGATCGGCGACATGCCCGCCGACACCCAGACCCGCCTGCTGCGGGTGCTGGCCGATGGCGAGTTCTACCGGGTCGGCGGCCACGTGCCGGTGAAGGTCGACGTGCGCATCATCGCCGCCACCCACCAGAACCTCGAGTCGCTGGTGCAGGCCGGCAAGTTCCGGGAAGACCTGTTCCACCGCCTCAACGTGATCCGCATCCATATCCCGCGCCTGGCTGACCGTCGCGAGGACATCCCGGCCCTGGCCCGTCACTTCCTCGGCCGCGCCGCCCAGGAGCTGGCGGTCGAGCCCAAGCTGCTCAAACCGGAAACCGAGGAATTCATCCGCAACCTGCCGTGGCCGGGCAACGTGCGCCAGCTGGAGAACACCTGCCGCTGGATCACCGTGATGGCGTCCAGCCGCGAAGTGCTGGTTGGCGACCTGCCGCCGGAACTGCTCAATCTGCCCCAGGACGCCGCGCCGGTGACCAACTGGGAGCAGGCCTTGCGCCAGTGGGCCGACCAGGCGCTGGCCCGTGGCCAATCGAGCCTGCTCGACAGTGCCGTGCCGAGCTTCGAGCGAATCATGATCGAGACCGCGCTCAAGCACACCGCTGGGCGCCGTCGTGACGCGGCGGTGCTGCTGGGTTGGGGGCGCAACACCTTGACGCGCAAGATCAAGGAGTTGGGGATGAAGGTCGATGGTGGGGATGATGATGAGGGTGAGGATCACTAAGCCGAGCTGAAGCATCCATCCCGGGGCTGCTGCGCAGCCCTTCGCCGGCAAGCCGGCTCCTACAGGTATAGCGCCATTCTTGTAGGAGCCGGCTTGCCGGCGAAGGGCCGCGAGGCGGCCCCAGTCGTTTCCAGGCCCCATGCACCGATCCTGTGCCGCTTGCACCGTGTGAAGGCACAAATCCCATCAAAACCTGGCTAAACAGCCCTCAAAGCCAGCATTTGCGGGCAAGGAAAACCTGGCACGCCCCCTGCAATAGACACCGTATCTCCAGTTTCGGGGACCCTGGTACAGGCAGGCCGGGACATCCCCTCTTTTATTCGTGCAACCTCACCTGCACCCGCCAGCGCCCATCGTCCTCTGCACCGGTCCACTCACCGCGCAGGGGACGGGCGGCCACCACGCTCAGCACCAGCCCCTCTTCGCTTTTCTGCAGGCGCCAGCCCACCGGCTTGCCCTGCATCGTCAGCTGGCCGCGCTGGGCCTTGCCCTGGGCCTCGAACACCACCGCCACGGTGCCTTCGACATTCTCACCGTGCAGCTTGGGCTCCTCGTTGAACCACAGGTCGAGGCCGTCCTGCACTACCGTTACCTGCTCCAGCACCCGTTCCTCGGGTGTGGTCAGGCGGCCGATCATCATGCCGACCATCAGCCCGACAATGGCCAGGGACAGGATCACCCGCGGGAAGGCCTTCGAACGCAGGTCCGGTTCGAGGGTAGAATGCTCGTCATCTTCACGCCTGGAGCCGTGCATGTTTCACGTCATCCTTTTTCAACCAGAAATTCCGCCGAACACCGGCAACATCATCCGCCTCTGCGCCAACAGCGGCTGCGCCCTGCACCTGATCGAGCCCATCAGCTTCGAACTGGACGACAAGCGCCTGCGCCGGGCAGGGCTGGATTACCACGAGTATGCCACGCTCAAGCGCCACGAGAGCCTGGCCAGCTGCCTGGAAAGCCTCGGCAACCCACGGCTGTTCGCCTTTACCACCAAGGGTTCGCACCCGTTCCACGAAGTCGCCTACCAACCCGGTGACGCCTTCCTGTTCGGCCCCGAGAGCCGTGGCCTGCCGGCGCAGGTGCTGGACAGCCTGCCGGCGGAGCAGCGCCTGCGCCTGCCGATGCGGCCGGGCTGCCGCAGCCTGAACCTGTCCAACACCGTGGCGGTGACGGTTTACGAGGCGTGGCGCCAGCAGGGCTTTGCCGGGAGCTGAGCCGGTTCCTACGCCACCTGTAGGAGCCGGCTTGCCGGCGAACAGTCCCGACAGGCAAGAAAAAAGCGCCCCTCGAGGCGCTTTTTTCATGGCTTGCAGCCTTACTGCACGGTCGGCACTTCACCGGCTTCCTGCATGCGCTGCATCTCTTGCGCGTACAGGGCGTCGAAGTTGACCGGCGACAGCATCAGGGCCGGGAACGAACCGCGGGTCACCAGGCTGTCCAGGGTTTCACGGGCGTACGGGAACAGGATGTTCGGGCAGAACGCGCCGAGGGTGTGGCTCATGGAAGCGGCGTCGAGGTTGGCGATCAGGAAGATGCCGGCCTGCTGCACTTCGGCGATGAAGGCCACTTCGTCACCGTTCTTGACGGTTACCGACAGGGTCAGTACCACTTCGTGGAAGTCGCCTTCCAGGGCTTTCTGGCGGGTGTTCAGGTCCAGCGAAACGCTCGGTTCCCACTGCTGGCGGAAGATCTGCGGGCTTTTCGGGGCCTCGAACGACAGATCACGTACATAGATGCGCTGCAGGGAGAATTGTGGGGCGTTGGCGTCAGTGGCGCCGTTGGTCTGTTGCTCGGTCATGGCAGATCCTTTTCCTAATGTTCTTGATTGCAGTGCGAATCAGGCCGCCAGCAGCGCGTCGAGCTTGCCCGCGCGCTCCAGGGCATAGAGGTCATCGCAACCACCGACGTGCGTGCTGCCGATCCAGATCTGCGGTACCGAGGTGCGGCCGGCCTTCTGGCTCATTTCGGCGCGAACCTGGGGTTTGCCGTCGACCTTGATCTCCTCGAACGCCACGCCCTTGCTCTCGAGCAGGTACTTGGCGCGCATGCAGTAGGGGCAGTAGTCGCTGGAATAGACGATGACGGGCTTCATATCACTTCACCAGGGGCAGGTTATCGGCTTTCCAGCTGGAAACGCCACCGCTGAGCTTGGCGGCGGTGAAACCAGCCTTGAGCAGCTCGCGGCACAGGGTGCCGGACTGCTGGCCCATCGCGTCGACGACGATCAGGGTCTTGTCTTTGTGCTTTTCCAGCTCGCTCATGCGGCCGGCCACTTTGTCCTGCGGAATGTTCAGCGCACCGACGATATGCCCGGCCGAGTACTCCTTCGCTGGGCGGATATCGATCACCACGGCTTTCTCCGAATTGACCAGGGCAGTCAGTTGGCCGTTGCTCAGGCTCTGGCCGCCGCGGCGGACTTCGTTGATCAGCAGCAGGATCAACAGGACGACGAAGATCGCCACCAGGATGAAGTGATCTGTCGCGAATTGAATCAGGTGAGCAACCATCAGGGGTGTTCCAGGCGATTGAAAATGGCGGCCAGTATACACAGCCCCCCATGACCGCCAAAGCCCACCGGGCCGGCCGGAAAACCACCTTCATGTTCCATATCCGACCGCGCTGGTCGGGCAAGGGGAGGAATATTCGCCGCCGCTGGCGGATTTGCCCTAAAATGCGTGTCTTTATCATCTTTGAACAACCGTGAGTTTGATTGATGACGAGTACGCCTAAACCCCTGGTCCTGATCATCCTGGATGGCTTCGGTCACAGCGAAAGCCCCGAATACAACGCCATCTTCGCCGCCAACACACCGGTCTACGACCGCCTGCGCGCCACCCAGCCGCACGGTTTGATCTCCGGTTCCGGCATGGACGTGGGCCTGCCCGACGGGCAGATGGGCAACTCCGAAGTCGGTCACATGAACCTCGGTGCCGGCCGCGTGGTGTACCAGGACTTCACCCGGGTGACCAAGGCCATCCGTGACGGCGAATTCTTCGAAAACCCCGTGCTCACTGGCGCGGTGGACAAGGCGGCCAGCGCCGGCAAGGCCGTGCACATCCTCGGCCTGCTCTCCGACGGCGGCGTGCACAGCCACCAGGACCACCTGATCGCCATGGCCGAGCTGGCCGCCCAGCGAGGCGCCGAGAAGATCTACCTGCACGCCTTCCTCGACGGCCGCGACACGCCGCCGCGCAGCGCCCAGTCCTCCATCGAACTGCTTGACGCCACCTTCGCCAAGCTCGGCAAGGGCCGCATCGCCAGCCTGATCGGCCGCTACTACGCCATGGACCGCGACAACCGCTGGGACCGCGTCAGCGCTGCCTACAACCTGATCGTCGACAGCGCCGCCGAATACACCGCCGATAGCGCCCTTGCCGGCCTGCAAGCCGCCTACGCCCGCGAGGAGAACGACGAGTTCGTCAAGGCCACGCGCATTGGCGAAGCCGTCAAGGTCGAAGATGGCGACGCGGTCATCTTCATGAACTTCCGCGCCGACCGCGCCCGCGAGCTGTCGCGCGCATTCGTCGAGCCGGACTTCAACGAATTCCCACGCGCACGCCTGCCCAAGCTGGCGGCGTACATCGGCCTGACCCAGTATTCGGCAAAAATCCCGGCGCCAGCCGCATTTGCTCCGTCCAGCCTGGACAACGTTCTGGGCGAATACCTGGCGAAGAACGGCAAGACCCAGCTGCGCATCGCCGAGACCGAGAAGTACGCGCATGTCACCTTCTTCTTCTCCGGTGGCCGCGAAGAACCGTTCGAAGGCGAAGAACGCATCCTGATCCCGTCGCCGAAGGTCGCCACCTACGACCTACAACCGGAAATGAACGCCCCAGAGGTGACCGACCGCATCGTCGAAGCCATCGAGCAGCAGCGCTTTGACGTGATCGTGGTCAACTACGCCAACGGCGACATGGTCGGCCATACCGGCGTATTCGAAGCGGCGGTCAAGGCCGTCGAAGCCCTGGACAGTTGTGTCGGGCGCATCGTCGAGGCGCTGGACAAGGTGGGCGGCGAAGCGCTGATCACCGCCGACCACGGCAACGTCGAGCAGATGGAAGACGAATGTACCGGCCAGGCGCACACCGCCCATACCAGCGAGCCGGTGCCGTTCATCTATGTCGGCAAGCGCAGCGTCAAGGTCCGCGAAGGCGGCGTGCTGGCCGATGTCGCACCGACCATGCTCAAGCTGCTGGGGCTGGAAAAGCCCGCGGAAATGACCGGTACGTCCATTCTGGTTGACGCTTGATTCGTGTTTTGGGGCCGCTTTGCGGCCCTTTCGCGGCACAAGGCCGCTCCTACAGGCGATCGCATATAACCTGTAGGAGCGGCCTTGTGCCGCGAAAGGGCTGCGCAGCAGCCCCAAAACACATGAATTCCAGACCAACGCCTCGCCGCACACGCCGCTGGGCGTTTTTTTTGCAGGCCCGCAAGGGCATACTAGGCCAGTCTCCATCCCCGGTACGCCAAACCCCATGCTCCGCGCCCTTCTCTTACTAGCCCTGTCATGCCTGCTCGCCCCGGCCTTCGCTGCCGACGAGCGCGCGCAGACCCAGCAACAGCTGGACGCCACCCGCCAGGACATCGCCGAGCTGAAGAAAATGCTGGGCAAGCTCCAGGAGGAGAAGTCCGGCGTGCAGAAAGACCTCAAGGCCACCGAGACCGATATCGGCAACCTCGAAAAGCAGGTGGAGGCACTGCAGCAAGAACTAAAAAAGACCGAGGGCGAGCTGGAGCGCCTTGACCACGAGAAAAAAAAACTCCAGAGCGCCCGCAGTGAACAACAGCGACTGATCGCCATCCAGGCCCGTTCCGCCTACCAGAACAACGGCCGCGAGGAATACCTCAAGCTGCTGCTCAACCAGCAGAACCCGGAAAAGTTCGCCCGCACCCTCACGTACTACGACTACCTGAGCAAGGCGCGCACCGAACAGTTGCGCACCTTCAACGAGACCCTGCGCCAACTGGCCAATGTCGAGCAGGACATCGGCCGCCAGCAGGAGCAACTGCTCGCGCAACGCGCCGACCTCGACAGCCAGCGCCAAGCCCTGGAGAGCGAGCGCGGCAAGCGCCAGCAGGTGCTGGCCAAGCTCAACAGCGACATGAAGGAGCGCGACCAGAAGCTCCAGGCCCGCGAGCAGGACCAGGCCGACTTGGGCAAGGTGCTCAAGACCATCGAGGAAACCCTCGCTCGCCAGGCCCGCGAGGCTGAAGAAGCCCGTCAGCGCGCCCTGCTGGCCAAGCAGGAAGAAGAAAAACGGCTCAAGGAACAGGCCCTGGCCGCCGCCCGCGACAACACGCCCGAGGAAGCCCCGAAAAAAGCCCGCACCCTGCTGGGGCCAGTGGTTTCCAGCGACGGAGCCAACTATGGCGGTGCATTTTCCGCGGCCCGGGGAAAACTTCCGTGGCCCGTCAATGGTCGACTGTTGGCACGCTTTGGCGATACCCGTGGTGGCGATGCCCGGGCCAAGTGGGACGGTGTGATGATCGGCGCCAGCGCCGGTACCCAGGTGCGCGCCGTGCATGGCGGGCGCGTGGTGTTCGCCGACTGGTTGCGTGGCGCCGGACTTCTGGTCATCCTCGACCATGGCAACGGTTACCTGAGCCTGTACGGCCACAACCAGAGCCTGCTCAAGAGCGCCGGCGATATCGTCAAGGCCGGCGAGGCCATTTCCACCGTTGGCGACAGCGGTGGTCAGGACAGTGCAGGACTGTACTTCGCGATTCGCCAGCAGGGCCGGCCCACCGACCCCGCGCAATGGTGCCGAGGCTAGGTTCGACTATTTTTACGGCGCGGCACCAGAAACGTGACGCACCGATGCTCCCCCGCAGGAGCGCCAACAGGATCAGGAGTTCGTTCGACATGCTGCACTCGCCTCGCCTCTCTCAACTGGCCCTGACCATTGCCCTGGTCGTCGGCGCGCCCCTGGCCACCGCCGCCGAGCCGGTCAAGCCTGCGGCCAAGCCGGCCACGGTGCCGGCCACCGAGGTGACCGCCAAGGCGCCCCTGCCCCTGGAGGAACTGCGCACCTTCGCCGAGGTCATGGACCGCATCAAGGCCGCCTATGTCGAACCCGTGGATGACAAGACGCTGCTGGAGAACGCCATCAAGGGCATGCTCAGCAACCTCGACCCGCATTCGGCCTACCTCGGCCCCGAGGACTTCCAGGAGCTGCAGGAGAGCACCAGCGGCGAGTTCGGCGGGCTGGGCATCGAAGTCGGCCAGGAAGACGGCTTCATCAAGGTGGTCTCGCCCATCGACGATACCCCGGCCTCCCGTGCTGGCGTGCAGGCCGGTGACCTGATCGTCAAGATCAACGGTGCCCCGACCCGCGGCCAGACCATGACCGAAGCGGTCGACAAGATGCGCGGCAAGGTCGGCGAGAAGATCACCCTCACGCTGGTGCGCGACGGCGGCACGCCCTTCGACGTGACCCTGGCCCGGGCGGTGATCCAGGTCAAGAGCGTGAAGAGCCAGCTGCTGGAGAACGACTACGGCTACATCCGCATCACCCAGTTCCAGGTCAAGACCGGCGACGAGGTGGGCAAAGCCCTGGCCAAGCTGCGCAAGGACAATGGCAAGAAGCTGCGCGGCGTGGTGCTCGACCTGCGCAACAACCCGGGCGGCGTGCTGCAGGCCGCGGTGGAAGTGGCGGACCACTTCCTCACCAAGGGCCTGATCGTCTACACCAAGGGCCGCATCGCCAACTCCGAGCTGCGCTTCTCCGCCGACCCGGCCGACGCCAGCGAAGGCGTGCCACTGGTGGTGCTGATCAACGGCGGCAGCGCCTCGGCCTCGGAGATCGTCGCCGGTGCCCTGCAGGACCAGAAACGCGCCGTGCTGATGGGCACCGACAGCTTCGGCAAGGGTTCGGTACAGACCGTGCTGCCGCTGGCCAACGACCGCGCGCTCAAGCTCACCACCGCGCTGTACTTCACCCCCAACGGCCGCTCGATCCAGGCCCAAGGCATTGTCCCCGACATCGAAGTGCGCCCGGCCAAGCTCACCACAGAGGCCGACAACGACAACTTCAAGGAAGCTGACCTGCAGGGCCACCTGGGCAACGGCAACGGCGGCGCTGATCGCCCGACCGGCAGCAGCAAGCGCAAGGATCGCCCACAGGACAACGACTTCCAGCTCAGCCAGGCCCTCAGCCTGCTCAAGGGCCTGAACATCACCAAGGGCAACTGACCGCTTCCCATGCGTTATCTGCTGTTCACGCTGTTCTGCCTCATGCTCGGCGCCGCCCAGGCGGCACCGGGCAAGGCCTACATGAGCATCATCATCGACGACCTGGGCCAGAGCGACGAGCGCGACAGCCGCACCCTCGCCCTGCCCGGCCCGGTCACGATGGCGATCATGCCCGACACGCCCCACGCCACCGACTTCGCCCGCCAGGCCCACAAGGCCGGACGCACGGTGATCCTGCACATGCCCATGGACCCGGCCACCGGCCCGTATGCCTGGCACCCCGGCACAGCCATCGAGGAACTGGCCCGGCGCCTGGACGCTGCGCTGGCCAAGGTGCCCTACGCCGCCGGCATCAACAACCACATGGGCAGCCGCATGACCGCGCAGCGCGAACCGATGCACTGGTTGATGGAGGAACTGCAGCGTCGCCACCTGTTCTTCGTCGACAGCCGCACCAGCGCCGCCACAGTCGCGGCTGCCGAAGCCCAGGCAGTGGGCCTGGCCCATGTCTCACGGGACGTGTTCCTCGATGACGTGCGCACCCCGGAGGCGATCAGCGGGCAGTTGCAGCAGGGTATCGCCCTTGCCCGCAAGCAGGGTTCGGCGGTGCTGATCGGCCATCCCTACCCGCAGACGCTGGACGTGCTGAGCCGCGAGATCCCCAAGCTCAAGGCACAGGGCATAGAACTGATCAGCCTGCGCCAGATGATCGCCGAGCGCGGCAATCAAGCCATGCCCGCCCATGGCCGCCAGGGTCGCTACAGCAACCGCTGATTAGCCAACCTCTGTAGGAGCGGCTTTAGCCGCGATCATCCGCGAAGCGGGTGCCAGACACCGAGAGCCTGCATCGCGGCTAAAGCCGCTCCTACAGAGAACGCGTTCCCTGCCCGGCTGCATTCCACAGAAACTGCGCACCAGTACATAAGTGCCACCTTGCGCGTCATCGCCCAGGACACTGTCACGTCGGCAATCCACACAGGAGAACACCCGATGCCGACTGCAACCGCTTCCATCCTGGGCCTGGCAATGGCCCTGACATCATCCGGCGCCCCACCCGGCAACAGTCCCCTCTCAGCGCTGCTCAACAACGCACAAGGCGAACACGCTCATTGGAGCGGGATCGGCCGCCTCAATCTTCCGCGAGGCGATCAATGCATCGCCTCGCTGATCGACAGCCGAGGTGCTGAAGGCCACGACGCCGGCCCAGCCTACGTGCTGACCAGCGGCCACTGCCTGGACACCCGCAACGGCAGGATCGTCCACGACCAACCCGCGCAAGGCAGCCTTATCTTCAATTACTTTGCCGACACCCCCGACAGGCGACCAGTCTTCGCACTCAAACGCACGATCTGGAGCAGCATGCAGGGCAGCGACCTGGCATTGGTGGAGCTGAATGCCAGCCTCGCCGAGGTCATGGCCGCTGGCATCCAACCTTTGCTGCTGGGGCCAAGCCCCAGGCCGGGTAGCACAGTGGTGATGGTGGGCGAAGGCAGCAGGCCTGACACCGGCCTGCGCGCCAGCCACTGCATCGAACAAGACGAGGCAACTGTCACCCAGTTCCCCTGGGTTTGGCGCAAGCTCAAGGCCAACGATTGCCCCGCCAATTCCCAAGGGGCATCCGGCAGTCCCGTCATCGATCAGGCAACACGGCGCCTGGTCAGTGTCCTCAATAGCGTGGACGTCGGCCCGACACCCACCAACTACGCCATCCCCGTCCAGCGAATGCTCGGTTGTTTTCACCAGGGCCATGCCGACCTGACCCTGGAAAGCTGTCATCTGCTGCCCGGTTTCCAATTCACCCAGCAAGTGCCGAGGCATGTCCTCAGAAGGCTCGGTGCCGACCACGAAGCCCCCACCTGGAACCTGACCTTCACCCTCGACACCCCACGCTATCGCTACAAGCAAGTTCGCGATGCACTGGAGTGCGAGAAGGCGGACGGCTACAGCGGTACGATTGCGTCAGATGAAAACCGCATCGACGACCCAATTGCAGCCGAGCCTGGCAGGTACCACCTGTGCGTGGTTGGTGTGCAGTCCCCTGAGCAGCGCCCCTCTTCGGCATTGCTGGGCAATGCACTCAGCCTGCCAGTGGAGGTGATTCCAGCAGGGTTGCCACAGGTCCGCTACACCATCGACCGCCACAGCCAGGGGCACGCCAGAATCAACTGGCAGTCCGAGCAACCTTACCTGAGCAGGTACCTGGTGAAGCATGGCGCCCCGAACCGAATGGACTGCGACAACCCCATCGGTTATCACCGAGCAGTGACGCCGTCGCAAATCATTCCGGCATCCCAGCTTCCCACCCTGCTGTGCAGCCGGGCCATCGACATCGATGGCCAGGTCGCTGCGACTTTCTCCGAACTGCTACCTGCCGAGGCCAAGTGAACATTGGCCCTGCCTGCAAAGGCAGGGCTGACGCCCCCATCGTTCAGGTCAAGGAAATGATGCCCTCCACATCGGCGGGTGTCAGTCGCCCCCGATGCACTCGCTCACCACTGACGGTTTCGTACTGCCGCCCCAGAAAACGCTGGCTCCACACCTTCAGGTGCCCGCGAGTGAACGCCGCGAGTGGCGCTGCCTGCGCAGGCAGGTGGAAATGCGCCGCCCAGAGGCTGCGGCCCTTGGTTTCGCCCGGGGCATTCAGGCGGGTGACCCTGAATTCGTCGAAAGGGCTGGTGCCGCTGGAGGTGTCTCGCCTGACATAATCCACCTTGAGCAGCCCCTGGCCATGAAGAAAGCGCAGCCCGTGCGCAGTGGGATAGCGGGTCTTGTCGTACAGCTCGGTCAACAGCTGCTGCATCTGTGCCTGCAAGTCGGTCGCGGCGGCACTCAAGGAAGCCGTCAACGCCTCACTTGCCCCCTGCCCAGCCAGGACCGCGGCCGCAGCCTGCATACGGTTGGCCTGTCGCTTGAGCAGGCGCTCCAGCATGCGCCCGTTGACATCATCTTTCACGTAGGCCCGCGCGATGGCCAGTACATCGTCGTTATCCTTAAGCAGCCCCTGTACCAGGACCTTGGCCTGCTCCGCCCCCTCATCCCCGACATTGGCCTCGGGCACATCGCCTTCGCGCTCCAGCCAGTCACCGTCCTTGAAGTCGAAGACCTGCAGGACTGCCTTGCTGATCGGGTCGCGCACCTCGAGCCGTGTCCCGTCCTGCGCCTGCACTTCGGTTCCGATGACCAGCAGGCCCTCGCGGTTGCGGACCGCCCGCTGCAACTCGTCGGTACGCGGATAAGGCACCCGCCTGATCACCCCTGGCGCGCCGTCCTGCTCCGCGAGAGCATCCACCAGGCGGCGCCCGGCATCGTCCTTGAGCAGTTGCATGTGGGTCCGGTAGCGCTGCAGGCGGTCGACTTCCACCAGGGCGCCGCCTGTGCGCTCCAGGTGCAACGCATTGATGATCGCCGCCGCATAGGCGTCCCACGCTTCCTGGAGAATGCTGATGCGGTCGGCCACGCCCAGGTTGGACATCAGCGACTCACCATGGGCCGTGGCGGCGCTCCTGAGCGTGATACCTGCCAGGTCGTCGCGATACCTCAGCAGTTGATGCCGGCCACTTTTCGAGTCCAGGTGCAGTGCCAGGTCTGCCAGGTTCAGCGCGTGATGGAAGCGAAGATCGACAGTGGTGAACGTGCGTTCGGCGATCAATTGACCGACCGTTCGCCGGGTCCCGGCAATGCCGAAGTCAAGATCGTCGGGCACCTCGGCCAACAGCTCGTCCAGGCTTCCCTGTGCAACCAGCATGCGCTCCTGGAGCTCGATGACCTTCGCCAGCTCCCCACGAAAATGCCGATACTCGTCGCGCACATGGGCACCTACACCATCATCGAACTGCGCCGCCAGCTCGGTCATGCGCGGGAAGTTCGCAAGGTGCTGCAGCTCACCCAGGATGAAATCGCTGTTGCGCAACAGGGCCGCCGTCAGCGTGGTCCGCTGCAAGTCGAGGGTCTGCGTAAAGCCAGCCTTGCGCAGGCTGCCGTACTTGGGTTCGAGCATGGCCTGCAGCACGCCGCAGTGTTCGCGGTCCAGGCGCACCACCTCTTCGGCCTGGGCGACGGCTTGCAGACGCGTGGCGTCCAGCTCGCCATCGAGCGCGGCGATGCGCTGATCATAAGACGCCATGATCCGGTCGGAGGCGGCCATGTCGAATGTTTCATCCTCGTGCTCTTCAGCTGCGAGTCGCCTGCCCCTTTCCTGAAGCCTCAACCTTTCCAGATGCTGAAGACGCTCCTGGACCGTGACGACTTCCAGGCTGAGGCGGCCAAACGTCCGCAATTCCAGATTGGCCTGGTCGGTCAATTTGTTGGTGGCGACTCGCAACCTGGCGAACTGCTGCTCGAGACGCCCGCTGGGCATGCCACCATCGAGGCGCAACCGGGTATCGATGCGCCAGGCGTCTTGCTCGAAGGCCAGCCACGGCCCCGGCTGCCACGCGTCGTCGACAACCCGGATGTCATCACCTTCCACACTGACGGCGAAGGCTTCGCCCAACATCGAGACATAATGCCGCCCATCAACCGTGTACAGCCCGGACAACGAAGGCTGCAAGCCCGTCAGCGGAACACTCGCACGCATCGCCAACAAGGCCTTGCGTTGCTCCGGGGCAAGCCAGTTGAAACCCTGGTTGCCACGCCAACTCAGGTCGAGTTGCAAACCCGTGGCAGCACTCGGCGGCGGCCCCGGCATACCCACTTTGCCTTGGTCTGGCTCGACCCTTGCCGCCGCGTAGCCACCGTCCTGGGCGGGTGGCCCCTCGAAGCCGGCGGCCTGGAGCCAGCGCTGCGACATGGCTTCGCTGCCCTTCGGCAGACGTGCATGCAACAGCGCCATACCCAGGTTGATGACCAGGTCAACGGCGGCCGCGGAACGCTCGAAGGCGTCGCCTTGCGCCAGGGCCTGTCCATCGCCACGCAGGCTATCAAGGGCCTGGATCAACCAAGCAACCGTGGCGACCGGCCCGCTCATCAGCACCGTGGCGGTATCGAACAACAGCCATGCGCCCTGGCCGAGCACCGCCCAACGGCTTTCGGCAGTGGACGTGCTCTGCTTGTCGGCCAGATCCAAGAGCAACGCCCGATTTGCCGCGTACAGTTTTTCATCCACATCGCTTAGCCACAGCACCCCGTCCAACTGGGCCGGCTCGGGCTTTTCGGGTAGCTGGAAAGGATCGATACCAAGATGCACGACGTGGGGCTCTGCGAATCCACCGTTGTCGTAGATCGGCCGAACATGCTCATCCATCCAGGCCAGGATGCTCGCCTGCAGCGGGCCCGCTTCGCGGATGGCCTCCATCAGCGCATCGATGCTGGAGAACTGCCGTAGCGGTTCATCCGCGTACAGCGGGCGGTAGAGCAGTACCACTTGGGGCTCGGTCGAGAACAGCACGAACATGCCCTGGACCCGATCATGCTGCCTGGAAGCCGGCTGCCGCTTGAAGGTGAGCGGCATCAGGCCACCCGCCTTCGAGGCCTTGTCGACACGGCCTTTGCACAGATCGACGACACACTGCAGGCCGGCCTCACTGAGCTTGCGATCGAGTTTCGCCTGCAAGGCACTGAAACGCAGCGACTGGCGCCACTCCCGGGCAAAACGCCGAGTACGCTCGGAGCGGGTCGCCGGGTCATCCAGGGCGTCGGCCACGTACCTGGGGTAGCGGCCACCGATATCGACCTTGCGCACCAATGCCTTCACGTAACCGGCATTCATCCAGGGCATGATCAGCTGATCGTTGGCGTGCCTGATCTTTTCGATTAAGGCATCACCCAGCGAACTGAGGTTGGCAATGGCGAACTCAGTCAAGGTCATTTCGCCTGCCGGCTCCAGAGACTCGCCACCCCCCGTGCCTGCTCCTGCGCCACCCGGCACACCCTTGGCGACCTGAAGCTCCAGGATCAGCTCATCGGAAAAATAGTTGGCTTCCACCGGATAGTCCTTGAGCATCTGCTCACGCAGTTGCTGGCGGGCATAAGCCAGCAGGTCGAGTACCCCATCCAGGGCCGCCACGCCCTTGGCGTCGAGCTGGTCCAGCGCCATGTCCAGCAACGCCGACTGATAGGCGAAGCTGTTGCCAGCCGAAGCAGCGCCTATGCCCGGCGGTATCGCGGGTGTGCCACTTTCTTCGACGAAATAGCCAGCCACCAGCCACTGCGCGGGGTCGCTCAGCTCGGCGAACAGCGCCTCCATGTCCGCCAGTGCCAGCCCCTTCAGGCGCAATTGCCCGATGCGCTCGAGCATGTGCCCGAGCAGCAAGGCGCTCCACTGCGCGAATACATCGCCCTCGAGCTCGTGGCGATCCCAGGCCATGGCAGTGAACCGGTAGCACAACGCAAGTTCGTCACGCAGCGCCAGGGCGAAATCGTCCAGCGAATCAAAAGCCCTGACCTGGCTCGACGGCGTGCACCAGAGCACTACCTCCTGGTCGTCCCACTCACCCGCCACCAGCAAGCCGGGCTGTACCCGTTTGAATTGCTGCTGATCCGCAGTCAGGTTGACCTGCACGACGAACACCGCAGGCTGGTCATCACCTCCCCGAATGAGGCCACGGACACACGCCTGTTGCCGATCGTCCAGCTCTTGCAGGGGCAGGTTGCGCAGCAGCGCCATTTTCAACAGCAACTGCAACCCGGCATCGCGGCGCTTGCCGGATTTGCCCAGCTCGTTCCAATAGCTCACCTGGGCTTCAGCGAAATGTTCCACCAACTGCGGCAGCAGCGTGTTGAGCGCGGGCGTGATACCCGTCAGGCGGCGTGTATCCCATTCGCCGTGCGAGCCGGCGAAACGGTGAGACGCTGCCAAACCCAGATTGTGATGGCGCTCACCGAGAGCCTCCAGGTCCAACGGTATGCCATCGAGCATTGCCTGTAACACGACATCCACCAGCGGGGCGGTCGTCCAGTACTCGGTATCGGGGTCGGGACTGTCCAGAGTCAGCGGGTCGGCGGATGTCAGTGCCGGCTCGACGAAGGTCAGCCAGGGCAGTTCCTTGAGCAGCACCTGCAACAGTTGCTCGCTCACCACCTGGCGCAGGGTCGGGCGGTCGGCGAACTGCCGGGCGACGGCGTTTTTGAAGTCGAAGATCGGCGTAGAGAGTTGAGTCATGGCACGGGCCTGTTCGTTGATGAACCGCCACCATGCCCGCGGACCCACTCACCACAGGCACTACATATTGCCCCCTGAAACGACAAAGGGCCCGACGCTTGCGCGCCAGGCCCCTTGCTCACTTCAGCCGTGATCAGCTGTACACACGCCCCAGCAACTGGCGGTGGCTTTCGAACTGATCCAGCACGTCACGCACGATCTGCTCGCGGGTGAAGCCCATCAGGTCGTACTCCTGGCTGCCATCGTGCAGGTATACCTCGGCACGGTAGAAGCGCTGGCGCACTTCCGGCTCGCCCTCGACCGGCGCCTCGCTCGGTGCGGCCATGTAGCCATCCAGGCTGGCTTCGTAGACGAACGGGTTGCCCTCTTCCATCATCACCCGCAGGCCCATCATGTTGCGCGACTGGCCAACACGGGTCTCGACCTCGAAGCCCAGGGTGCGCAACTGCTCGGCGGCTTCTTTGAGCGCCGGGCTGACCTGCTTGTCCATGAAACGCTGGACAACGGCCTGGGTCGGTTGCAGGTCCAGCTGGCTCAGGCGCTCGCTGAAACCGCGACGGCCACGGGCGGCCAGTTCGGCGCGCTCGCTCTCGACCGCGACGTCCTGCTTCATGGCCTTCATCAGGCCGAACATGAACAGCACCAGGACCACCGAGAACGGCAGCCCGGCCAGCACCACCATGGTCTGCATGGCTTCGAAATTACCGGCGAACAGCAAGCCGATAGTGACCAGGGTGATGACCACCGACCAGAACACCACCATCCAGTGCGGGGCGTCTTCGTCGACCTTGCCGCCTTTGCACGACAGGTTGGCCATCATCACAGCGCCGGAGTCGGCGGGGGTCAGGAACAGCACGAAGCCGACGAACACGGCTACACCGATGACAATCTTGGCGGCCGGGAAGAATTCCAGCAGTTGGTAGATCGACATCGACGGTTGTTCGAGCGCCGTCTTGCCCAGCTCCACGGCACCCTGGTTGATCACCAGGTCCAAAGCGGTGTTACCGAAGATCGACAGCCAGGCCAGGGTGAAGCCCAGCGGGATCAGCAGCACGCCGCTGACCAATTGGCGCACGGTACGGCCCTTGGAGATACGGGCGATGAACATGCCGACGAACGGGCCCCAGGAGATCCACCAGGCCCAGTAGAACACGGTCCACAGGCCCAGCCAGCGCTCGGACTTGTCGTTGTCGCCTTCATAGACATACAGGTCGAAGGTCTTCAGCACGACACCGTTGAGGTAGTCACCGACGTTCTGCACGAAGCCGTTGAGCAGATGCAGGGTGTTACCAGCCAGCAGCACGAAGATCAGCAGGCCGCTGAACAGCAGGATGTTCAGGTTGGACAGGCGGCGGATGCCGTTTTCCACGCCCGACACCGCAGCCACGGTGGCAACGCCGGCCATGACCAGGATCACCACCAGCAGGTTGGTCTTGCTGTGATCCATGCCGAACAGGTATTCCAGACCGGACGCCACCTGCATCGAGCCGATGCCCAGGTTGGTCACCAGGCCAAGCAGGGTGACGAACATGCCGAAGATGTCCACGGCATGGCCGGCACCGCCCTTGACCCAACGCTCACCGACCAGCGGGTACAGCGCCGAGCGCAGTGCCAGTGGCTGGTTGTGGCGGTAGGCGAAATAACCCACGGCCAGGCCGACCAGGGCGTAGATTGCCCAGCCGTGCAGGCCCCAGTGCAGGAAGGTCAGCTGCAGGCCCTGGCGCGCGGCCTCGAGGCTGGCAGGGGTGCCCTCCGGCGGGTTGAAATAGTGGTCCAGCGGCTCGGAGGCGCCGAAGTACAGCAGCGAGATACCGATACCGGAGGAGAACAGCATGCCGGCCCAGGCGCCGTAGCTGAAGTCGGGGGTGTCGTCCTTGCCGCCCAGCTTGAGCTTGCCGAAGTCGGAGAAGGCCAGGTAGACGACGAACAGCAGGTAACCGCAGATCACCAGCATGTAGTACCAGCCGAAGGTACGGGTCAGCCATTTCTGGGCGACGCCCAGCACCTGGCCGGCGGTTTCGGGTACAGCGATCAGCAAGGCAGTCAGAACGAGGATCATCATCGCCGAGGTGAAGAACACCACGCGATTGACCCGTACCCGCTCGGCGGGAGGCTTTGTCAGGGAGGCAGAACTCATTGCACGAATGCTCCGGGCAGTGCGGCAGTGGAGGCTAAACAGTTATTTCCCACGCAATTGGTGCAATAGCCCTACTGCGCAAGGTGTTATAAAAGCACCCTGGAAACCGTGATCCCGAATCGAAACGCTGCAAAAAAAACAGACCGGCCGCCTGTCGCCTTGCCACGCACTCAGCAGAAGGTGCGCGCATTCGCCACAGACCACCTGGCCCGCTCCAAGGGCCGACCGCGCAGTCCATGACCGCTCGGCAGAATCTGTCCTTTGCATCGCTCACGCCCGTCAACGCCTTGTATTCCGGGGGTTACACGATTTCCTGGGGTGTCGATTCGTGCCCTCTTGACCGTCCTGAAAACTGTCAATGGCACAAATTGTCGCAGAGCTTATTCTTTATTGATTGAACGTTCAATCAAAACAAAATAGACTGGCCTTCGCCGAGGCAGCCGCTCGTCGTCTGCCCGCAGGCCTGAGGAGATAGCAAGATGCCCAAGGTCGGTATGCAACCCATCCGCCGCCAGCAGTTGATCGAAGCCACATTACAGGCCGTCGATCAGGTCGGACTGGGCGATGCCAGCATTGCGCTGATTGCCCGTTTGGCCGGTGTGTCGAACGGCATCATCAGTCACTACTTTCAGGACAAGAACGGCCTGATCGCAGCGACGATGCGCCACATCATGAACATGCTCAACGAGGGTGTGATCGCGCGTCGTCAGGCACTCACGGACGACAGCCCGCGTGCCCACCTCAAGGTGATCATCGAAGGCAACTTCGATGCGAGCCAGGTGAATGGCCCGGCAATGAAAACCTGGCTGGCCTTCTGGGCCTCCAGCATGCACCAGCCGTCTTTGCACAGGTTGCAGCGGATCAACGATCACCGCCTGTATTCCAACCTGTGCTGCCAGTTCCGCCGCGTCCTGCCGCTCTACCATGCGCGCAAGGCCGCCCGCGGGCTGGCAGCCTTGATCGACGGCCTGTGGTTGCGTGGCGCCCTGTCGGGGGATGCATTCGACACCGACCAGGCGATACGCATCGCTTACGAATACATGGATCTACAACTGGCTAAACAGCAGTCCCTGGGCACAACCGACCAGGCCTCTGAACAGCCGCGCGCAGCGACCAGCCAACCGGCAGGAGCGTGACGCGGCAGCCAACCACACACTGCACTTGCGAGGACACTATGGCCCGTTTCGGAACGCAAAAACTCTACATTGATGGCGCTTACGTCGACGCTGGCAGCGACGCCACCTTCGAAGCCATCAACCCGGCCACCGGCGAAGTCCTCGCCCATGTGCAGCGCGCGACCCAAGCCGACGTCGAAAAAGCCGTCGAAAGCGCCGAGCGCGGCCAGAAGGTCTGGGCCGCGATGACCGCCATGCAGCGTTCGCGCATCCTGCGCCGCGCCGTCGACATCCTGCGCGAGCGCAACGACGAGCTGGCCATGCTGGAAACCCTGGACACCGGCAAGTCGTACTCGGAAACCCGCTACGTCGACATCGTCACCGGCGCTGACGTGCTCGAGTACTACGCTGGCCTGGTACCCGCCATCGAAGGTGAGCAGATCCCCCTGCGCGAATCGTCCTTCGTCTACACCCGCCGCGAGCCGCTGGGCGTGACCGCCGGTATCGGCGCCTGGAACTACCCGATCCAGATCGCCCTGTGGAAATCCGCCCCGGCCCTGGCTGCCGGCAACGCGATGATCTTCAAGCCGTCGGAAGTCACCTCGCTGACCACCCTGAAACTGGCCGAGATCTTCACCGAAGCCGGCCTGCCGAACGGCGTGTTCAACGTGCTGACCGGCAGCGGCCGCGAAGTCGGTACCTGGCTGACCGAGCACCCGCGCATCGAGAAAGTCTCCTTCACCGGCGGCACCACCACCGGCAAGAAAGTCATGGCCAGCGCCTCCAGCTCCTCGCTGAAGGAAGTGACCATGGAACTGGGCGGCAAGTCGCCGCTGATCATCTGCGACGACGCCGACCTGGACAAAGCCGCCGACATCGCCATGATGGCCAACTTCTACAGCTCCGGTCAGGTCTGCACCAACGGCACCCGCGTGTTCGTACCGGCGTCGATGAAAGCCGCCTTCGAAGCCAAGATCGCCGAGCGCGTCGCCCGCATCCGTGCCGGCAACCCGGAAGACGAGAACACCAACTTCGGCCCGCTGGTCAGCTTCCAGCACATGGAAAGCGTGCTGGGCTACATCGCCAAGGGTAAAGAAGAAGGCGCCCGCGTACTGTGCGGCGGTGAGCGTCTGACTGCCGGTGACTTCGCCAAGGGCGCCTTCGTGGCCCCGACCGTGTTCACCGACTGCACCGACGACATGACCATCGTCAAGGAAGAGATCTTCGGCCCGGTGATGAGCATCCTCACCTACGAAACCGAAGAAGAAGTCATCCGCCGCGCCAACGACACCGAATACGGCCTGGCCGCTGGCGTCTGCACCAACGACATCAGCCGCGCCCACCGCATCATCCACAAGCTCGAAGCCGGCATCTGCTGGATCAACGCCTGGGGCGAGTCGCCGGCAGAGATGCCGGTTGGCGGCTACAAGCAGTCGGGCGTCGGCCGTGAAAACGGCGTCAGCTCGCTGGCTCAATACACTCGCATCAAGTCGGTCCAGGTCGAGCTGGGCGGCTACAACTCGGTCTTCTAAGGCCAGTTGCAAGCCCCAAGCTTCAAGCTGCAAGAAAGAGCCGGTCGGCGTCATGCCACCGGCCCTTGCAGGCCTAATCCATTCGCAAGTTTCGCACGACTGCTTTTCCTTGCAGCTTGTCGCTTGAAGCTTGCCGCTCAAATGGGAGAAACCCATGGAATACGATTACATCATCGTCGGTGCCGGCTCGGCCGGTAACACCCTGGCCACCCGCCTGACCGAAGACGCCAGCGTCTCCGTGCTGCTGCTGGAAGCCGGTGGCCCCGACTACCGCTTCGACTTCCGCACCCAGATGCCGGCCGCCCTGGCCTTCCCGCTGCAGGGCCGCCGCTACAACTGGGCCTACGAGACCGACCCGGAGCCGTTCATGGACGGCCGCCGCATGGAATGTGGCCGCGGCAAGGGCCTGGGTGGCTCCTCGCTGATCAACGGCATGTGCTACATCCGCGGCAACGCCATGGACTTCGACGGCTGGGCGGAACTGCCAGGCCTTGAGGACTGGACGTATCTGGACTGCCTGCCCTATTTCAGAAAAGCTGAAACTCGGGACATCGGCCCGAACGACTACCACGGCGGCGAAGGCCCGGTCAGCGTGGCCACGCCGAAAGCCGGCAACAACCCGCTGTTCCACGCCATGGTCGAAGCCGGCGTGCAGGCCGGCTACCCGCGCACCGAAGACCTCAACGGCTACCAGCAGGAAGGCTTCGGCCCGATGGACCGTTCGGTCACCAAGAAAGGCCGTCGCTCCAGCACCGCCCGCGGCTACCTGGACCAGGCCAAGAAGCGCCCGAACCTGACCATCGTCACTCACGCCCTCAGCGACCGCGTGTTGTTCGACGGCAAGCGCGCCGTTGGCGTGACCTACCTGGTGGGTGACAGCGAAGAGCGCGTCGAAGCCCGCGCCCGCAAGGAAGTCATCGTTTCCTCCGGCGCCATCGCCTCGCCGCAATTGCTGCAGCGTTCCGGCGTAGGCCCGCGCGCCCTGCTGGAAAGCCTCGAAATCCCGGTGGTCCACGACCTGCCGGGCGTCGGCGAGAACCTGCAGGACCACCTGGAGCTGTACCTGCAGTACGCCTGCACCCAGCCGGTGTCGCTGTACCCGTCGCTGCTGTGGTGGAACCAGCCGAAAATCGGTGCTGAATGGCTGTTCAACGGCACCGGTATCGGCGCCAGCAACCAGTTCGAGGCCGGTGGTTTCATCCGCACCCGCCCTGAATTCAAGTGGCCGAACATCCAGTATCACTTCCTGCCGGTCGCCATTAACTACAACGGCTCCAACGGCGTGAAAGAGCACGGCTTCCAGGCCCACATGGGTTCCATGCGCTCGCCAGCCCGTGGTCGCATCCAGGCCAAGTCGAAAGACCCACGCCAGCACCCAAGCATCCTGTTCAACTACATGTCCACCGAGCAGGACTGGCAGGAATTCCGCGACGGTATCCGCCTGACCCGCGAGATCATGGCCCAGCCGGCGCTGGACGCGTTCCGTGGTCGCGAGATCAGCCCGGGCGCCCACGTGCAAACCGACGAAGAACTGGACAAGTTCATCCGCGAGCACGCCGAAACCGCCTTCCACCCGTCCTGCTCGTGCAAGATGGGCACCGACGACATGGCGGTGGTAGACGGCGAAGGCCGTGTGCATGGCATGCAGGGCCTGCGTGTGGTCGACGCGTCGATCATGCCGCTGATCATCACCGGCAACCTGAACGCCACCACGATCATGATCGCCGAGAAGATCTCGGACAAGATCCGTGGCCGCAAGCCGCTGCCACGCAGCACCGCCAAGTACTATGTGGCGGGTGATGCACCGGTTAAGGGCAAGGCGCTGCGTGAAGTGAAGCAGGGTTGAACCTGTGCCAGCACAAGAAAAGGCACCTCTCGAGGTGCCTTTTTTCATATGCGGAAACGCTTTACAGCCTGCCAATTCATCAGGTTAGAATCGATTGGCACGCGACCTGCTAGTTCACGCAGCAGGTCCCTTTCTCTGCGATATCCCGGAGTACCGCCTTTGGATGCGAGCACCATCAACAGCCTGTTCCTGATCGGCGCCTTGCTGGTGGGGGCAAGTATCCTGGTCAGCTCGCTGTCATCGCGCCTGGGCATCCCTATTCTCGTCATCATCCTCGCGGTCGGCATGCTCGCCGGGGTCGATGGTGGCGGCATCATTTTCAACAACTACCCGACCGCCTACCTGGTGGGCAACCTGGCACTGGCGGTAATCCTGCTCGACGGTGGCTTGCGCACGCGGGTGGCGAGCTTCCGCGTGGCCCTGTGGCCGGCGTTGTCGCTGGCCACGGTGGGCGTGCTGATCACCACCGGGCTGACCGGCATGGTCGCCGCCTGGCTGTTCGACCTGAGCCTGATCCAGGGCCTGCTGATCGGCGCCATCGTCGGCTCCACCGACGCCGCGGCGGTGTTCTCACTGCTAGGCGGCAAGGGGCTGAACGAGCGGGTCACCGCCACGCTGGAGATCGAGTCGGGCAGCAACGACCCCATGGCGGTGTTCCTCACCGTCACCCTGATCGACATGATCGCCAGCGGCCAGACCGGCCTGCACTGGAGCCTGCTGACCCACCTGCTGCGCGAGTTCGGCATCGGCGGGCTGATGGGCCTGGGTGGCGGCTGGCTGATGCTGCAACTGGTCAACCGCATCAACCTGGCCGGCGGCCTCTACCCGATCCTGGTGGTGGCTGGCGGCCTGGTGGTGTTCTCCCTGACCAACGCCCTGCACGGCAGTGGTTTCCTCGCCGTCTACCTGTGCGGCCTGGTACTGGGCAACAAGCCGATCCGCAGCCGCCACGGCATCCTGCACATGCTCGACGGCATGGCCTGGCTGGCGCAGATCGGCATGTTCCTGGTGCTGGGCCTGCTGGTCACACCCCACGACCTGCTGCCCATCGCCCTGCCAGCCCTGGGCCTGGCGCTGTGGATGATCCTGTTCGCCCGACCGCTGTCGGTGGTCGCCGCCCTGCTGCCCTTCAAGGCCTTCCATGGCCGCGAGAAAGGCTTCATCAGCTGGGTCGGCCTGCGCGGCGCGGTACCGATCATCCTGGCGGTGTTCCCACTGATGGCCGGCCTGCCGGACGCCCAGCTGTTCTTCAACCTGGCGTTCTTCATCGTCCTGGTGTCGCTGCTGGTGCAGGGCACCAGCCTGCCGTGGATGGCCAAGCTGCTGAAAGTCACCGTGCCACCGGACCCGGCACCGATCTCCCGCTCTGCGCTCGAGGTGCATGTCACCAGCGAGTGGGAGCTGTTCGTCTACCGCCTGGGTGCCGAGAAGTGGTGCATCGGCGCGGCCCTGCGGGAGCTGAAGATGCCCGAGGGCACGCGCATCGCCGCGCTGTTCCGCAAAGAGCAGCTGCTGCACCCTTCGGGCAGTACCGTGCTGGAAGTCGGCGACATGCTCTGCGTGATCGGCCACGAACACAACTTGCCAGCCCTGGGCAAACTGTTCAGCCAGGCACCACAGCGTGGCCTGGACCTGCGTTTCTTCGGCGACTTCGTCCTCGAAGGCGATGCCGAGCTGGGCGCGGTGGCCGCGCTTTATGGCCTGAAACTCGACGGCCTGGACGCGAAAATGCCGCTGGCGCAGTTCATCCGACAGAAGGTCGGAGGCGCGCCAGTAGTAGGCGACCAGATCGAATGGCACGGCACGATCTGGACCGTCGCGGTCATGGACGGGAACAAGATCCAGAAAGTCGGCGTCAGATTCCCCGAAGGTACTCGACCCGGCCCTGGGTTGTTCCTCTAAACTCCGTTCTCTGCCTTGGTTTGCAAGTAGTCTGCCTATGTCCCTGCGCGTGTATTTGCGCACAGCCCTGATCGGGCTGTGCTTCGCCCTCTCGTTCGCCGCCACGGCCGCCGAGACCCCGACCACCGCCAGCATCCAGAACAGCCTCGACAAGATTGCCGAGCGCAAACTGCCCGAAACCGAGCAGAAAGCCCTGCAGCAGGTGCTGGAGCAAACCCTCGCCCTGCTCGCCAACAAGGACGACAGCGAGAAGAAGCTGGCCGCCCTCAAGCAGCAGCTGGCCGACGCCCCGCAACAGACCCGCGACAGCCAGCGTGAACTGGCCAAGCTCAAGGACAGCAAGGCGCCGCCCGTGGCCCAGCGCTTCGCCAACCTGGGCGTGCCGCAGCTGGAGCAGATGCTCAGCGAGCGCAGCACACAGCAGGGCGAGCTACAGAAGGCACTGTCCGAGGCCAACAGCCTGATCATCAACTCGCAGACCCGCCCCGAGCGGGCCCAGGCCGAGATCAGCAACAACCAGACCCGCGCCCAGCAGATCAACAACGCGCTCAAGGCTGGCAAGGACAACGGCAAGCCCCTCAACACCGACCAGCGCAACCAGTTCAACGCCGAGCTTGCCTCGCTCAACGCCCTCACCCTGCTGCGCCGCCAGGAACTGGCCGGCAACAGCCTGCTACAGGACCTGGGCAACGCCCAGCACGACCTGCTGATCGAGCGCGCCGCCCGTCTGGAGCAGGAAATCCAGGACCTGCAGACGCTGATCAACGACAAGCGCCTGGCCCAGTCCCAGCAGGCCGTCACCCAGCAGTCGATCGAGGCACAGAAGGCCGGCGGCAGCAGCCTGCTGGCAACCGAGAGTTCGGCCAACCTCAAGCTGTCCGACTACCTGCTCAAGAGCACTGACCGTCTCAACGAACTCACGCAACAGAACCTGCGCACCAAGCAGCAGCTCGACAGCCTCACCCAAGCCGACCAGGCCCTGGACGAGCAGATCAACGTGCTCAAGGGCAGCCTGCTGCTGTCGAAGATCCTCTACAAGCAGAAACAGGCCCTGCCGCACCTGAAGGTCGACCGCGACCTGGCCGACCAGATCGCCGACATCCGCCTGTACCAGTTCGAGATCAACCAGCAGCGCGAGCAGATGAGCAGCCCGTCCAGCTACGTGGACCGCCTGCTGGCCAGCCAACCCCAGGAAGACGTCACCCCGGCGCTGCGCAAGGCCTTGCTGGAAGTGGCGATTACCCGCGCCGACCTGCTCGAGCGCCTGAACCGCGAACTCTCGGCGCTGCTCAACGAGTCGATCACCCTGCAACTGAACCAGAAGCAGCTGCTGGGCACTGCGCAGAACCTGCGCACCACCCTTGAAGAACAGATGTTCTGGATCCCCAGCAACAAGCCGCTGGACTGGGAGTGGCTGCGCTACGTGCCCGAGCGCCTGGCCGAGCAGGTCGCCAGCCTGCCTTGGGGCTCGGGGGTCAAGGAGCTGGGCGATGGCCTGAGCCAGCGCCCACTGCTGTTCCTGCCCTTGCTGCTGGTGATCGGTGCGTTGCTGTGGCGGCGCAAGGACCTGTACCAGCGCCTGGGCAAGGTCCACCAGGACATCGGTCACTTCAAGCGCGACAGCCAATGGCACACGCCCCAGGCGATCCTGATCAACATCCTCCTGGCCATGCCGGTGGCCCTGGCCCTGGCCCTGGGCAGCTACGCGCTGCAGATCGACGCCCGCGGCCAGAACGCCAACCTGGGCGCCGCGCTTTGGCAGATCGCCCAGGCCTGGCTGGTGTTCTACACCGCCTACCGCATCCTCGCCCCCGGCGGCGTGGCGGAGATCCACTTCCGCTGGCACAAGCCCCAGGTCGAATTCCTGCGCGGCTGGGTACGCCGCCTGGGCACCGTGGTGCTGGCCCTGGTGGGCGTGGTGGCGGTGGCCGAGCACCAGCCGTCGGCGTTGGCCGACGACGTGCTGGGCATCGGCGTGGTGCTGACCTGCTACGCACTGATGGCCTGGCTGCTCAGCCGCCTGCTGCTGAGCAGCCCGGCGCACCGCAACACCTCGCTGTTTCGCAAGGCGGTCGGGGTGGCCTTCACCGCCCTGCCCATCGCCCTGTTCGTGGCGGTGTGCTTCGGCTACTACTACACCGCCCTCAAGCTCACCGACCGGCTGATCTACACCCTCTACCTGCTGCTGTTCTGGCTGGTGATCGAGGCCGCGTTCGTGCGTGGCCTGTCGGTGGCGGCGCGGCGCCTGGCCTACCAGCGCGCCCTGAGCAAGCGCCAGGCGGCCAAGGAAGGGCTGGACGGCGAAGTGGTGACCGAAGAACCGACCCTGGACATCGAGCAGGTCAACCAGCAGTCCCTGCGCCTGATCCGCCTGGCCCTGCTGGGCGGTTTCATTGCCGGCCTGTACTGGGTGTGGGCGGACCTGATCAGCGTGTTCTCCTACCTCAACAACTTCACCCTGTACGAATACACCAGCGGCACCGGCGCCGCCGCCAGCATGGTGCCAATCAGCCTCGGCGACCTGCTTGGCGCGCTGGTGATCGTCGGCATCACCTTCGCCCTGGCCGGCAACCTGCCGGGCCTGCTGGAGGTGCTGGTGCTGTCGCGCCTGAACCTGGCCCAGGGCAGCGCCTACGCCACCACCACGCTGCTGTCATACACCATCGTCGGCGTGGGTATCGTCAGCACCCTGTCGACCCTTGGCGTCAGCTGGGACAAGCTGCAGTGGCTGGTGGCGGCGCTGTCGGTGGGCCTGGGCTTCGGCATGCAGGAAATCTTCGCCAACTTCATCTCCGGCATCATGATCCTGTTCGAACGCCCGGTACGGATCGGCGACACCATCACCATCGGCAACCTGTCCGGCACGGTGAGCAAGATCCGCATCCGCGCCACCACCATCACCGACTTCGACCGCAAGGACATCATTGTCCCCAACAAGACCTTCATCACCGGCCAGCTGATCAACTGGTCGCTGACCGACACAGTCACCCGGGTGACGCTCAAGCTGGGCATCGACTACGGTTCTGACCTGGACCTGGTGCGCGATATCCTGCTCAAGGGCGCCCATGAGAATCCACGGGTACTGAAGGACCCCGAGCCGCTCGTGTACTTCCTCAATTTCGGCGAGAGCTCGCTGGACCACGAGTTGCGCATGCACGTGCGTGACCTGGGCGACCGCAACCCGACCCTGGACGAGTTGAACCGCTACATCAACCGCGAGTTCAAGGCGCACGACATCAAGATCTCGGTGCGCCAGGTGGAGGTGTTCCTGATGGACCAGAAGGGCGGCAAGCAGCAACTGATCCCGATGGAGCAGCCGAAGCCGGATGGCACGGCGTCGGCCTGAGAACGCCCGAATACTTTATCCTGTGCACATTCGCCGCGAGGGCTTTGCCCTCGTTCGCCAGCAAGCCGGCCCCTACACCGCCCACCGGTAGGAGCCGGCTTGCCGGCGAAGGGCCGCAAAGCGGCCCCATGGCACCGCCACCCAGGAGCAGGCCCCGTGAAGTCCCTCGACCAACTCGTCTTCGACAACCGCTTCGCCCGCCTCGGCGACGCCTTCTCCACCCAGGTCCTGCCCGACCCGATCGCCGACCCGCGCCTGGTCGTGGCCAGTGAAGCGGCCATGGCCCTGCTCGACCTCGACCCGGCCCAGGCCGACCTGCCGGTGTTCGCCGAGCTGTTCAGCGGGCACAAGCTCTGGGAAGAGGCCGACCCGCGCGCCATGGTCTATTCCGGCCACCAGTTCGGCTCCTACAACCCGCGCCTGGGCGACGGCCGCGGCCTGCTGCTGGGCGAGGTGCGCAACGACGCCGGCGAGCACTGGGACCTGCACCTCAAAGGCGCCGGCCAGACCCCGTACTCGCGGATGGGTGACGGCCGTGCCGTGCTGCGCTCTTCAATCCGCGAATTCCTCGCCTCCGAGGCCCTGCACGCGCTCGGCATCCCCAGCAGCCGCGCGCTGTGCGTGATCGGCTCCAGCGCCACGGTGTGGCGCGAAACCCGCGAAACCGCTGCCATGCTGCTGCGCCTGGCCCACAGCCATGTGCGCTTCGGGCACTTCGAGTACTTCTACTACACCCAGCAGCCGGAACAGCAGCGGGTGCTGATCGACCATGTGCTCGAGCAGCACTTCCCCGAGTGCCGGGACGACGAACAGCCCTATCTGGCGATGTTCCGCACCATCGTCGAACGCAACGCCGAGCTGATCGCCCGCTGGCAGGCGTATGGTTTCTGCCATGGGGTGATGAACACCGACAACATGTCGATCCTGGGTATCACCTTCGACTTCGGCCCCTACGCCTTCCTCGACGACTTCGACGCCAACTTCATCTGCAACCATTCCGACGACCGGGGCCGCTACAGCTACGCCAACCAGGTGCCGATCGCCCACTGGAACCTGAGCGCCCTGGCCCAGGCCCTGACCACGGTGATCGAGGTAGAGTCGCTTAAAGAGGCGCTGGGCTTGTTCCTGCCGCTGTACCAGGCGCACTACCTCGACCTGATGCGCCGCCGCCTGGGTTTGACCACGGCCGAAGACGACGACATGGCGCTGGTGGAGCGCCTGCTGCAGCGCATGCAGAGTGGCGGTGTGGACTACACGCTGTTCTTCCGCAAGCTGGGCGAGCGTCCGGTGGCGGAGGCACTGAAGGTGGTGCGTGACGATTTCGTCGACCTGGCCGGGTTCGATGCCTGGGGCGTCGAGTACCTGGCCCGCTGCGAGCGCGAGCCTGGTAATGCCGACGGACGGCGCGAGCGGATGCAGGCGGTCAATCCGCTGTATGTGTTGCGCAACTACCTGGCGCAGAAAGCTATCGAAGCAGCCGAAGCCGGTGACTACAGTGAAGTGCGGCGCCTGCACCAGGTGCTGAGCAAGCCGTTCGAAGAACAGCCCGGGATGCAGGCCTATGCCGAGCGGCCGCCGGAGTGGGGCAAGCACCTGGAGATCAGCTGCTCTTCATGAACATGAAACCCTGGTTCGCCGGCAAGCCGGCTCCTACAGGTGCAGCGCATTCCCGGTAGGAGCCGGCTTGCCGGCGAACGGCCCACACGCCCAAGTCAACTGGAGCCCCCATGTCCGAACCCCTGGTAATCCCCTGCCCCCACTGCAACGGCCTCAATCGCCTGCCCACCGAGCGCCTGGGCGACAACCCGAAATGCGGCCGCTGCAAACAGGAGGTGCTGCTCGCCCGCCCCTTCGAACTGACCGAAAGCACTTACGCCGCCCAGATCAAGGGCGACCTGCCGTTGTTACTGGATGTCTGGGCCGACTGGTGCGGCCCATGCAAAAGCTTCGCCCCGACCTTCGAACAGGCTGCGCGCCAGCTGGCCGGCCGCTGCCGCCTGGCCAAGCTCGACAGCGAGGCCAACCGTAACCTCGCCGGGCAACTCGGCATCCGCTCGATCCCCAGCCTGATCCTGTTCAGGAATGGCCGCGAAGTAACGCGCCAGGCCGGCGCCTTCCCGCTCCAGTCGCTGCTGGAATGGTTGCGCGGCCAGGGTGTCTAGACGTGCTTACGAAAGGAATCAGGCGCTGGCCAAGAGCGACTCGTAAGGAATTCTCAAACCATCATGCAGACGCTTGATCATTGTGAGGCTCAGGCCGCGCTTGCCGTTCAACACCTCGGAAACGCGTCCACTCGGCCCTATATACCGCTCAAGATCACGCGGTGTAAGACCTTGCTGGTCCATGCAGAACTTGATGGCGTCAATCGGGTTGGCCGGGTGAATAGGGTAGTGCCTGTTCTCGTAGACCTCGATCAATGTCACAAGCACTTCCATTTCATCTGCTTCCGGCGTCCCGGGCTCAGCCTGAAAAATGGCTTCCAAACGCCGGAACGCGGCTTGAAGGTCATCATCATTACGGATGGGCTTAATATTCATTGATCGTCTCCACGTCGATCTCGTCATACCGCTTGTGCGTGCCGACGAACTTCACCCAGGCGATACCGGCCCGGTACTGCATTTCCACAACGAGCCGGTACTTGTTACCCCCAATGTTGAAGACAACACGATTGTTGGCGCAGATGCTTGCATTACCGATCTGCGCTTTCACATCCTGGGGGGAGCGCCAATCTGCCTTGAGCACCAGGTCATGCCAGCTTTCCAAGGGTGCCTTGGCATCTTCGCACCCCGGGACCTCCCAAAGCCTGACCAGCGTTCGCTTCGCAATGACTCGCACCAGCCTGGTTCTCCCTTTTTGGGAGAATACTAGGCATCCAAGGTCAGAACCGCAAGTACGCTACCGTGCCCGGTTCAGGCAGAGCGCTCCAGCAAGTCATGTAATTCGACGAACTGCTGGGTCAGCTTGTGCCGCGGCTCCAGGTGAATCAGCGGCAGGCTGGCGTGGTGGGACTCGCGCATCTTCACCGAGCTTCCGAGGTAAACAGGCAGCACCGGCAGGCCTTCGGCCAGCAGTTCGTCGAGCATCTGCTGCGGTAGGCTGGCGCGTGACTGGAACTGGTTGACCACGATGCCCTCGACCACCAGTTCTTCGTTGTGGTCGTCCTTCAGCTCGTCGATCTCTGCCAGCAGGCCGTACAGCGCCTGGCGCGAGAAGCTGTCGCAGTCAAAGGGGATCAATACGCGATCAGCGGCGATCAACGCGGAAACCGCATAGAAGTTCAAGGCTGGCGGGGTATCGATGTAGATACGATCGTAGTCCTCGTCCAACTCTTCCAGCAGTTTGCGCAGCTTGTTGATCTTGTGCTTGGCCTCGAGCTTGGGCTGCAAGTCGGCCAGCTCCGCCGTGGCGGTGACCACGTGCAGGTTGTCGAAGGGGGTTTCATAGATGTCGACCTTGTTCTTCTTGGCGAACGGCCCGCTGGACAGCGACTGCTTGAAGAAGTCGGCGATGCCCATGGGAATGTCGTCGCCGGTCAGGCCGGTCAGGTACTGGGTCGAGTTGGCCTGGGCATCCAGGTCGATCAGCAGGGTCCGGTAGCCCTCGCTGGCGCTCACCGCAGCCAGATTGCAGGCAATGCTCGACTTGCCCACGCCACCTTTCTGATTGAACACCACGCGCCGCATGACAGACCTCCGTGTATCAACGAATGCCCGAGTATGTGGCCAGCGCAATGGTTTAGCCAGCACCTTTGGGCTCCTCCAACCCCGCCAGCAACGCAACGAACGCATTGGCCATGGCCGAGGCCTGCGCAGCACGGCGCACCAACCACACCGCAGTCGTCGCCGCATCGTCGAGCAATGTGCGGTAAACCACGCCATCAATGCGCATGCGCTGGAACGAGGCCGGCAGTATCGATACCCCGAGCCCCGCCGAGACCAGCCCGATGATGGTCATTGCCTCCCCGGCCTCTTGGGCGAAATGAGGGCTGAAACCGGCCTCGCGCGCCAGGCTCAGCAACTGGGCATGCAGACCACTGCCGTAGCTGCGCGGGAAGAACACGAATGGCTCATGGGCCAGCGCCCGCATGTACAACCCCTGCTCGCTGCCCTCAGCCAACGGGTGCGAGGCATTGAGCACCGCCACAAGGGGCTCGCGGAACAGCTCGGTACGGACGATACCTTCCGGCAGCGACATCGGCCGCATCAAGCCGATCTCGATGGATTCGTCGAACACCGCGTCCACCACCTCACGGCTGCTCATCTCCTTGAGGTTGAGGTGCACGGACGGGTAACGCTGACGGAAGGCATGGATTGCCCGGGGGATGCGCGAAGTGAACGGTGCCGAAGAAGTGAACCCGATCTTCATCTCACCCAGTTCGCCCAACTGCGCACGCCGGGCCACGTCGGCGGCCTTCTCCACCTGGGCGAGCACCTGCCGCGCTTCCTCCAGGAACAGCCGCCCCGCCTCGCTGAGCTCGACCCGACGGTTGGTGCGCTCGAACAGGCGCGCCCCCAGCTCCTGCTCCAGGGCTTGGATCTGCTGGCTCAAGGGCGGTTGTGAGATCCCCAGTTGCTGGGCTGCGCGACCGAAATGCAGCTCTTCGGCCACGGCGATGAAATAGCGCAGGTGACGCAGTTCCATGATCGACTCCAATAGGTCGCAAGACATATCAAACAGGTCGAACAATATATTGGATCTAATCATTAGCCAGCTATATGCTTTTTTCACCGCAGCACCTGAGGTACCCGCCCGTGAGATCCGCCGTAGCGCCCCTGTCTGTCGAACCCGAACCTGCCTTTAGCGACATCTGGATCGAGAAAGGCACCCCCGCCTTCATGAAGACCGTGCTGGCCCTGTTCAGCGGCGGCTTCGCCACCTTCGCCCTGCTGTACTGCGTGCAGCCGATGATGCCGTTGCTGTCGCAAGAGTTCTCCATCAATGCGGCGCAGAGCAGCCTGGTGCTGTCGGTATCCACCGCGATGCTGGCCTTCGGGTTGCTGATCACCGGGACGATTTCCGACCGTATCGGGCGCAAGCCGGTGATGGTCTTCGCCCTGTTGTGCGCCGCCCTGTCCACCCTGGCCAGTGCGGTGATGCCCAGTTGGGAGCTGGTGCTGGCGACGCGCGCGCTGGTGGGTTTGTCGTTGAGCGGCCTGGCGGCGGTGGCGATGACCTACCTGAGCGAGGAAATCCACCCGCAGCACATCGGCCTGGCCATGGGGCTGTATATCGGCGGCAATGCCATCGGCGGCATGAGCGGGCGGTTGATCACGGGTGTGCTGATCGACTTCGTCAGCTGGCACACGGCGATGCTGGTGATCGGTGGCCTGGCGCTGGTGGCGGCCCTGGTGTTCTGGAAGGTGCTGCCCGAATCGCGCAACTTCCGCCCCCAGGCGATGAACCCGCGCAGTCTGCTGGACGGCTTCACCCTGCACTTCAAGGATGCCGGGCTGCCCTGTTTGTTCCTTGAGGCCTTCCTGCTGATGGGCGCCTTCGTCACCCTGTTCAACTACATCGGCTACCGTCTGCTGGCCGGGCCTTACCACATGAACCAGGCGCTCGTCGGGTTGCTTTCGGTGGTGTATCTGTCGGGGATCTACAGTTCGGCGCAGGTCGGCGCCCTGGCTGACAAGCTGGGCCGGCGCCGGGTGTTCTGGGCCAGTATCCTGGTGATGGCGGGAGGTTTATTGATGACCCTGGCCAACCCGCTGGCGATGATCATCGTCGGCATGTTGGTGTTCACCTTCGGTTTCTTTGGTGCACATTCGGTGGCCAGCAGCTGGATCGGCCGCCGGGCACTCAAGGCCAAGGGGCAGGCATCGTCGCTTTACCTGTTCTGCTATTACGCCGGGTCGAGTATCGCCGGGACAGCGGGCGGAATGTTCTGGCACATGGCCGGATGGAACGGCATCGGGCTGTTCATCGGCAGCCTGCTGGCGATGGCGTTGCTGGTGGCGCTGCACCTGAGCAAGCTGGCGCCCAAGTCCGCGTGAGATTGTTCGCCGGCAAGCCGGCTCCTACAGGGAGCGCATCCATCCTGTAGGAGCCGGCTTGCCGGCGAACAATCGGCTGGTCAGTTGATGATCTCGACGATATCCACATCCACCTCACGGCTCATCAGGTGCTTCTCCACCTCGCCGGTCAGCTTGACCCGGGTCTTCTCATTGAATGGCGTTGGCGGCAGGTCTTCGTTGTCGATCTCGACGGTGATGGTGCCGGTGTTGTCCTTGAATTCGTACTTGTCGTCGTTGTCGATCTTCTTGGTCACGAAGCCTTGCAGCACCACTGGGGTATCATCGGCAGCTTCTTTGGCGGCGGCGACAGTGGTCACGGCCTGGGCACCAGGGCCGGTGTAGCCGGCGGCCAGGGCGGCAGTGCTGAACAGTGGGGCGAGGATCAGGGGCAGGTAACGGGCTTTCATGGTGATCGGGTCCTGTTTGCGTTTCGATGGCCCCAGATTACCGACGATCGCTGAATTCAAACTTAATGCAACAAAAAAGCCCGGCACATGGCCGGGCTTCTCGTGTAACGCGCGATTACGGGTGGTACTGCGCCGACAGCTCGTGCACCGCGTTGATGAACACGCCCGCATGCTCCGGGTCGACCTCTGGGGTGATGCCGTGGCCCAGGTTGAACACATGGCCGCTGCCCTTGCCATAGCTGGCCAGGATCCGCGCCACTTCCTTGCGGATGGCCTCGGGCTTGGCGTACAGCACGGTCGGGTCCATGTTGCCCTGCAGCGCCACCTTGTCACCGACGCGACGGCGGGCATCGCCGATCTCACAGGTCCAATCCAGGCCCAGCGCGTCGGCGCCGGCCTCGGCGATGCTTTCCAACCACAAGCCACCGTTCTTGGTGAAGAGAATGACCGGCACCTTGCGCCCCTCGTGCTCGCGGATCAGGCCGCTGACGATCTTGCGCATGTAGCTCAGGGAGAACTCCTGGTAGGCCGCCGCCGACAGGTTGCCACCCCAGGTGTCGAAGATCTGCACCGCCTGGGCACCGGCCAGGATCTGGCCGTTGAGGTAGCTGGTGACCGACTGCGCCAGCTTGTCCAGCAGCAGGTGCAGGGCTTCGGGATTGTCATAGGCCATGGCCTTGGTCTTGCGGAAGTCCTTCGACGAGCCGCCCTCGACCATGTAGGTGGCCAAGGTCCACGGGCTGCCGGAGAAACCGATCAGCGGCACGCGGCCGTTGAGCTCGCGGCGGATGGTGCTGACCGCATCCATCACGTAGCCCAGGTCCTTCTGCGGGTCGGGGATCGGCAGGGCTTCGATGTCCGCCAGGGTACTGATGACCTTCTTGAAGCGCGGGCCTTCGCCGGTTTCGAAGTACAGGCCCTGGCCCATGGCGTCGGGGATGGTGAGGATGTCCGAGAAGAGGATCGCCGCGTCCAGCGGGTAGCGGTCCAGCGGCTGCAAGGTGACCTCGCAGGCGAACTGCGGGTTCATGCACAGGCTCATGAAGTCTCCGGCCTTGGCACGGCTGGCGCGGTACTCCGGGAGGTAGCGACCGGCCTGGCGCATCATCCAGACCGGGGTGACGTCTACGGGTTGCTTGAGCAGTGCACGCAGGAAACGATCGTTCTTCAGGGCAGTCATGTCGGCATCCGGAAAAAAAGTGCGGGCATTTTCTCAGACGCGGACACAAAAGGCACGGCCATGGCCATGCGTTTTGTCTATCGGGTGCCATGGATCAAACGTTTTTGTATACAAAACCGGAACCTGGGGCTGCTCCGCAGCCCTTTCGCGGCACAAGGCCGCTCCTACAGGGTTACGCGACCCTTTGTAGGAGCGGCCTTGCGCCGTGAAAAGGGCCGCAAATCGGCCCGAACGATCGATCAGACTTCGAGGTAGTCCAGAATCCCTTCAGCGGCAGTACGCCCTTCGAAGATCGCCGTCACCACCAGGTCCGAGCCCCGCACCATGTCGCCACCGGCGAACACTTTCGGGTTGCTGGTCTGGTGCTTGAACTTGCCCTTCTCCGGTGCCACCACCCGGCCCTGGCTATCGGTCCGGATATCGAACTGCTCGAACCACGGCGCCGGGCTCGGGCGGAAGCCGAAGGCGATCACCACGGCATCGGCCGGCAGGATCTCCTCGGAGCCCGGGATCGGCTCGGGGCTGCGCCGGCCACGGGCATCCGGCTCGCCGAGACGGGTCTCGACCACCTTCACGCCTTCGACTTTGTCCTCGCCAACGATGGCGATGGGCTGGCGGTTATAGAGGAACTTGACGCCCTCTTCCTTGGCGTTCTTCACCTCTTTGCGCGAACCCGGCATGTTGGCTTCGTCACGGCGATAGGCACAGGTCACCGACTTGGCGCCCTGGCGAATCGAGGTGCGGTTGCAATCCATCGCGGTGTCGCCACCGCCCAGCACCACGACCTTCTTGCCCTGCATGTCGACGAAGTCTTCCGGCGCCTTCTCGAAACCGAGGTTGCGGTTGACGTTGGCGATCAGGAAGTCCAGCGCGTCGTGCACGCCTGGCAGGTCTTCGCCCGGGAAGCCGCCCTTCATGTAGGTGTAGGTGCCCATGCCCATGAACACCGCGTCGTACTCGGCGAGCAACTGCTCCATGGTGATGTCCTTGCCCACCTCGGTGTTCAGGCGGAATTCGATGCCCATGCCAGTGAAGACCTCGCGGCGATTGCTCAACACGGTCTTTTCCAGCTTGAACTCGGGGATGCCGAAGGTCAGCAGGCCCCCGATCTCGGGGTTCTTGTCGAACACCACCGGGGTGACGCCGGCACGCACCAGCACGTCGGCGCAGCCCAGGCCCGCCGGGCCGGCGCCGATGATGGCGACGCGCTTGCCGGTGGGCTTGACCTTGGACATGTCCGGGCGCCAGCCCATGGCGAAGGCGGTGTCGGTGATGTACTTCTCCACCGAGCCGATAGTCACCGCGCCGAAGCCGTCATTGAGCGTGCAGGCCCCCTCGCACAGGCGGTCCTGCGGGCACACCCGGCCGCACACTTCCGGCAGGGTGTTGGTCTGGTGCGACAATTCCGCCGCCGCCAGGATGTTGCCTTCGGAAACCAGCTTCAACCAATTGGGGATGAAGTTGTGCACCGGGCACTTCCACTCGCAATACGGGTTGCCGCAACCCAGGCAACGGTGTGCCTGCTCGACGGACTGCTGCGGCTTGAAGGGTTCGTAGATCTCGACGAACTCTTTCTTGCGCTGGCGCAGCAGCTTTTTCTTCGGGTCCTTGCGGCCCACTTCGATGAACTGGAAGTCGTTGTTCAGACGTTCAGCCATTTTTCAAAACCTCTTAACAGCAGCTGCAAGCTACAAGCTGCAAGCCGCAAGACGATCACTTAAGCCGGGCAAACCTCGAACTGCTGGTACTTGCAACTTGAGGCTTGCCACTTGCAGCTGCTTTTACTGCGGGTTGGCACGGGTGCTGGACAGCAAGTGCTTGAGGTTGGCCGCCTTCGGCTTGACCAGCCAGAAGCGCCGCACGTAGTCGTCCAGGTTCTCGGAGAGCTCACGCCCCCACTCACTGCCGGTCTCTTCCACATACTCGCCCAGGACCCGCGCCAGATGGCTGCGGTAGGCCTCCATCGCCTCGCCACTGATACGCTGGATTTCCACCAGCTCGTGGTTGAGTTTGTCGACGAAGGTGTTGTCCATGTCGAGCACGTAGGCGAAACCGCCCGTCATGCCAGAACCGAAGTTGTAACCGGTCTTGCCCAATACACAGACAAAGCCGCCGGTCATGTATTCACAGCAGTGATCGCCGGTGCCCTCGACCACAGCGTGGGCGCCGGAGTTACGCACAGCGAAGCGCTCGCCTGCGGTGCCGGCGGCGAACAGCTTGCCGCCGGTGGCGCCGTACAGGCAGGTGTTGCCGACAATGGCGCTGTGCTGGGTTTCGAACGGGCTGCCGGCAGGCGGCACGATGGTCACCTTGCCACCGGTCATGCCCTTGCCGACGTAGTCGTTGGCATCGCCTTCCAGATGCAGGTTCAGGCCACCGGCGTTCCACACGCCGAAGCTCTGGCCCGCGGTGCCCTTGAAACGGAAGGTGATCGGCGCCGCGGCCATGCCCTGGTTGCCGTGCAGCTTGGCGATTTCGCCGGAGATGCGCGCACCGATGGACCGGTCGCAGTTGCAGATGTCGAGACTGAACTCGCCACCGGCCAGGTCACGGATGGCCGGCAGGGCCATGGCCACCATCTTCTCGGCCAGCTCGCCCTTGTCGAACGGCGGGTTCTTGTCGACTTCGCAGAACTGCGGCTTGTCAGCCGGGATGTGCGAGCTGCCCAGCAACGGCGACAAGTCGAGGTACTGCTGACGCTCGGTGTCGCCCGGCAGTACGTCGAGCAGGTCGGTGCGGCCGATCAGCTCGCCCAGGCTGCGCACGCCCAGCTTGGCCAGCCACTCACGGGTCTCTTCGGCGACGAAGGTGAAGAAGTTGATCACCATGTCGACGGTGCCGATGTAGTGGTCCTTGCGCAGCTTGTCGTTCTGGGTGGCCACGCCGGTGGCGCAGTTGTTCAGGTGGCAGATGCGCAGGTACTTGCAGCCCAGGGCAATCATCGGCGCGGTGCCAAAACCGAAGCTCTCGGCGCCAAGGATCGCGGCCTTGATCACGTCCAGGCCGGTCTTCAGGCCGCCGTCGGTCTGCACCCGTACCTTGCCGCGCAGGTCGTTGCCGCGCAGGGTCTGGTGGGTTTCGGCCAGGCCGAGTTCCCATGGCGCGCCGGCGTACTTGATCGAGGTCAGCGGCGAAGCGCCGGTACCACCGTCATAACCCGAAATGGTGATCAGGTCGGCATAGGCCTTGGCCACGCCAGCGGCGATGGTGCCCACGCCGGCTTCGGCCACCAGCTTGACCGACACCAGGGCCTGCGGGTTGACCTGCTTGAGGTCGTAGATCAGCTGGGCCAGGTCTTCGATCGAGTAGATGTCATGGTGCGGCGGCGGCGAGATCAGGGTCACGCCCGGTACCGCATAGCGCAGCTTGGCGATCAGGCCGTTGACCTTGCCGCCCGGCAGCTGGCCGCCCTCGCCGGGCTTGGCGCCCTGGGCAACCTTGATCTGCAGCACCTCGGCGTTGACCAGGTACTCCGGGGTCACGCCGAAGCGGCCAGTGGCAACCTGCTTGATCTTCGAGCTCTTGATGGTGCCGTAGCGGGCCGGGTCTTCACCGCCCTCGCCGGAGTTGGAGCGCGCGCCCAGGCGGTTCATCGCCTCGGCCAGCGCTTCGTGGGCTTCCGGCGACAGTGCACCCAGCGAGATACCCGCGGAGTCAAAGCGCTTGAGGATGGCCTCCAGCGGTTCGATCTGATCGAGTGCCAGCGGCTGGTCGGCCACTTTCACCTTCAACAGATCGCGGATCATCGACACCGGGCGCTGGTCGACCAGCGTGGTGTATTCCTTGAACTTGCTGTAGTCGCCCTGCTGCACAGCAGCCTGCAGGGTGTTGACCACGTCCGGGTTGTAGGCGTGGTATTCGCCGCCGTGGACGAACTTCAGCAGGCCACCTTGCTGGATCGGCTTGCGCGCGCTCCAGGCTTCGGCTGCCAGCAGCTTCTGGTCGCTTTCGAGGTCTTCGAAGCGGGCACCCTTGATGCGACTGGACACGCCCTTGAAGCTCAGGCCGACCACTTCCTCGGACAGGCCGATCGCCTCGAACAGCTGCGCGCCACGGTACGAGGTGATGGTGGAGATGCCCATCTTCGACAGGATCTTCAGCAGGCCCTTGGAGATGCCTTTGCGGTAGTACTTGAAGACTTCGTCCAGGTCGCCCAGCACTTCGCCGGTGCGAATCAGGTCGGCCAGTACTTCATAGGCCAGGTACGGGTAGACGGCCGAGGCACCGAAGCCCAGCAGCACGGCAAAGTGGTGAGGGTCGCGGGCAGTGGCGGTCTCGACCAGGATGTTGCTGTCGCAACGCAGGCCTTGTTCGGTCAGACGATGGTGCACCGCGCCGACAGCCAGCGAAGCATGCACCGGCAGCTTGCCCGGGGCGATGTAGCGGTCGCTCAGCACCAGCTGGGTCTTGCCGCCGCGCACGGCTTCTTCAGCCTGATCGGCGATGTTGCGGATCGCTGCTTCGAGGCCGACGCTTTCGTCGTAGTTGAGGTCGATCAGCTGGCGGTCGAAGCCTTCGCGCTCCAGGTTCATCAGCGAACGCCACTTGGCGGGCGAGATGACCGGCGAGCTGAGGATCACCCGCGAGGCGTGCTCGGGGGATTCCTGGAAGATGTTGCGCTCGGCGCCCAGGCAGATTTCCAGGGACATCACGATCGCCTCGCGCAGCGGGTCGATCGGCGGGTTGGTCACCTGGGCGAACTGCTGGCGGAAGAAGTCGTACGGCGAGCGCACACGTTGCGACAGCACAGCCATCGGCGTGTCGTCGCCCATCGAACCGACCGCTTCCTGGCCCTGCTCACCCAGCGGGCGCAGCACCTGGTCACGCTCCTCGAAGGTGACCTGGAACATCTTCATGTATTGCTTGAGCTGGTCGGCGTCGTAGCTGGCCACACCCTGGTCGTCGGTCAGCGTCGCCTGGATGCGCGTGGCGTGCTGACGCAGCCAGCGCTTGTACGGGTGGCGCGACTTCAGGCGGTTGTCGATAGCGTCGGTGTCGAGGATCTGGCCGGTCTCGGTGTCCACGGCGAGGATCTGGCCCGGGCCGACACGGCCCTTGGCCAGGACTTCCTCAGGTTGGTAACCCCATACGCCGATTTCCGAGGCAATGGTGATGTAGCCGTTGGTGGTGGTCACCCAGCGCGCCGGGCGCAGGCCGTTGCGGTCGAGCAGGCACACCGCGTGGCGGCCTTCGGTCATGACGATGCCGGCCGGGCCGTCCCACGGCTCCATGTGCATGGAGTTGTATTCGTAGAAGGCGCGCAGGTCGGCGTCCATGGTCTCGACGTTCTGCCAGGCTGGCGGTACCAGCATGCGCACGCCGCGGAACAGGTCGATGCCGCCGGTGACCATCAGCTCCAGCATGTTGTCCATGCTCGAAGAGTCGGAGCCGACACGGTTGACCAGCGGTCCGAGCTCTTCGAGGTCGGGAATCAGGTCGTTGGCGAACTTGGTGCGCCGGGCCATGGCCCAGTTGCGGTTGCCGGTGATGGTGTTGATCTCGCCGTTGTGGGCGAGGAAGCGGAAGGGCTGGGCCAGCGGCCACTTCGGCAGGGTGTTGGTGGAGAAGCGCTGGTGGAACACGCAGATGGCGGTCTGCAGGCGCTCGTCGCCCAGGTCTGGATAGAACGCCGCGAGATCGCGCGGCATCATCAGGCCTTTGTAGATGATGGTCTTGTGCGAGAAGCTGCAGATGTAGTGGTCAGCGTCGTGGGCGTTGGCCACGGACGAGCGGCGACGGGCACTGAACAGCTTGATGGCGAATTCCTGGTCGCTCAGGCCTTCACCGCCGATGAACACCTGCTCGATCTGCGGCAGGCGCTCCAGGGCCAGGCGGCCCAGCACGCGGGTGTCGATCGGCACTTTGCGCCAGCCGACCAGCTTGAGACCGGCGTTGACGATCTCACGGTCCATGTTCTGGCGGGCGGCTTCGGCTTTCACCGGGTCCTGGTTGAAGAACACCATGCCGACCGCGTACTGCCTGGGCAGCTCGGCGGCGAAGTGTTCCCGGGCCACGGCACGCAGGAATTGATCGGGCTTCTGCATGAGCAGACCGCAACCGTCGCCGGTCTTGCCGTCGGCGTTGATGCCGCCGCGGTGGGTCATGCAGGTCAGCGCCTGCATGGCGGTTTGCAGAAGGTGGTGACTCGGCTGCCCCGTCATATGGGCGATCAGGCCGAAACCACAGTTGTCCTTGAATTCTTCGGGATGGTACAGACCTGTTTTCATAGACACTTTCTCACCAGGTTCACCTCTCAACCGGAGGCAAATCTCTTTTTTAACAACCACTTACCATCCACGCCGATCAAACGCCAGCTTTTTTGCGGTGGTCATGGAAAACCATTGTTGCACAGCGACAGCGACGCCCACAAATTTTCATGTCTCACCATTGAAAATTTATGTCGCAATTTTGAATGTTTTTGCGCCATGCGCCGTGGTAACGGCTTGGCTCGAGTCTGAAGCGTTTCAGCCAGGACTGCAAGGAAGGGCTTGTGGCCGGCAGTCTGGGACAGAAAAGCCTGCCGCGCTTGGGCGCAGCAGGCTAGTCGAAAGCTAGAAGTCGCTCAGCAACTGGGCGGCGGGGTGGTGCCGCCCGGAAGGTATCAGCGGGCCGTGGCCAGCTCTTGTTGGACGCTGCCGACGGTACGTGGCCAAGGTTTACCAGCCTGGACCTTGGCTGGCAAGTTCTTGATTGCCGCAGCGGCGGCGTCGCGGCTGGCGAAGTTGCCGTAGGTGACGACGTACAGCGGCTTGCCCTGCAGGTTTTTCTTGAAGTAGCGATAGTCGCCACCCTGCTCCTTGACGAACGACTGGGCCGACGCCTCGGAGCTGGTGCCGAAGATCTGCACCACATAATTGCCCGGTTTCTGGCCGGCGTACCAGCCACTGTTACCCGCACCACCGGCTGCTGGCTTGTCCACGGGCTTGGCCGCTGGCTTGGCGCTGGCGACCTGGGTCGGGGCTGGGGCAGGCTTCGCAGGTGCAACCGGTTTTGTCGGCTGGGTTGCGACAGGCTTTGGAGCCGGCGCAACCGACTGAACCGGTGCAGTGGTGACTGGTTGCGCAGGCGCTGGCGCTGGGCTGGCAGTGGCCCCCTGCGGCGGCGCGATGGTGGTCACGGTCGGCGGCACGGCGGCCGACGGCGCGGACGGCTGCAGCGCGGTATTGCCCGCCGGGCTGCTCTCCTCACCATCGCCCATGCCTGCGGCTTGGGCCAGCGGCTCACGCATCACCGGCTGCGACTGGCCGACCAGCGGCAGCGGCATGGGCTGGGAGGAGCCGGAGAATTCGATGGCCGGCGCACCATTGCCACCCTGCCCCAACGGCAGTTGGGCCTGGGCGGTAGGCGCCTCGGCCGGGGCCTTGTCGCCTTTCTTGGGCATCAGGACCGCCGCACCGACGGCGACCACGACCACAGCGGACAACGCGAGCACGTGTTTCTTAGGCATTTTGAACCCCATGGATGGTCGCTTGGCCGTGGTACGGCTGGCGATCATGGTTTCGATCAAGGTATCGCGGGCGACCTGGTTGATGTTGCCAGGCCAACCGTCGGCGTTTTCGTGGATGTCGACGATCTGCTCGCGAGTGAACACCTCGATGCCCCGGCCAGCGCCCTCCAGGCGCTGTTCCAGGTACTCGCGGGTCTCTTCCTCGCTGTACGGGGCCAGCTCGATGATATGGAAACGCTCCTCATCGATGTTCAGCTCTTCCAGCCCGGCGATCAGCGACGGCTCGCCGAACAGGAACACGTGCGGGCGCCCTTCGGAGGTACCTGCCGCCAACTCCAGCAACGCTTGGAGTGCCGACTCGTCGAGTTGTTCCGCATCATCCACCAGCAGATAGACTTCCTGGCCGGTCAGCGCCAGTTGCACCACCTGCGTAAGAATGGCCTGCACTTCAGGCTGCGCCACGTTCAGCGACTGGGCCACCTGGCCGAGCACGCTGGCCGCATCGCTGGCACCACGGGCGGAGACCACCACGCTCTGCACCGACTGCTTGTTGGTGCTGGCCACCAGCGCCTGGCGCAGCAGGGTCTTGCCGCTGCCAACAGGGCCGGTGACCACCAGCATCAACTGGCTGTAGCGCGCCAGGTGGTGCAACTGGCCCAGCACCGGCTTGCGCTGGGCGGGAAAGAACTTGAAGCCGGGCACGCGGGGCGCGAACGGATCGTGGCTCAACTGGTAATGATCGAGGAACGCCTCATCGGCATGCAAAGTGCTCATTGCGTTGTCACAACCTCAAAGCTGGGCCACGATCGCGCGGTAATCCGCTGCCAGCGTGGCCTGAAGAATCTCTTTCGGATAGTCGTCGGTGACGACGGCCTCGCCCATCTGGCGCAACAGCACCAGGCGCAGGCGCCCATCGAGCACTTTCTTGTCGACCGCCATGTGCTCCATGAAATGCGCCGGGGTCATTTCCTGTGGTGGTACCACCGGCAATCCTGCGTCCTGCAGCAGGCGAATACCGCGATCACGCGCCGGCTGGTCGATCCAGCCCAGGCGCATGGACATTTCCAGGGCCATCACCGTGCCGGCCGCCACGGCTTCGCCGTGCAGCCATACACCGTAGCCCATGTGGGTTTCGATGGCATGGCCGAAGGTGTGACCGAGATTGAGCGTGGCGCGTACGCCCGACTCGCGCTCGTCTGCACCGACAACGGCCGCCTTGGCCGCGCAGGAGCGGCGGATCGCTTCGGTCAGGGCCACGGGCTCCAGGGCGCGCAGGGCCTGCATGTTGTCTTCGAGCCAACCGAGGAAGGGTTCGTCGCAGATCAGGCCGTACTTGATGATTTCGGCCAGCCCCGCGGACAGCTCGCGCTCGGGCAGCGTCTTCAGGCTGGTGGTGTCGATCAGCACTGCATTGGGCTGGTAGAAAGCCCCGACCATGTTCTTGCCCAGCGGGTGGTTGATGCCGGTCTTGCCGCCGACCGAAGAATCCACCTGGGACAGCAGGGTGGTCGGGACCTGGATAAAGTCCACGCCACGCTGGTAGCAGGCCGCGGCAAAGCCGGCCATGTCGCCGATCACGCCGCCACCAAGCGCCACCACGGTGGTACGGCGGTCGTGACGCGCGGTCAGCAGGGCATCGAAGATCAGTTGCAGGGTTTCCCAGTTCTTGTATTTTTCGCCGTCGGGCAGCACCACCGGCAGCACCGAGTAGGCGCCCAACGTCTTGCTCAGGCGTTCGAGATACAGGGGCGCGACGGTTTCGTTCGAGATGATGGCGACCTGCCGGCCGGCGATATGTGGCGCCAGCAGTTCTGGCTGGTCCAGCAGGCCCTCGCCAATGTAGATCGGGTAGCTACGTTCGCCCAGGTCGACCTTTAGTGTCTGCATGTATCCCCACAATGTGCTTGGACGCGGCGCCTAACGAGCGAGCCACGCGATCAGGTTGAACCCCGCCTCGGCGATGGAGGCCGAGGATAGACCCCGCTTATCGGGGCGGCAACTGCTGCAAGCGCTCCAGAATGTCGAGCACCACCATGCGCGGCGGCCGTTCGTCGGTTTCCACCACCAGGTCGGCAATCTCGCGATAGAGCGGGTCACGCGCTTCGAACAGGGCACGCAGGGTCGCTTCCGGGTTGGCGGTGCGCAACAAGGGCCGGTTGCGGTCCCGCGAGGTGCGCCCGACCTGCTGCTCCACCGAAGCATGCAAGTAGACCACCCGGCCGCCCGCCCGCAACGCGGCACGGTTGGCGTCACGCATCACCGCGCCACCGCCAGTGGCCAGGACCACGCCGTCGAGCGCACAGAGTTCGGCGATCATCGCCTGCTCCCGCTCACGAAAGCCCGGCTCGCCTTCCTTGTCGAAGATCCACGGGATGTTGGCGCCGGTTCGCAGTTCGATTTCCTTGTCGGAATCCTTGAACAGCAGGCGCAGCTCTTTGGCCAACAGGCGCCCGATGGTGCTCTTACCAGCGCCCATGGGCCCCACAAGTATCAAATTTCGCACAGAATCAACGACTCACAGCAATCGCCTGGTCACTCATGATACGCGGAGTCAGGAAGACCAGCAGCTCGGATTTTTTCTCTTGTAATGCATCGCGTCGAAACAGCCGCCCAACATACGGCAGATCGCCGAAAAATGGCACCTTGTCGACCACATTGTTCTGCGACGTCGAGTACACCCCACCAATCACAATGGTTTCGCCGTCGGTGACCCGCACCTTGGCGTTGACTTCGTTCTTGCGGATGGGGGGCACGTTGTTCAGGGCGTTGACGAAGTCCGGCTCATCCTTGGTCACCCGCACCTCCATGATCACTTTGCCATCCGGGGTGATCTGCGGTGTCACCTCCAAAGACAGGGAGGCTTCACGAAACGAGATGGAGGTGGCACCGCTCTTGGTGGTCTCCTGGTAGGGGACTTCGGTGCCCTTGAGAATACGCGCGGTTTCCTTGTCGGCGGTGACGACCCTGGGTTGCGAGATGATCTCGCCATTGCCGCTTTTTTCCATCGCGCTGAGTTCGAGGTCGAGCAGGATGTCACTGCGCAACAGCCCGACGCCAAGCGCCGATGTCGCCCTCTCGACACCCAGGTCGACGAACAGTTCGCTGCCCAGGTGGCTGTCCTGGCCATACAGCGGGCCACCCCAGCGCACGCCCAAGGCCTTTTCATAATCAATGTTGGCCTCGACGATACGCGCCTCGATCATGACCTGGCGCACTGGCACATCGAGCTGGGCCACCAGCCGGCGGATTTCACCCAACCGGTCAGCAGGCTGGGCAATCACCAGCGTATTGGTGCGTGCATCCACGCTCAGGTTGCCGCGCCCGGCCAGGATGCCGTCGTCAGCCAGGCTCGCCAGCAGTAGTTCGGCCAGGTCCGACGCCTTGGCGTGATAGACCGGTATCAGCTCCCGCCGCAACGGTTCAAGTCGAGCGTCCAGCGCCTGCTCCAGATGAGCACCGCGCGACTGTTCTGCGAGTTCGGCAATGGGCGCCACCAGCAGCACACTTCCCTCCTGCCGGCGCCCCAACCCCTTGCTGCGCAACACAAGGTCGAGCGCCTGATCCCAGGGTACCTCCTCCAGCCTGAGGGTGATCCGCCCCTGGACGGCATCGCTGGCCACCAGGTTGATACCGGCGTAGTCGGCCATTACCTGCAATACCGCACGCACTTCCACATCCTGGAAGTTCAACGACATCGGTTCGCCCTGAAACTCAGCCGCCAGCGCTGCCCGTACGCCCAACAGCACCAGCACCGCGCTCGCCAACCCCGTCAATCTCATCCCTGACCTCCCCACGCGCACTCTTCCTGAGTGCCAGATACCTGGAACGCTCCTGCCAAGCACCACCGATGTACAAACGCTCACGCACCTCGACCTGCTCGGCGCCAATACTCACCACAATCCCCTCGTCACGCCCCAAAGGCTCCCCTGCCGCTACCCGGTACAGGCGGCCAGCTGAACGCAGCAACGCCTGGCGCCCGCCAGCGCCGGACAAACTACCCACCATTTCCAGCTGCTCCAGAGGGATCCGTCTGAGCCCAGGACCAGCCGACCCGGCACTCCAGGCCTGAAACGGATCGAGGGCCACGACAGGGAAGTTCGCTCGAGCGGGCTCGTCAGCCAGGCTGTCAGGAGGCTCAAGCGGCTCTCCCGGGTGATGGACATCTACCTGTAGCCGCGCACTGACTATCCCGGCTCGCTCGTCACCCCCGACCACATTCAGGCGAGGAACAGACAAAAGACGCAGTTGGCCAAGCCATTGCACCAGCCACGCCTGTAACGCCGGGTAGCTGCCCTGCACCTGGATATCCAGGGGCAGCCTGCGGTATCCGGCCTCCTGCTGCTCCTCAAGCACCTCCAGCCGCTCGAACAGCAAGCCATGCGCGTGCCCCGAGAGCGCCAGCTGATCGAGCAACTCGCTCATGCCCTCGCCCGCCGCCAGCCGCCATCGCTCCGCACGCAAGCGTTGCGCCATTTCTTCCAGCGCCCTGCGCTCGGCATCGATGTCGAAGTCTTGGGCGGCCCTGGCTTCGTGCACCTGACGCAGCCGGTGCTCCGTCGACACAGCGAACTGGTAGTCCTGATGCACCTCACGCAAGCGGCCCAGATAACCCACGACGCCCACTATCAGTACCAGCGACAGCACGACCATGAACCTGAACAAGGGGGATCGATGCACCGCCCCCTGCCAATCGAACGCCCACCTGCCCGTCACGACCAACTCGCCGACAAGCGTGCCGTCATGACAAATTCGTCACCACCCGAGCTGTGCCTGAGGTGTACAAGCTCCAGATCCTGAAGCACATCTGCCTGCTCCAGCCTTCGCATCAGCAAAGCCACCACGGATACCGAAGCGGCCATTCCCGTCAGTTGCACTCGATCATCTTGCACATCCAGCTCGTGCAATCGCGCCCCCTCAGGCATGGCCATCTCCAGGGACGAGAAAAGCGCTGGCAGCAAGGCCTGCGCGGCCCTGAGCCTGGACAACGCCAGGTACTGCGCAAGCAAGGCGTTACGCGAAGCGCGCAGATGCTCAACCTGCGCCAGGGCGGTATCGAACCCTTCCGCTTCGTGCTGCAAGGCAGTGATCACCTCATGCTGCCGGGCCACACGTGACCGCATGACCTCATCGAGCAGCATCACCGCAACTACCGCCATCACCAGGCAGGCCATCAGCACAATCCTGAACTGTCGCACAACCGCTACCCGGCGCAGTTCACGCCAAGGCATCAAGTTCAGACGTACCTTCATGGCTGCAAGCCCCCCAGCGCCAGCCCGCAAGCCAGAACCATGGATGCCGCCAAATTTTCGGATACGGCGCTGCCGGCTAGCGCTGAGGGGCGCGCGAGGCTGCAGCGCACCGCCAGCCGATCAGCCAGTTGCCCGGCTCGTTCGACATCCGCGGCGCCCCCTGCAAGCATCACTTGCCCCACTCGCTCCCGCGCGCCATGCAACGACCAGAGACGCTCGACGCTCTCGAGCCATTGCCCCGATGCCTCCAGCGCCAGGTGCTGACGCAGGGGGACAAGATCACGTTGCCATCCATGCAGCACGATTTCGCCAGCCTCCAACTGCAATAGCGCCGAATCGGCCGGCGCTGCTCCCCCCGAAGCACGCAACAGGGCGAAACTGTCGACCTCCATGGCCGCTACCTGCATCCCCGCCTGGTTGAACATTTGCTCAAGAGGGTCAAGCTGGCTCTGCCGGCAGGCGGCCACCAGGACATCGGTATGGGCAGAGTTCCCGGCAGACACTCCCAACACCTGGAAATCCAGGGCCAGGTCATCCAGCGGGAAGGGAAACAATTGCTCGGCCTGGGCAAGCAACTGCGCCTCGGCGTCGAATCGGGTTGTGCCGGAAGGTAGCTGACAGACCTTGCAGATCACCTGTGACGCCGGCAACGCCAGCGCCACCCTCCGTTGCGGTGTCGCACAGCGTCGGTGCGCCTCGCGCAAGGCTTCAGGCAGTTGCGAATGGCCCATCGGCCTCGTAATTGGCTCGCAAGCCCAGGCCGCGACTCGCCAATGCCCGCGCTGGCGGCGCAATTGCAGCATTCGTATGGTGTCGGAGGTAATTTCAACCCCCAGCAGTGAACCGGCATCCCTGCCAAAGCGTCCAAGCATGGCTGTCCCTTCCTGGTCATGGCGAGCCGGCGCGATTGCGGCGCCAGCGGTCATCGCCAGGCCCCGACCGGTCACCCGATGGGGCGAAAAGTGCTTATAATGCCCAGCGAATTTTCCCGTCCGCTGGCCCTGCGCGCCCTCCACTCCTCAACCTGGACACCCAAAAGCCTTGATACGCCTGCTGAAGTTCTTCTGGTGGTCTTTCGTCGCAGTCATCTGCGCGCTCGTACTCGGTGTGAGCGGTGCGTTCCTGTATCTTAGCCCCAGCCTGCCCTCGGTCGATTCCCTGCGAAGCGTCCAGTTGCAAATCCCCCTGAGGGTGTACAGCAGCGACGGCAAACTGATTGCCGAGTTCGGCGAGATGCGGCGCTCGCCGATCAAGTTCCAGGAAATTCCCCCACAGTTCATCCAGGCGCTTCTGTCCGCTGAAGACGACAACTTCCTCAACCACTACGGTGTCGACCCCAGCAGCCTGATGCGTGCGGCCACGCAACTGCTCAAGTCCGGGCATATCCAGACCGGCGGCAGCACCATCACCATGCAGGTGGCGAAAAACTTCTTCCTGAGCAGCGAGCGCAGCTTCTCGCGCAAGACCAACGAGATCCTCCTGGCGCTGCAGATCGAACGCGAGCTGACCAAGGACGAGATCCTCGAGCTGTACGTCAACAAAATCTACCTGGGCAACCGCGCCTACGGCATCGACGCCGCCGCGCAGGTGTATTACGGCAAGTCGATCCGTGACGTCAGCCTGGCGCAGATGGCCATGATCGCCGGCCTGCCCAAGGCACCGTCGCGCTTCAACCCGCTGGCCAACCCGGTGCGCGCCAAGGAGCGACGCGACTGGATCCTCGGGCGCATGTACAAGCTTGGCAAGATCGACGATGCCAGCTACCAGGCCGCCCTGGCCGAACCGCTGAACGCCAGTTATCACGTCCCTACCCCGGAAGTGAACGCGCCCTACGTCGCTGAGATGGCCCGCGCCGAAATGGTCGGGCGTTACGGCAGCGACGCCTATACAGAAGGCTTCCGCGTCACTACCACCGTGCCCAGCGACATGCAGCAGATGGCCAACAATGCCGTGCTCAACGGGCTTTCCGAGTACGACGAGCGCCACGGCTATCGCGGCCCGGATGCACGCTTCCCGGGCAAGACCCGCGCCGCCTGGCTGCAGGAACTGGGCAAACAGCGCACCCTGGGCGGCCTGGAGCCGGCCATCGTCACCCATGTCGAAAAAAGCGGCCTGAAGGTGATGACCCGCGCCGGCCTGGAAGAAGACGTGGCCTGGGACACCATGAAATGGGCCCGCCCTTACCTGAACAGCAACTCGCAGGGCCGTTCGCCGCAGTCACCGGCCGATGTGGCCCAGGTCGGCGACCTGGTGCGCCTGCAACGCCTGGAGAACGGCAAGCTCAAGTTCAGCCAGGTGCCAGGCGCCCAAAGCGCACTGGTCACCCTCGACCCTTACAATGGCGCCATCCGCGCCCTGGTCGGCGGTTTCTCCTTCGAGCAGAGCAACTACAATCGCGCCATGCAGGCCAAGCGCCAGCCGGGCTCCAGCTTCAAGCCGTTCGTCTACAGCGCCGCGCTGGACAACGGCTACACCGCCGCCAGCCTGGTCAACGACGCACCGATCGTGTTCGTCGACGAGTACCTGGACAAGGTCTGGCGCCCGAAGAACGACACCAACACCTTCCTCGGCCCGATTCGCATGCGCGAGGCGCTGTACAAGTCACGCAACCTGGTCTCGATCCGGCTGCTGCAAGCGATGGGCGTCGACCGCACCATCGACTACATCGCCAAGTTCGGCTTCAACAAGCAGGACCTGCCGCGCAACCTGTCGCTGGCACTCGGTACCGCGACCTTGACGCCCATGGAGATCGCCACCGGCTGGAGTACCTTCGCCAACGGCGGCTACAAGATCAGCCCGTACCTGATCGACCGCGTCGAAAGCCGCAACGGCGAAACCCTGTTCACTGCCAACCCGGCGCGCGTGCCTCAAGGCAGCCAGGACCAGGCCGGCCTTGCCGCGCCGGAACAGCCGATCAGTGTCGCGCCGATGCCGGGGGAAGCCCCCTCGGCCTTCGGCCAGGTGGCCCCGGCACCTCAGGTGCCGGCTATCGCCGAGCAGATCATCGACGGCCGCACCACCTACATCCTCACCAGCATGCTGCAAGACGTGATCAAGCGCGGCACCGGCCGCCGCGCCCTGGCCCTGGGCCGTGGCGACCTGGCAGGCAAGACCGGCACCACCAACGAGTCCAAGGACGCCTGGTTCTCCGGCTACAACGCCGACTACGTCACCACCGTCTGGGTAGGCTTCGACCAGCCCGAGACGCTGGGCCGCCGCGAGTATGGTGGCACCGTGGCGCTGCCGATCTGGATGAGCTTCATGGGCCAGGCGCTCAAGGACAAACCCGAGCATGCGCCGGCCGAGCCCGAGGGTATTCTTAGCCTGCGCGTCGACCCGGTCAGCGGCCGTGCGGCCACGCCAAGCACGCCGAATGCCTACTTCGAGCTGTTCAAGGCCGAGGATTCGCCACCCTCGGTGGATGAGCTGGGCAACGGCGCGGCACCTGGCAGCCCGCTGCCAGCGGATGAGTCGGCACCGATGGACCTGTTCTGATCCATCGACCTGTTCGCCGGCAAGCCGGCCCCTACACAGTCAGGTAGGAGCCGGCTTGCCGGCGAACAGATCGCGCAACCTACACATGAATCCGAGACAAACAAAAAGCCCCGGCTCTCGCGAGCCGGGGCTTTTTCATGACGCTACAACGGGATCAGCCGTTGAACACGTCATCCACGCTCTTGAGCGGGTAGTGCTTCGGATACGGCAGGGTCGCCACGCCGGATTCGATGGCGGCCTTGGCCACGGCATCGGAAACCACGGTGATCAGGCGGGCATCCAGCGGCTTCGGAATGATGTACTCGCGGCCGAATTCCAAGGCTTGTACACCGTACGCCTCGCAGACTTCCTTCGGTACTGGCAGCTTGGCCAGGTCCTTCAGGGCGATGGCGGCGGCGATCTTCATTTCTTCGTTGATGCGCTTGGCGCGAACGTCCAGGGCACCACGGAAGATGAACGGGAAGCCCAGCACGTTGTTGACCTGGTTCGGGTAGTCAGAACGACCGGTGGCCATGATCACGTCGCTGCGGGTGGCGTGAGCCAGTTCCGGGGCGATTTCCGGGTCCGGGTTCGAGCAGGCGAACACGATCGGGTTGGCGGCCATCGACTTCAGGCCTTCAGGGCTCAGCAGGTTCGGGCCGGACAGACCGACGAACACGTCAGCGCCATCCAGGGCATCAGCCAGGGTGCGCTTGTCGGTGGTGTGGGCGAACTGGGCCTTGTACTGGTTCAGGTCGTCGCGGCCGGCATGGATCACGCCACTGCGGTCGATCATGAAGATGTTCTCGACCTTGGCGCCCATGCTCACCAGCAGCTTCATGCAGGAGATGGCTGCGGCGCCGGCGCCCAGGCAGACGATCTTGGCGTCTTCGAGCTTCTTGCCGGCGATTTCCAAGGCGTTGATCATACCGGCCGCGGTGACGATGGCGGTGCCATGCTGGTCATCGTGGAATACCGGAATGTCGCACTGCTCGATCAGGGTGCGCTCGATCTCGAAGCACTCAGGTGCCTTGATGTCCTCGAGGTTGATGCCACCGAAGGTGATGGAGATGCGGCGCACGGTGTCGATGAAGGCCTGCGGGCTTTCCGACTCGACTTCGATATCGAATACGTCGATACCGGCGAAACGCTTGAACAGAACACCCTTGCCTTCCATGACCGGCTTCGAGGCCAGCGGGCCCAGGTCACCCAGACCGAGGATCGCGGTACCGTCGGAAATCACCGCGACCAGGTTGCCCTTGCCGGTGTACTTGTAGGCCAGCTCCGGATCACGGCCGATCTCGCGCACGGGTTCGGCGACGCCTGGGCTGTAGGCCAGGGCGAGGTCGCGGGCGGTGGCGGTTGGCTTGGAGAGCTCGACGCTCAGTTTCCCCGGACGGGGCTGGGCGTGGTATTCGAGAGCGGCGGTTTTCAGGTCTGACATGATGGGCATTCCGCTATTTACTGTTCTGACGGACCGCCGAGGATACGCAAAGAGCCGGGGGGCGACAAGACTGCCCGGTCACTATGTGTCAAGGCCTCTGGCCTACGACTTTACGCTATAACCCACGGGGCTTACGGAGCCCAGTGTGTACAATCCAATAGCAAACTGTCTACAAGTATTTAACCGGAAACAGGCTCCAGCATGCTCGGATCGGTCAATGGCAACAGCCAGCGTTGCTGCCCGGGCTTGAGACCACCCTTGCGGGAACGATCCAGCACCCAGCCACGCGCCTCGACCTGGCGTCCCTTGAGGTTAGCGAAGAAGCTGGCAGGGAAGTTGCGCTGCAGACGAGCGGGAATCTGCAACACCACCGAGTCGTCGAGTTCCAGCCAGACACCGCCACGATTGCGCTCGATTGCCGTGACTTTACCAACGATCACTGCAAACCCTGATTGCCGCACGTGCTCCGCAGGCAACACCGGCGACTCCCGCCAGAGCCCGGCCCTCGCCTTTCGAGCGGCTTGCTCCGCTTGCTGCTGACAGCTGGCGAGCGTCACGTTGGGTGCGATCGCTACCCGGTAGCCAAGCCCTTCGCTGAGCAATTGTGCTTCCAGATTGTCGCCAGACCGACCGTACAGGTGCGCCAGCGTGCGGCCGTACTTGTCCTTGCCTTCGACACCCGGGACCAGCCCGATACGACCGTCGCTGGCCTTGACCAGTGCCTGCAACCGCCGCTTGGCAGCCTCGGCATAGGGCTCGCTGGCTCGCCTCTTGCGGCCGATCTCGGGCGCATTGATGCCAATGAGCCGTACGCTACGGCCATCAACCAGGCGCACGGTGTCGCCATCGACCACGCTGCGCACCGCCACCTGCTGCGGGCTTTCTGGCAGCGGGCAGAAGGCCTGGGCCGGAAAATGCCAGATCGCGCCCACAAAAAAGGCGCCCACAAGGGGCGCCTTCTTTTGCAGCAGCGCGAACCTCGAGAGATTCGCCATGCGCATGATTACTTCTTGGTACCGAACATACCGAAGCGATCGGCGAACTTCTGTACGCGACCACCGGTGTCCAGGACTTTCTGCTTACCGGTGTAGAACGGGTGGCACAGGTTGCAAACGTCGATCGCCAGGACGCTGCCCAGGGTCGAACGGGTTTCAAACTTGTTGCCGCAGCTGCAGGTGACTGCAACTACTTCGTAGTTCGGATGAATATCTGCTTTCATGGTCACTTCCTCGAGCTGCGTGCCGCCACCCAACACCTATTGTTGAATACCGCACGTAATTAGGCGGCGAATAATACCAGAGCGCCAAGCCAACGCAAGTTGTCGCTTGCACCGACCGTCGTCTGCTAGGCTCGCCTGATTTGTGAAACGCCCTCCAGAGACCTTCCGCGTGTCCGACGTCATCCTGCGCCTCGCCCTGCCCTCGCCCCTGCGTCGCCTGTTCGACTACCGGGCGCCCGCGAGCATGGTGCGCCAGGCGCTGACGCCCGGCATGCGCCTGCGCGTGCCGTTCGGCCGTCGCGAGATGATCGGCGTGCTGGTGGAGGTCGCCGACAAGAGCGAAGTGCCCGCCGACAAGCTCAAGCCGGCCAGCGCCCTGCTCGATCCGGTTTCACCGCTACCACCAGCACTGTTCAAGTTGTGCCTGTGGACCGCCCAGTACTACCAGCACAGCCTGGGCGACACCCTGAGCTGGGCACTGCCCACGTTGTTGCGCCAAGGCGAGCCCGCCGAAGTGCGCCAGGAGCGCTTCTGGCATGTCGCGCCGGGCGCCCGCCTGGACGACCCGCGCATCACCCGCGCCCCACGCCAGCGCGAGGCGCTCAAGACCCTGTCGCAGCATCACCACGGCGTGGCCCATAGCGTGCTGGCCAAGATGGGGTTGAACAAGGACAGCCTTGACCTGCTGCTGGCCAAGGAACTGGTCCAGGTTGAAGTACGCCGCCACCTGCCGCCGCCACGCCACGAACACTGGCTGGCCCAGCCGGAACTGCCACTGAACGAAGAGCAGCGCGCCGCTTTCGAAGCAGTGCGTTCGGGCTTTGGCGCATTCCACGCCTTTCTCCTGGCCGGCGTCACCGGCAGCGGCAAGACCGAGGTCTACCTGCAACTGATCCGCGAGACACTGGAGGCCGGCAAGCAGGCGCTGATCCTGATCCCCGAGATCAACCTCGGCCCACAGACCCTGCAACGCTTCGAGCAGCGCTTCAATGCGCGCATCGCCCTGCTGCACTCGGCAGTGGGCGACCGTGAGCGCCTGGACGCCTGGCTGGCGGCCCGCGATGGCGAGGCGGACATCATCATCGGCACCCGCTCGGCGCTGTTCACACCGATGAAGAACCCTGGCCTGATCATCATCGACGAAGAACACGACGGCTCCTATAAACAGCAGGAAGGCCTGCGCTACCACGCCCGCGACCTGGCCGTGGTGCGCGCGCACCAGGAAAACATCCCGATCCTGCTGGGCTCGGCCACTCCATCGCTGGAGAGCCTGCACAACGCCCACAGCGGCCGCTATGGCCTGCTGCGCATGAACCAGCGCGCCGGTGGTGCCCGCGCCCCGCGCTTCCTACGCCTGGACGTGCGCAGCCTGCCGCTGGACAGCGGTATCAGCGGGCCGTTGCAACAGGCCATCCGTCAGACCCTTGAAGCTGGCCAGCAGGTGCTGGTGTTCCTCAATCGTCGTGGCTTCGCCCCCACCCTGCTATGCCACGACTGCGGCTGGCTCTCGGAATGCCCGCGCTGCGATGCACGCATGACCGTGCACCAGCGCTCCGCCGTGCTGCGCTGCCACCATTGCGGCTATGACGAACGCCTGCCGCTGCAGTGCCCGCAGTGCGCCCATGTCGATTTACGCCCGGTGGGTGCAGGCACAGAGCGCGCCGAAGAGCGCCTTAAAGTGCTGTTCCCGGACTATCCGATCCTGCGAGTCGACCGCGACAGCACCTCGCGCAAGGACGCCATGCACAACCTGTTCACCACGATCCAGCGCGGGCAGCCGAGCATCCTGGTGGGCACCCAGATGCTGGCCAAGGGGCACCACTTTCCCCGCGTCACCCTGGTGGCCATCCTCGACGCCGACGGCGGCCTGTTCTCCGGCGACTTCCGCGCCAGCGAGCGCATGGCCCAGTTGATCGTGCAGGTCGCCGGCCGCGCCGGGCGCGCCGAAGAGCCGGGCAAGGTGATCGTGCAGACGCACCTGGCCGACCATCCGTTGCTGGTACAGCTCACCGAACAGGGTTACTTCGCCTTCGCCGAGCAAGCCCTGAGCGAGCGCCGAGCCGCCGGTTTGCCGCCGTTCGCCCACCTGGCCCTGTTGCGCGCCGATGCCCACAAGCCAGGCCAGGCGGAAGCCTTCCTCGACGAAGCCTGCGCCGCTGCCGAGTGCGTACTCGCCGAGCAAAGCCTGCACGGCATCGAACTGCTCGGCCCGGTCCCGGCGCCCATGGAGCGACGGGCGGGAAGGTTCCGAGCACAACTATTGCTCCAGGCCAATGCCCGAGCCCCCCTGCATCGACTGATCAGTGCCTGGTTGCTAGTGTTGGAGCAGATGCCGTCGGGGCGACAGGTGCGCTGGTCGCTGGATGTCGACCCGGTCGACCTTTATTGAGCGACAAGCTGCAAGCTGCAAGCCTCAAGCTGCAAGAAACAGCTGCCTTGCGCTGGGGCCTCTACTTGCAGCTTGCCGCTTGAAACTTGCAGCTCGCCGCTGAAAGGTTGGCAACCCGCCCTCGGCAACGGATAATGCCCAGTTTTTCCACCTGCGCATCGAAGCGCTCACCGCGCTTGCGGTCGAAAAGAGAATCCCATGAAAGACACCATTCGCCAGCTGATCCAGCAAGCCCTCACCCAACTCGTCACCGAAGGTGTGTTGCCTGAAGGGCTGACGCCGGCGATCCAGGTGGAAAACGCCCGAGACAAGACCCACGGCGACTTCGCCAGCAACATCGCCATGATGCTGGCCAAGCCCGCCGGCATGAAACCGCGCGACCTGGCCGAAAAGCTGATCGCTGCATTGCCGAAAAGCGACGACATCACCAAGGTCGAGATCGCCGGCCCTGGCTTCCTGAACTTCTTCCAGAACACCAACGCCCTGGCCAGCCGCCTCGACGCCGCCCTGGCCGACGGCCACCTGGGCGTGCGCAAGGCCGGGCCGAGCGAAAAAGTCGTGATCGACATGTCAGCGCCGAACCTGGCCAAGGAGATGCACGTCGGCCACCTGCGTTCGACCATCATCGGCGACAGCGTCGCGCGCGTGCTGGAGTTCCTCGGTGACGACGTCATCCGCCAGAACCACGTGGGCGACTGGGGCACCCAGTTCGGCATGCTGCTGGCGTATCTTGAAGAAAACCCGATCACCAGCGACGAGCTGTCGGACCTGGAAAACTTCTACCGCGCGGCGAAGAAGCGCTTCGACGAGTCCGAGGAATTCGCCACCCGCGCCCGCGGCCTGGTGGTCAAGCTGCAGGCCGGCGACCCTGACTGCCTGGCGCTGTGGACTCGCTTCAAGGACATCTCCCTGTCCCACTGCCAGAAGACCTACGAGCTGCTCAACGTCAAGCTGACCATGGCCGACGTAATGGGCGAGAGCGCCTACAACGACGACCTGGCCAACGTGGTCGCCGACCTGAAGAGCAAAGGCCTGCTGGTTGAAAGCCAGGGCGCCCAGTGCGTGTTCCTCGAAGAGTTCAAGAACACCGAAGGCGAGCCCCTGCCGGTGATCGTGCAGAAGGCCGACGGCGGCTACCTGTACGCCACCACCGACCTGGCCGCCGTGCGCTACCGCAGCAACAAGCTCCAGGCCGACCGCGCCCTGTACTTCGTCGACCAGCGCCAGGCCCTGCACTTCAACCAGGTGTTCGAAGTCGCCCGCCGCGCGGGCTTCGTCGGCCACCCGATGAAGATGGAGCACATGGGCTTCGGCACCATGAATGGCGCCGATGGTCGCCCGTTCAAGACCCGCGATGGCGGCACCGTCAAGCTGATCGACCTGCTCACCGAAGCCAAGGAACGTGCCTACGCCCTGGTCAAGGAGAAGAACCCGGGCCTGGCCGAGGACGAACTGCGCAAGATCGGTGAAGTGGTGGGTATCGGCGCGGTCAAGTACGCCGACCTGTCGAAACACCGCACCAGCGACTACAGCTTCAACTTCGAACTGATGCTCAACTTCGAAGGCAACACCGCGCCATACCTGCTGTACGCCTACACCCGCGTGGCCGGTGTGTTCCGCAAGCTCGGCAAGGGCTTCGACGAAGTCGACGGCAACATCGTGCTGCAGGCCGCCCACGAACAGGACCTGGCCGCGCGCCTGGCGCAGTTCGGCGAGATCCTCAACAACGTTGCCGACAAGGGCACGCCGCACGTGCTGTGCAGCTACCTGTACGACCTCGCCGGCCTGTTCTCCAGCTTCTACGAGAACTGCCCGATCCTCGCCGCCGATACCGCCGAGCAACAGCAGAGCCGCCTGCGCCTGGCCGCCCTGACCGGCCGCACCCTCAAGCAGGGCCTGGAACTGCTCGGCCTGGAAACCCTGGAGCGCATGTAAGTTGGCTGCAAAGAAGAAACCCGCACCCAAGCGCGGCGCCAGCCGCTCCCAGCCGCCTGCCAGCAAGCAGCCGATCCCGGGCTGGGTGTGGCTGGCGGTCGGCCTCACGGTCGGCGCCTTCATCGTCTTCCTGATGAAGCTCGAACCCGGCGGTGACGACATCAAGCGCACCAAGCCCGAGCAGCAGAAGCCGGAGAAGGTCGCCGAAGCGAGCAAGGCCACCACACCCGCACTGCAGCAGCCGGTGAAGCCGAAGTACGACTTCTACACCCTGCTGCCGGAGTCGGAAGTGATCGTGCCGCCCGAGGCGGTCCCGGAGAAAACACCGCCGGTACCGGCGCAACCCCCGGTACCGAGCACACCGGTGACCCCGGCGGAAGCGGCGAAGATCGACACGGCCCGCGCCCAGGCAGCATTGCTGGGGCAGACACCACCACCCGCGCCGCCGGTGATCAAGCCGGCCGCCACCACTCAGTTCTTCCTGCAGGCTGGCTCGTTCCGCAAGCAGGCCGACGCCGACAAGGTCCGCGCGCAGATCATCCTGCTTGGCCAGGCCGTGAAGGTGGAGTCGGGCACGGTCAAGGACGAGACCTGGTATCGGGTGATGGTCGGCCCGTTCAGCAACCGCGAACAGCTGACCGTGGCGCAGAAGCAGTTGGCAGGGGCAGGCTTCAGCAACCTGCTGCTGCAACAGCGCCGCCAGTAAGCGCCAAGCTACGAGCTTCAAGCGTCAAGAAAAAGCAGGATCGCCCCGTGCCTCTTCTTGCAGCTTGCAGCTCGTGGCTTGCCGCTATCAAGCCCGCCGACGCTCGGCGTTCACTTGCGAAATCTGGCTGTTGAGCGTCCAGAAGTCATACAGCACCCCCAACAGGAACACGCCGCCGGTGAACAGGTAGATCAATGCGCTGATCCACTTGCCCTGGTACAGGCGGTGCACGCCGAACACCCCGAGGAAAGTCAGGAAGATCCACGCCAGGTTGTAGTCCACGCCACCTGACTCGAAGCGCATGTCCGCCTCACGGTCCATCGACGGGATCAGGAACAGGTCGATCAGCCAGCCGATACCCAACAGGCCAAGGGTGAAGAACCAGATCGTCCCGGTGATCGGCTTGCCGTAGTAGAAGCGGTGCGCGCCGGTAAAGCCGAAGATCCACAGCAGGTAGCCGAGCACCTTGCTGTGGGTGTCGTGAAGGGGCGCCCCCTGTTGATAACCATTCATTCGAAGCCCTCGCGGGATAGCTGAAAATTTTCTAACGGAAAATGTGACTTTTTCGTTTTGACCCGACGTATGGTACGGAACCAAACGACCAGTGGATCAGAATGAGATCAAAAAGCTGTTATAAAGTTGCGCGCCAACACTTATAAAGAGCTTCATCTATGCCGCCTTTCCTCAAGACATGGCTGACCCTCTGCCTATTATTGCCCCTGGCCGCCCACGCCACCAATCGTGAGCAACGTCTTCCCAGCGGTTTCACCGGTTATACGACCAACGCCGACGCCACGGTGAAACGCGCCCCGGTCCAGTACCGCAAAAGCACCCTGAACGTGCAGGCCCGCCCGAGCAATGCCGCCAAGCACCAGGCGCTGCAGGCCGTGGCCATGTCGCCCAAGCAGAGCAGCGAAGTGCTCAGCCGCGCCGTGAACGTGCTCGGCACCCCCTATCGCTGGGGCGGTAGCACACCGAAGAAGGGCTTCGACTGCAGCGGCCTGGTCAAGTACGCCTTCAACGATGTGGCCGACATCGACCTGCCGCGCACCTCCAACGCCATGGCCCAGGGCCAGGGCGTGAAAGTGGCGCGGGACGACCTCAAGCCGGGCGACCTGATCTTCTTCAACATCCAGAGCCGCCGGGTCAACCACGTCGCCATCTACCTGGGCAACGACCGCTTCATCCACGCACCACGCACCGGCAAGCGGGTGAGCATCGACAGCCTGGAAAAACCCTACTGGCAGAAGCGTTACGTGGTGGCCAAGCGTGTGCTGCCCAAGGCCCAACAGCAGGCTCTGAGCCTGGCCAAGCGCTGAGTAAAAATTCGGCACGCTCCTTGTAAGAGCGGCTTTAGCCGCGATGCGAACGACGCGGTGCCTGGCACCGGCATTGCCGGTGTTCGCGGCTAAAGCCGCTCCTACAGGAGACATGTGGCGCCTGATCTAGTCGATCAAGCCTTGCTGCCTCAAGCGCCGTGTCGCCTCTTCCATCGTCACCATCCCCTGTGCCGCCCCGACCTGCATCAACGAACAGATCTGCACCATCCGCCCCTCGCGGATCAGGTTGCGCACCGCCGGCGTCACCACCAGCACCTCCCTAGCGGCAACCCTGCCGCCAGCCACGCGCCTGACCAGCCTCTGCGCCACCACCAGCTGCAGCGACTCCGCCAACATCGTGCGCATCAGCGGCTTTTCCTCGGCGGCGAACACCTCCACCAAGCGATCAATACTGTTGACCGCCGAGCGCGTATGCACCGAGGCCAGCACCAAATGCCCTGTTTCGGCAGCTCGAAGTGCCAGGCGGATGCTCTCCAGGTCACGCAGTTCACCGACCATGATCACATCGGGGTCCTGGCGCAACGCACTGCGCAAACCCTGGGCAAAGTCGCGACTGTCGCGGCCAATTTCTCGTTGGTTGACCAGGCTGCGCTGGCCTTGATGAATGAATTCGACAGGGTCTTCCAAGGTGACGACGTGAAGCGCGTACTCCCGATTGAGCTCATCGACCAGGGCCGCCAAGGTGCTGGACTTGCCGCTCCCCGTGGGACCACCAATCAGCACCAGGCCATCCCGGTTCGCTGCAAAAGCTTGAAACACATCATGCAGATCGAGCTCATCGAGGCTCGGCACTCGCGCCGGGATCAGCCGTATGCTCGCCCCCGGCCCATTGCGCTGGCGAAACAGGTTCACCCGGAAGCGGCCCAGAGCGGGCACAACCAAGGCAAGATCCAGTTCATCACCCGACATCCATTGCTGGCGCTGCCCATCATCGAGCCATCCAGCCAGGCCCTGCTCCAGCGCTGCAGGTCCAAGCACCGGCAACGCCATGCGTCGCAGTTCGCCATCCAGGCGCAGCAGCGGCACCTCGCCCACGGCCAGGTGCAGGTCGCTTGCACCCGCAGCCACGGCCTGGGCCAGCAGATCGGTCACATCCATGAGACTCCCCAACGGCGATCAAGCAGGTAGAATGCCGCAGACCCCAAAGCCGCCGGCGACGAACCATGTCCACCCTAGCAGAGAACATTTCGGCCATTTCCGCCCGTATCGACAACGCGGCGAAGGCTGCCGGCCGCGACCCGGCCAGCCTCCAGCTGCTGGCGGTGAGCAAGACCAAGCCGGCCAGCGCCATCCGCGAGGCTCATGGCTGTGGCCTACGCGACTTCGGCGAGAACTACCTTCAGGAAGCCCTGACAAAACAAAAGGAACTCTCTGACCTGCCCTTGATCTGGCACTTCATCGGCCCCATCCAGTCGAACAAGACCAAGGCCATCGCCGAGCACTTCGACTGGGTACACTCCGTGGACCGCCTGAAAATCGCCCAACGCCTTTCGGAACAACGCCCGGCCAAGCTGCCGCCGCTGAACATCTGCCTGCAGGTGAATGTCAGCGGCGAAGACAGCAAGTCCGGCTGCGCACCTGCCGAGCTACCGGCCCTGGCCCAGGCCGTGAACGCCCTGCCCGGCCTGCGCCTGCGTGGCCTGATGGCGATCCCGGAGCCGACCGATGACCGCACCGAACAGGAGGCGGCCTTTGCCACTCTGCGCAAGCTTCAGGAGCGACTGGATCTCGGCCTGGACACCCTGTCGATGGGCATGAGCCACGACCTGGAAGCCGCCATCTCCCAAGGAGCGACCTGGGTCCGTATCGGTACCGCCCTGTTCGGCGCCCGCGACTACGGCCAGCCCTGAACCCATGCTTAACTCACTCTTTTCCTCAAGGACCTGACATGAGCAAGACTCGTATTGCCTTTATCGGCGCCGGCAACATGGCCGCCAGCCTGATCGGCGGCCTGCGCGCCCAGGGCCTGGACGCCACGCAGATCCGCGCCAGCGACCCGGGTGCCGAGACCCGCGCGCGGATCCAGGCCGAACACGGTATCGAAGCATTCGAAAGCAACGCACAAGCTATCGACGGCGCCGACGTGATCGTGCTCGCAGTCAAGCCGCAGGTCATGAAAGCCGTCTGCGAGGCACTGAAGCCGGACCTGAAAGCCGGCCAACTGGTCGTCTCCATCGCCGCGGGCATCACCTGCGCCAGCCTGCAAGCGTGGCTGGGCGCCATCCCGGTGGTGCGCTGCATGCCCAACACCCCGGCATTGCTGCGCCAAGGCGTCAGCGGCCTGTATGCCACCCAGGAAGTGTCCACCGAGCAACGCCAGCAGGCCGAGCAGCTGCTGTCCGCCGTGGGCACTGCCCTGTGGCTGGACGAAGAACAGCAACTGGATGCCGTCACCGCCGTCTCCGGCAGTGGCCCGGCCTACTTCTTCCTGCTGATCGAGGCCATGACCGCCGCGGGCGAGAAACTCGGCCTGCCACGTGAAACCGCCTCGCAACTCACCCTGCAGACCGCCTTGGGCGCTGCGCACATGGCCGTTGCCAGCGACGTCGACGCCGCCGAACTGCGCCGCCGCGTCACCTCGCCGGCCGGCACCACCGAGGCGGCGATCAAATCGTTCCAGGCCAGCGGCTTCGAAGCCATCGTCGAGCAGGCATTGCAAGCTGCGGCGACACGCTCCGCCGAACTGGCCGAACAACTGGGCAAATAAGGAGCCATTGATGAATGCACTGTCTGGCGCCGCGATCTTCGTGGTGCAAACCCTGGTCAGCCTGTACCTGGCGATCGTCCTGCTGCGCTTCGTGCTGCAACTGGTCAAGGCTGACTTCTACAACCCACTCAGCCAGTTCGCCGTGCGCGCCACCCAGCCACTGCTCAAGCCGCTGCGCCGGGTGATCCCCAGCATCGCCGGCCTGGACACTTCCTCGCTGCTGTTGTCGATCCTCATCCAGGGGCTGCTGATGGCCTTCGTGCTGATGCTCACCTACGGCACTTTCGGTGATGTGCTGCACCTGCTGATGTGGGCGATCCTGGGCGTCACCTCGCTGTTCCTGAAGATCTTCTGGGTGGCGATGATCGTCATGGTGATCGTCTCGTGGGTCGCGCCCAACAGCCACAACCCCGCCGCCGAGCTGGCCTACCAGATCAGCGAACCGGTGCTGGCGCCGTTCCGCCGCCTGGTGCCGAACCTCGGTGGCATGGACATCTCGCCGATCTTCGCCTTCATCGCCATCCAGGTGATCCAGTCGTTCCTCATGCCTCAACTGGCGGCCTACGCCGGCATGCCGCAAGAGCTGTGGCGGATGATCTGACCCCGCCTGCATCCAGCGGCAAGCCTTTGCTTGCCGCTGGGGGTAGCGCTCTTTAGACTTACGCCTCCGTCAAGCGTGAGCAGGGTCGATGTCCACTGTCCTTCCCGAAGATTCCGTCGGTCTGGTAACACCGCAAATCGCCCGGTTCGATGAACCGCTGGCCCTGGCCTGTGGCCGCTCGCTGGCCGCGTACGAACTCATCTACGAAACCTATGGCGAGCTCAACGCCAGCGCCAGCAACGCCGTGCTGATCTGCCATGCGTTGTCCGGCCATCACCATGCCGCCGGCTACCACGCCGCCACCGACCGCAAGCCGGGCTGGTGGGACAGCTGCATTGGCCCCGGCAAACCCATCGACACCAATCGCTTCTTCGTGGTCAGCCTGAACAACCTGGGCGGCTGCAACGGCAGCACCGGCCCCAGCAGTGTCAACCCGGCTACCGGCAAGCCCTACGGCGCCGATTTTCCGGTACTGACGGTCGAAGACTGGGTGCATAGCCAAGCGCGCCTGGCCGATCGCCTAGGAATCCAGACTTGGGCCGCCATCGTCGGCGGCAGCCTGGGCGGCATGCAGGCGCTGCAGTGGACCATCACCTACCCGGACCGCGTGCGCCACTGCGTGGATATCGCCTCGGCGCCCAAGCTGTCGGCGCAGAACATCGCCTTCAACGAAGTGGCACGCCAGGCCATCCTCACCGACCCCGAGTTCCACGGCGGTTCGTTCCAGGACCAGGGCGTAATCCCCAAGCGCGGCCTGATGCTGGCGCGCATGGTCGGCCATATCACCTACCTGTCCGACGACTCGATGGGCGAGAAATTCGGCCGCGAGCTCAAGAGCGACAAGCTCAACTACGACTTCCACAGCGTCGAGTTCCAGGTCGAGAGCTATCTGCGCTATCAAGGCGAGGAGTTCTCCGGCCGATTCGACGCCAACACCTACCTGCTGATGACCAAGGCGCTGGACTACTTCGACCCGGCCGCGGCCCATGGCGGCGACCTGGCGGCGACCCTGGCCCATGTCACGGCGGACTACTGCATCATGTCGTTCACCACCGACTGGCGCTTCTCGCCGGCTCGCTCGCGGGAGATCGTCGACGCGCTGATGGCCGCGCGCAAGAACGTCTGCTACCTGGACATCGACTCGCCTTACGGCCACGACGCCTTCCTGATCCCCACGCCTCGCTACATGCAGGGTTTCGCGAACTACATGAACCGCATCGTCATCTGAGGACAGCATGAGAGCCGACCTGGAAATCATCCAAGACTGGATCCCCGCCGGCAGCCGGGTCCTCGACCTGGGCTGTGGCAACGGCGAACTGCTGGCCTCCTTGCGCGAGCGCAAGAACGTCACCGGCTATGGCCTGGAGATCGACGCCGACAACATCGCCGCCTGCGTGGCCAAGGGCGTCAACGTCATCGAGCAGGACCTGGACAAGGGCCTGGGCAACTTCGCCAGCAACAGTTTCGACGTGGTGGTCATGACCCAGGCCCTGCAAGCCGTGGAGTACCCCGACCGCATCCTCGACGAAATGCTGCGAGTGGGGCGCCAGTGCATCATCACCTTCCCCAATTTCGGCCACTGGCGTTGCCGCTGGTACCTGGCGACCAAGGGTCGCATGCCGGTCTCGGACTTCATGCCGTATACCTGGTACAACACCCCGAACATCCACTTCTGCACCTTCGAAGACTTCGAGAACCTTTGCCACGAGCGCCACGCCAAGGTACTCGACCGCCTGGCCGTCGACCGTCTGCACCGTAACGGGTTGGGTGGCCGGCTATGGCCTAATCTTCTAGGTGAGATCGGTATCTATCGGGTCAGCAGCCCGGGCCTGCAGGAGCATCAGCTCGCGGTCTGACCCTCGCGAACGGAGGAATGGGATCATGCGTCGACTAGCACTGCTTCTGATCAGCCTGTGCCTGGCTTTGCCAGTGCTGGCTGCCGATGCCGCCAAGCCAGAGCGCAAGGAAGTGTTCGGCGACGTGACGGTCCACTACAGCGCCTTCACCTCGAGCATGCTGCAACCCGACATTGCCGCCGCCACGGGCCTGACCCGCAGCAAGAACCAGGGCGTGCTCAATATCGCCGTGCTCAAGGGTGGCAAGCCGGCCAGCTCGGTGGTCAGCGGCACGGTCAAGGACTTGACCGGGCGTAGCAGCCCGCTGTCGTTCAAGCAGATCACCGACCAGGGCGCGGTGTACTACATCGCCCAGTTCAAGATCGACCAGGCTGAAACCCTGACCTTCGACCTGAATGTCGAAACCGGTGGCGTCAGCAATCAACTCAGCTTCAACCAGGAAGTGTTCCCAGGCGAATGATGAATTTCCAGCAACTCGTATTGGCCAGCCACAACGCCGGCAAGCTCAAAGAACTGCAAGCCATGCTCGGCGAGTCCGTGCACCTGCGTTCGATCGGTGAGTTCAGCCAGGTGGAGCCGGAAGAGACCGGCCTGTCGTTCGTCGAGAACGCCATCCTGAAAGCCCGCAACGCCGCGCGCATCTCCGGCCTGCCGGCCCTGGCCGACGACTCGGGCCTGGCGGTGGACTTCCTTGGCGGCGCGCCAGGCATCTACTCGGCGCGCTACGCCGACGGCAAGGGCGATGCGGCGAACAACGCCAAGCTCCTCGAGGCGCTGAAAGATGTGCCCCATGAGCAACGTGGCGCGCAGTTCGTCTGCGTCCTGGCCCTGGTGCGCCACGCCGACGACCCGCTGCCCATCCTCTGCGAAGGCCTGTGGCACGGCAGCATCCTGTTCGAGGCCAGTGGCGAGCACGGTTTCGGCTACGACCCGCTGTTCTGGGTCCCGGAGCGCAAGTGCTCCAGCGCCGACCTCGCCCCCGTCGACAAGAACCAGCTCAGCCACCGCGCCCGCGCCATGGCCCTGCTGCGTCAACGTCTGGGCCTGGCATGACCGACAAGCTGTCCTTGCAGCCGGCGGGCCTGATCCTTCCCGAGCTCCCGCCGCTGTCGCTGTATATCCATATCCCCTGGTGCGTGCGCAAGTGCCCGTACTGCGACTTCAACTCGCACCAGGCCGGCCCGTCGTTGCCGGAAGACGAATACATCGATGCCTTGCTCGCTGACCTCGACCAGGAACTGCATGCCGTTCAGGGTCGCCCCATCAGCACGATCTTCTTCGGTGGCGGCACCCCGAGCCTTTTCAGCGCCAATGCGTTGGGTCGCCTGCTGCGCGGCGTGGAGCAACGCATCCCGTTCACCACGGATATCGAGATCACCCTCGAAGCCAACCCGGGCACCTTCGAGCAAGAGAAGTTCAAGGCTTACCGCCAGACTGGCATCAACCGCCTGTCCATCGGCGTGCAAAGCTTCCAGCCGGCCAAGCTGGAGAAACTGGGGCGCATCCACAATGGTGACGAGGCAGTACGCGCTGCCGATATGGCACGCGTGGCAGGCTTCGACAACTTCAACATGGACCTGATGCACGGCTTGCCGGACCAGTCGCTCGACGATGCCCTGGGCGACCTGCGTCAGGCCATCGAACTGGCGCCGACGCACCTGTCCTGGTACCAGCTGACGGTAGAGCCGAACACGGTGTTCTGGAACCAGCCGCCTGAGCTGCCGGAGGACGATATCCTCTGGGACATCCAGGAAGCCGGCCAGGCGCTGATGGCCGAACATGGCTACCGGCAATACGAAGTCTCGGCCTACGCCCAGGCCGGTCGTGCCGCACGGCACAACCTGAACTACTGGCGTTTCGGTGACTTCATCGGCATCGGTGCGGGTGCCCATGGCAAGCTGTCGTTCCCGGACGGGCGCATCTTGCGCACCTGGAAGACCCGCCTGCCGAAGGATTACCTGAATCCGGCCAAACCGTTCAAGGCCGGTGAGAAACTGCTGCCAGCCGAAGAGCTACCCTTCGAGTTCCTGATGAACGCGCTGCGCCTCACCGACGGCGTGGAGGCCGAGCTGTTCAGCCTGCGCACCGGCCTGCCCCTGGCGCAGCTCGCCGAAGCCCGCCGCGCAGCCGAACAAAAGGGCCTTTTGCAGGTCGAACCGGATCGGCTGGCAGCCACACCGCGTGGCCAGCTGTTCCTCAACGACCTGCTGCAGTACTTCTTGAATTAAGGATGACCCATGGACTTGGTACTTGACCTGCTCTCGACCGTTTCCCGCTGGAGCCGCAGCAACCTGTCGGAGATCTCGCTGGCCCTGGTGGGCTGCCTGCTGGTGCTGTTCGGTACCGATATCAAAGGCTGGGTGGAAGGGCGCCTGGGTGGCCTGGCCGGCGCCTTGCGCGTGCCGTTCATGGCCCTGCTGGTGATGATCGGCAGCGGCGCGGCACTGATCTATGCAACGCCGTGGGTCGTGAAGGGGCTGGGGCAGTTCAACAACTATGCACTGGCACCGGTGTTGCTGGTGGTGCTGGTGTTGATTGGCGTGGTGGCTGATCGCCGGGGTTGAGCGCTTGCTAAAAGCCGCCCTGGCGCGCCAGGGCAGCTTCTCACCCGACTAACCCTTAGCGGGCATCGTCAAAGTGATCGCGCAGGAAGTCTCTTGCGGACCTGAATATGACCAGGATACGGATGAGCTTCCAGACACGGCTCAGCGTATTCAGCAAACGCTTCATATGCCTTGGCCTCCGTGTTGGCTGGGCCAATCTTCCAGCATCTGACCGGCACTTCGATGCCTTCGGAGATCACGTGAAGTCTCTCCAGTGAAGTGGCCAGGTGAATGGCCCTTCGAGAAACTACCAGCGCGGTTCGTGGGCCGCGTCGAAGGGGCCGAGAGCGTGAATGAATTCGTTTCCCGGCCCGCCACTGGATTATTCCACATGAGAGCGGTGCCACTTTACGCCAGTCGAAAATCCAATGCTGTTACTGGCACGTTCACAGTTAATGCTGGATATTTCCATCATTGACGTAGTTTCAAGGTAGCCCTAGTATCACCTTTGTGAAGTCTCTCCAGTGACACTGAAGTAGGCTGGCTCAGGACTCGTAACCCAAAGCCCGCATAAAAAAACCGCCTTTCTCAAGGCGGTTTTTTTGCGCCTGCAAAATTGCAGGCCCTAAAAGGAGATGCCGAACGAATCCCGCTCAGTTCACCTTCTCGAACTTCAAGTCCCACACCCCATGGCCAAGGCGCTCGCCACGGCGCTCGAACTTGGTGATCGGGCGCTCTTCCGGGCGCGGCACATAAGCACCATCGGCCGCCTGGTTGCGATAACCCGGTGCCACCTTCATCACATCCAGCATGTGCTCGGCATAGGGCTCCCAGTCGGTTGCCATATGGAACACGCCGCCCACCTTCAGCTTGCGGCGCACCAGCTCGGCGAACTCCGGCTGGACGATACGGCGCTTGTGATGACGCGCCTTGTGCCACGGATCCGGGAAGAACAGCATCAGGCGGTCGAGGCTGTTGTCGGCCACGCAACGGTTGAGCACCTCGATGGCGTCGCAGTCGTACACCCGCAGGTTCTTCAAGCCCTGAGTGAGTACGCCGTTGAGCAGCGCGCCAACACCTGGGCGGTGCACTTCGACACCGATGAAGTCCAGCTCCGGCGAGGCGGTGGCCATCTCCAGCAGCGAGTGGCCCATGCCGAAGCCGATCTCCAGGGTGCGCGGCGCCGAACGGCCGAACACCTGGTCGTAGTCCACCGGGCTGTCGGCCAGCGGCAGGATGAACAGCGGGCCGCCCTGCTCCAGACCACGTTGCTGGCCTTCGGTCATGCGCCCGGCGCGCATCACGAAGCTCTTGATGCGACGGTGCGGGCGGGCTTCGCCGTCTTCGGTGATCGGCGTTTCTTGCGATTCAGTCATCGGGGGCTCTTACTTGATCAGACCTTCCAGCGGCGAGGACGCGCTGGCATAGAGTTTCTTCGGCATGCGCCCGGCGAGGTACGCCATGCGGCCGGCAAGGATGGCGTGCTTCATGGCTTCAGCCATCAGCACCGGTTGTTGCGCGTGGGCAATGGCCGAGTTCATCAGCACGGCCTCGCAGCCCATCTCCATGGCGATGGTGGCATCAGAAGCGGTACCCACGCCGGCATCAACCAGCACCGGTACCTTGGACTCTTCCAGGATGATCTGCAGGTTGTAGGGGTTGCAGATTCCCAGGCCGGTGCCGATCAGGCCGGCCAGTGGCATGACGGCGATGCAGCCGACTTCGGCCAGCTGGCGGGCGATGATCGGGTCATCGCTGGTGTAGACCATCACGTCGAAACCGTCCTTTACCAGCACTTCAGCGGCCTTGAGGGTTTCGATCACGTTGGGGAACAGGGTCTTCTGGTCGGCCAGCACTTCCAGCTTCACCAGCGTACGGTTCTCGTGAGACTTGTGGCCATTGAGCAATTCACGGGCCAGGCGGCAGGTGCGTACCGCCTCGACTGCATCGAAGCAGCCAGCGGTGTTCGGCAGGATGGTGTATTTGTCGGGCGACAGCACGTCGAGCAGGTTCGGTTCGCCCGCATTCTGGCCGAGGTTGGTGCGACGCACGGCTACGGTGACGATCTCGGCACCCGAGGCTTCGGTGGCCAGACGGGTTTCTTCCATGTCACGGTATTTGCCGGTGCCGACCAGCAGGCGCGACTGGAAGGTGCGCCCGGCCAGGACGAAAGGCTTGTCGCTTCGAACGTTGCTCATCGATGTTCCTCTGGGAAGGTTACGGGGCTTTCGGGTGAATTGCCGGGCGTAGCTCAACCACCGCCAATGGCATGGACCACTTCGACCTGGTCGCCATCAGCAAGCAGCGTGCTTTCGTGCTGGCTGCGCGGCACGATGTCCAGGTTCAGTTCCACCGCCACCCGGCGGCCGGCCAGTTCCAGCCGGCCCAGCAGCGCCGCGACGCTCTCGCCCTCGGGCAGGTCGTAAGGTTCACCGTTCAGTTGAATGCGCATGCGCACGGCCACCATTGTTCTTTGGGGCCCGCATTCTAGCCCCGATCCGCCTTGCAACCCAAGGGCGGCACGCGCCATTAGTCGCGATTGTGGACCGTTCGGTCAGCCCAGGCGCCAGGCGGCCAGCCCCAGGCACAGCCAGCCGGCGAGGAAGCACAGGCCACCCAGCGGGGTGATCATGCCGAGCTTGCCCAGGCCGCTCAGGGTCAGTACATAGAGGCTACCGGAGAACAGCAGGATGCCCAGCGCGAACAGACCACCGGCCCAGCCGACCAGCCGCCCCGGCAAGTGCACCGACAACACCGCCACGCCCAGGATCGCCAGGGCATGCACCAGCTGGTAGGTGACACCGGTATGAAAGATCGCCAGGTAGTCGGCGCTGAGGCGGCTCTTCAAACCATGAGCGGCGAAGGCGCCCAGGGCGACACCGGTAAAGCCGAAGAACGCGGCAAGCATCAGGAAGCTGCGAAGCATGGGACGACTCCTCGAAAGGGGCCTGTATAATGGCCCGTTCCAACGGTCCGGCCAAGCCATCACCATGCTGTCATCCCTCCTCCGCCGCCTTTCCCGCGCCCTGCTCTGGTTCGCTGCTGGCAGCATTGTCGTGGTCCTGGTGCTCCGCTGGGTGCCGCCGCCCGGCACGGCACTGATGGTCGAGCGCAAGGTGGAGTCATGGTTCAACGGCGAACCTATCGACCTGCAGCGCGACTGGACGCCATGGGAGGATATCTCCGATGAACTGAAGGTGGCGGTGATTGCCGGTGAGGACCAGAAGTTCGCCAGCCACTGGGGTTTCGACATTCCCGCGATCCAGGCTGCCCTGGCCTACAACGAGCGTGGCGGCAAGGTCCGTGGCGCCAGCACACTGAGCCAACAGGTGGCCAAGAACATGTTCCTGTGGTCCGGTCGCAGCTGGCTGCGCAAGGGGCTGGAAGCCTGGTTCACGGCGCTGATCGAGCTGTTCTGGTCGAAAGAACGGATTCTCGAGGTGTATCTGAACAGCGCCGAATGGGGCAAAGGGGTGTTCGGCGCCCAAGCCGCGGCGCGCTATCACTTTGGGGTCGATGCCAGCCGCCTGACGCGCCAACAGGCCGCGCAGCTTGCCGCGGTGTTGCCGAGCCCGATCAAGTGGAGCGCTAGCCGTCCGAGCGCCTACGTGGCCAGCCGGGCGGGGTGGATTCGTCGACAGATGAGCCAGCTGGGTGGGCCGAGCTACCTGATGCAGCTGGATGCTTCACGCAAGCTTTGAGTGGTGTGATTGCAGTACCGGCCTCTTCGCCGGCAAGCCGGCTCTTACAGGTATCGCGAAACCCCTGTAGGAGCCGGCTTGCCGGCGAAGAGGCCGGTACAGGCAACACAAATGAAAAAGGCCGCTTGCCCAGAAGGCAAGCGGCCTTTTCGATCCAGCCAGGCGCCGATCAGATGGTAATCAGTGCCTTGACCTTGTTCATCGCGTTCTTCTCGAGCTGACGAATCCGCTCGGCCGAAACACTGTACTTCTCCGCCAACTCATGCAGCGTGGCCTTTTCCTCGGCCAACCAGCGCTGGTAGAGGATGTCGCGACTGCGGTCGTCCAGGCCTTGCAGGGCTTCGTGCAGGTTGTTGCTGGAGTTGTCGCTCCAGTCGGCGTCCTCGAGCTGCAGGGCCGGGTCGTAACGGTGGTCTTCCAGGTAATGCGCAGGCGACTGGAAAGCGCTGTCGTCATCGGCTTCCGCCGCCGGGTCGAAGGCCATGTCCTGGCCGCTCAGGCGGCTTTCCATCTCGCGCACTTCACGGGGCTCGACGCCAAGGCTTTCGGCCACGCGATGTACTTCGTCGTTGTTCAACCAGGCCAGGCGTTTCTTCTGGCTGCGCAGGTTGAAGAACAGTTTGCGCTGGGCCTTGGTGGTGGCCACCTTGACGATGCGCCAGTTGCGCAGGATGAACTCGTGGATCTCAGCCTTGATCCAGTGCACCGCAAAGGATACCAGGCGCACGCCCATTTCCGGGTTGAAGCGCTTTACCGCCTTCATCAGGCCGACGTTGCCTTCCTGGATCAGGTCGGCCTGGGCCAACCCGTAGCCAGCGTAGCTACGTGCGATGTGTACAACGAAACGCAGGTGGGCCATCACCATTTGACGAGCGGCCTCGAGATCCTGCTCATAGTAGAGACGCTCGCCCAGATCACGCTCCTGCTCCGGTGTCAGCAAGGGAATGCTGTTCACCGTGTGCACGTAGGCTTCCAGGTTTGCACCAGGAACCAGGGCATAGGCAGGTTGCAACGATGTGGTCATTCAAGTACCTCCGGCTTACAGACTCGTGCCTTGTGGGCACTGCCAGCATAGACAAGGAACCGTTGTACAAGTTCCAGAATGAAAATTTTGTCAATACTGGCCATGAAACATTTATCGCGGTGCCAGCTCGTTCAAGTGACGAGCGACGGCGATCCATGCACCGATATACCCCAACAGCACTGCACCAATCAAGAGTGAAAGACCATCCGAGGCCGGCACGCCACCCAGGGCGAAATCACTGCCGTACAGGCCGGAAAGCCCGACCACCGCGTCGTTGAGCCAGTTCAGGCCGAACGCCAGGATGCCCCAGGCCAGCACGCCCGCCCCCAGGCCGTACAAGGCGCCCATGTAGAGGAAAGGCCGGCGCACGTAGCTGTCGGTACCGCCGACGAGCTTGATCACTTCGATCTCCACCCGGCGGTTTTCAATATGTAGACGAATTGTGTTACCGATTACTAACAGCAAGGCGGAAATCAGCATCACCGCCAGGCCGAACACAAAGCGGTCCCCCAGTTTGAGGATGGCCGCCAGGCGTTCCACCCACACCAGGTCCAGCTGCGCCGCTTCCACGCGAGGCAACTCGGACAGGCGCTGGCGCAAGGCCTCCAGGGCGGGTTTGTCGACTTCGGTCGGGGTCACCACCACCACGCCGGGCAGCGGGTTGTCCGGCAACTCGCGCAGCGCTTCGCCCAGGCCCGACTGCTGCTGGAACTCTTCCAGCGCCTGTTCGCGGCTGACGTACTGGGCCTCGGCGACTCCCGGCATGCCCTTGATCTCGTCGCGCAGCGCCTCTGCCTCGCGGCTGCTGGCGTCGAGCTTGAGGTAGAGCGAGATCTGCGCCGCACGCTGCCATGAACCGCCGAGCTTCTCGACGTTCTTGAGCAGCAGCGAGAGGCCCATGGGCATGCTCAGCGCCACCGCCATCACCAGGCAGGTGAAGAAGCTGCCGATCGGCTGCTTGCCCAGGCGGCGCAGGCTGTCGGCCAGGCTGGCGCGGTGGCTTTCCAGCCAGGCGTGCAGCAGGGTGCGGAAGTCCGGGCCATCGTCGTCGTGGTCGCCGCGTTTCTTCTTCGCCGGTTGCGGATCGGCGGCCTTGGGCGCGACGCGCTCGGAAACCTTTGGTGTACGTGTGGTGCTCATTGCCCGGCCTCCCCATCGCCGATCAAGCGGCCGCGTTGCAGCGTCAGCATACGGTGGCGCATGCGCGCGATCAGCGCCAGGTCGTGGCTGGCGATCAATACCGTGGTGCCGAGGCGGTTGATGTCCTCGAATACGCCCATGATCTCTGCGGCCAGGCGCGGGTCAAGGTTACCGGTAGGCTCGTCCGCCAGCAGCAAGGCCGGTTGGTGAACGATGGCACGGGCGATGCCGACCCGCTGTTGCTGGCCGGTGGACAGGTCGGCCGGGAACAGCTCGCCCTTGTCGCTCAGCGACACGCGCTCCAGCGCCGAATCCACGCGCTTGGCGATCTCGGCCTTGGATAGCCCGAGGATCTGCAGAGGCAGGGCGATGTTGTTGAACACGGTGCGGTCGAACAGCAACTGGTGGTTCTGGAACACCACGCCGATCTGCCGACGCAGGAATGGGATCTGCGCGTTGCTGATCTGCCCCAGGTCCTGCCCGGCCAGCAACAGCTTGCCGCTGGTCGGGCGCTCCATTGCCAGCAGCAGGCGCAGCAGGGTGCTCTTGCCGGCGCCGGAGTGGCCGGTGACGAACAGGAACTCGCCACGGCGCGCCCGAAAGCTCAGCTCGTGCAGGCCGACGTGGCCATTGGGGTAGCGCTTGGCAACCTGTTCGAATCGGATCATGAAGGTTCCCGCTCGGCGAACAGCGCCTTGACGAAGGGTTCGGCCTCGAAGGTGCGCAGGTCGTCGATACCTTCGCCCACACCGATGAAGCGGATCGGAATGTTGAACTGCTTGGCCAGGGCGAAGATGACGCCGCCCTTGGCGGTGCCGTCGAGCTTGGTCAGGGCCAGGCCGGTCAGCTCGACGCTCTGGTTGAAGTACTTGGCCTGGCTGATGGCGTTCTGGCCGGTGCCGGCGTCGAGCACCAGCAGCACTTCGTGCGGCGCGTCGGCGTCGAGCTTGCCGATCACCCGACGGACCTTCTTCAGCTCTTCCATCAGGTTGTCCTTGGTGTGCAGGCGACCGGCGGTATCGGCGATCAGCACATCGACGCCACGGGCCTTGGCGGCCTGCACGGCGTCGAAGATCACCGAGGCCGAGTCGGCGCCGGTGTGCTGGGCGATGACCGGGATCTGGTTACGCTCGCCCCACACCTGCAACTGCTCCACCGCCGCGGCGCGGAAGGTGTCGCCGGCGGCGAGCATGACCTTCTTGCCTTCGAGCTGGAGCTTTTTCGCCAGCTTGCCGATGGTGGTGGTCTTGCCGGCGCCGTTCACGCCCACGACCAGGATCACGTAAGGCTTGTTCTGCGCTTCGATCTTCAGCGGCTGCTCGACCGGACGCAGCAGGGCGGCCAGTTCTTCCTGCAGCGATTTGTACAGCGCGTCGGCGTCGGCCAACTGCTTGCGGGCGACCTTCTGCGTCAGGTTCTGGACGATGGTCGAGGTGGCCTCGACGCCGACGTCGGCGGTCAGCAGGCGGGTTTCGATTTCGTCGAGCAGGTCGTCGTCGATGACCTTCTTGCCCAGGAACAGGCTGGCCATGCCTTCGCCGATACTGGCGCTGGTCTTCGACAGGCCCTGCTTGAGGCGGGCGAAAAAGCCTGGTTTGGCGGGTTCGGCGGCGGCAGACGCGGGCTCTGCGGCAACCGGAGTGGACGCGACAGGCGCGACCGGCTCAGGCTCGACCACAGGAACGACAACCACGGGGGCGGGTTCGGCAACCACCACCTCAGGCACCTCTGGGGCCGGGCGCTCTGGGATGGCAGGCGGGGCCTTGGGTTCGAGATCAGGCACCAGCGCAACCGGTTCCTCGGCGACCGGCAGTACCAGGTTGCTCACTGGCGCAGGGGGCTGTGGCACCGGGGCCGGATCGAACGCAACGTGCACCGGCTCGGGCCGGGGTGCTTCGACCTGCTCAACAGGCTGCGATGCCTGAGGAACAGCAGGCTCAGGCGCGACCGGCGTGGCTACCGGTGCCGGTTGGGGCACCTCGGCCACCGGCACGGGTTGCGCCACCTCAGGGGCGACGGCAGGCTCAGGCTCGACCGGCGCGATTACCGGTACCGGCTGGGGCGCCTCGGCCACCGGAGCAGGCTGCTCGACGGGTGGCTGCTCGAGCGCTGCCTCGACCGGCGGTTGTGGGGCGTGCGGCTGTTCGGCGACAGGTTGCTCCGGCTTCTTGCGGAACCAGCTGAACAGGCCTTTCTTCTCGCCGGCCGCGGCCGGCGCTTTTTTGTCGTCGTTGGAACCAAACATGGAAGACGGCTATCTCAGGGTAGCGATGGGCCATCAATGGCGCATCGGGAATTCTTACTCACGCAGAACAGACTACTGTGAAGCCAGCGGGTTCATGCGCAACGTTTTGTCGTAAGGGCCTGCGGGCCAGAACGGCGACAGGCATGGTCGCCAGGCAACCGGATCAGTATCCTAGCACCTCCTGGCCCGCCGACGCTAAACCCAAGCGGGCCGCCGAACAGGTTGAACACCGTATGAATGCTCTAGCCCGCCGCGCCGCTGGCCTGTTGCTCGGCACGCTGTGCCTGCCGCTGGTGGCCTTCGCCGCCGATGTGCAACCCACTCACGAATTCATCCTCGACAACGGCCTGAAGGTCGTCGTGCGCGAGGACCACCGCGCGCCGGTGGTGGTTTCGCAGATCTGGTACAAGGTCGGCTCCAGCTATGAGACGCCGGGCCAGACCGGCCTTTCACATGCCCTGGAACACATGATGTTCAAGGGCAGCGCCAAGGTTGGCCCCGGCGAAGCCTCGCGCATCCTGCGTGACATCGGCGCCGAGGAAAACGCCTTCACCAGCGACGACTACACCGCCTACTATCAAGAACTGGCCCGCGACCGCCTGCCGGTGGCCTTCGAGCTGGAGGCCGACCGCCTGGCCAGCCTGCGCCTGCCGGCCGACGAGTTCAGCCGCGAGATCGAGGTGATCAAGGAAGAGCGCCGCCTGCGCACCGACGACCAGCCCAACGCGAAAGCCTTCGAGCTGTTCCGCGCCATGGCCTACCCAGCCAGCGGCTACCACACCCCGACCATCGGCTGGATGGCCGACCTCGAACGCATGAAGGTCGAGGAGCTGCGCCATTGGTACGAGTCCTGGTACGCACCGAACAACGCAACCCTGGTGGTGGTCGGTGATGTCACCCCTGACGAGGTGAAGAGCCTCGCGCAGAAGTACTTCGGCCCGATCCCCAAGCGCGCCGTGCCACCGAGCAAACTGCCGTTGGAGCTGGCCGAACCGGGCCAGCGCCAGCTGACCCTGCATGTGCGCACGCAACTGCCCAGCCTGATCTACGGGTTCAACGTCCCGAGCCTGGCCACAACCAAGGAACCACGCACCGTCAACGCCCTGCGCCTGATTTCCGCCCTGCTCGACGGCGGCTACAGCGCGCGCATGCCGGCACGCCTGGAGCGCGGCCAGGAGCTGGTGGCTGGCGCTTCGTCCAGCTACAACGCCTTCACCCGGGGCGACAGCCTGTTCCTGGTTTCGGCCACGCCCAACGTGCAAAAGCACAAGACCCTCGCCGACGTCGAGAAAGGCGTCTGGCAACTGCTCGACGAGCTCAAGACCACCCCACCGACCACTGAAGAGCTCGAGCGCGTGCGCGCCCAGGTGATCGCCGGCCTGGTCTACGACCGCGACTCGATCAGCAGCCAGGCCACTACCATCGGCATGCTGGAGACCGTCGGCCTGTCGTGGAAGCTGATCGACAGCGAGTTGGACGACCTCAAGCGCGTGACGCCGCAGGACATCCAGGACGCCGCCCGCACCTACTTCACCCGCGAACGCCTGAGCGTTGCCCACGTACTGCCCGAGGAGCCCGCACATGAGTGATCGCAGCGCACCCCGCTACACCCTGTTCGGCCTGGCGATCATCGTGCTGGTGGTGGCCATCGCCCTGCTGCTGGCGCGCCCGGCCCAGTCAGAGAATACCGGCAAGCCCGCCACCGCCGCCCGCCCGGCCAATGCATTGCAGTCGCTGGCCGAGCTGGACGGCAAGGCCCCGAGCCGCCGTCAGTTGAACATCCAGAACTGGACCACCGCCGAAGGCGCCCGCGTGCTGTTCGTCGAGGCCCGCGAGCTGCCGATGTTCGACCTGCGCGTCACCTTCGCCGCCGGCAGCAGCCAGGACGGCGGCACCCCCGGCCTGGCCGCGCTGACCAACGCCATGCTCAACGAGGGCGTGGCCGGCAAGGACGTCACTGCCATCGCCGAGGGCTTCGAAGGCCTCGGCGCGGACTTCGGCAATGGCTCCTACCGCGACATGGCCGTGGCCTCGCTGCGCAGCCTGAGCGCCGTGGACAAACGTGAGCCGGCACTGAAGCTGTTTACCGAAGTAGCCGGCAAACCGACCTTCCCCGAGGACGCCCTCAAACGCATCAAGAACCAGATACTTGCCGGTTTCGAGTATGAGAAACAGAATCCCGGCAAGCTCGCGGGCAAGGCGCTGTTCGCCAACCTCTACGGCGATCACCCCTACGCTCACCCCAGCGACGGCACCGCCGAAACCATCACCGGCATTACCTTGGAGCAGTTGCGCGACTTCCACAAGAAGGCCTACAGCGCCGGCAACGCAGTGATCGCCCTGGTCGGCAACCTCGACCGCGGCGAAGCCGAGGCCATCGCCGCCCAGGTGTCCGCTGGTCTGCCCAAAGGGCCGGCACTGGCCAAACCCGAGCAACCGAACGCACCCAAGCCGGGCATGACCCACATCGACTTCCCGTCCAAGCAGACCCACCTGATGCTGGCCGAACTCGGCATCGACCGTAACGACCCGGACTGGCCCGCCCTGTCGCTGGGCAACCAGATCCTCGGCGGTGGCGCATTCGGTACCCGCCTGATGAGCGAAGTCCGCGAAAAGCGCGGCCTCACCTATGGCGTGTACTCGGTGTTCAGCCCGATGCAGGTGCGCGGCCCGTTCATGATCAACCTGCAAACCCGCGCCGAGCTGAGCGAAGGTACTCTCAAGCTGGTCCAGGACATCCTCGCCGACTACTTGAAGAATGGCCCGACCCAGCAAGAGTTGGACGACGCCAAGCGTGAACTGGCCGGCAGCTTCCCGCTGTCCAACGCCAGCAACGCGAGCATCGTCGGCCAACTGGGCGCGATCGGTTTCTACAACCTGCCGCTGAGCTGGCTGGAGGACTTCATGCAGCAGTCCCAGGCACTGACAGTCGAGCAGGTCAAGGCCGCCATGGCCAAGCACCTGGCCGCCGACCAGTTGGTGATCGTCACCGCTGGCCCGACCGTGCCGCAGAAGCCACTGCCGGCCCCCACTGACAAACCCGTCGAGCAACCGCTCGGCGTACCGGAGCATTAATGGCAAGACCCACCTCCCCAGCGCGCCCGGCACCGGGCGCCAGCAAGGGCCCCGGCCAGCTGCGCATCATCGCCGGCGAGTGGCGCAGCCGCCGCCTGGCAGTGCCGGAAGGCGAAGGCCTGCGCCCCACGCCTGACCGCGTGCGCGAAACCCTGTTCAACTGGCTGGCGCCCTACATCGAAGGCGCCCATGTGCTTGACGCTTTCACCGGCAGCGGCGCCCTGGTGCTCGAGGCGCTGTCCCGTGGTGCCGACAACGCAGTGGCGCTGGACAGCAACCCGGCCGCCATCGCCAACCTCAAGCACAACCTCGAACTGTTGCGCTGCCCCCGCGGGCAGATCTTGCAGACGGACGCCCTGCGTTACCTGCAAGGCCCGACCAAGCAGCAGTTCGACCTGGTATTCCTCGACCCGCCTTTCCACCAGGACCTGCTGGCCAACACCTGCAACCTGCTGGAGCAAGGCCAGTGGCTGCGCGAGCAGGCGTGGATCTACACCGAGAGCGAGGCGGCTCCGTCCACGCTACCGATGCCAGGCAACTGGCGCCTGCACCGCGAGAAGAAGACCGGCCAGGTGCACTATGCGCTGTGGCAGCGCGTGGCAGCCGACCAATAGCGCAGATACAGTGGCGGTGTTTCATGGCACTCTAGACGGGCACATCACGAGTCGCCCAGCATGCCCAGCCTCACCGCCACGTTCCGCCCGGCCACCGGCCTGTCCAACCCGCACCTGCAGACACTGTGGGGTCCCCTCTGGCGCAAGCTGCCCGATCTGTCACGCAACCGCGAACGCCTGTGGCTGGCCGACGGCGACTTCCTCGACCTCGACTGGCATGGTCCGCACCAGCCCGATGCCCCCTTGGTGCTGGTGCTGCACGGGCTGACCGGCTCTTCCAACTCCCCGTACGTCAAAGGTTTGCAGCAAGCGCTGCAGGCCCGAGGCTGGGCCAGTGTCGCGGTGAACTGGCGCGGTTGCTCGGGCGAGCCCAACCTGCTGGCGCGCAGCTACCACTCCGGGGCAAGCGAAGACCTGGCCGAGACCATCCGCCACCTGCGCGCCCAACGGCCGCTGGCGCCGCTGTACGCCGTGGGCTATTCGCTCGGGGGCAACGTGTTGCTCAAGTACCTGGGTGAGAGTGGTTCGGCCAGCCAACTGGAAGCGGCGGTAGCGGTGTCGGTGCCGTTTCGCCTGGACCAGTGCGCCGATCGCATCGGGCTGGGCTTCTCGAAGCTGTACCAGGCGCATTTCATGCGCGAGATGCTGGCCTATGTGCAGGACAAGCAGCGGCATTTTCGCGACAAAGGGCATCAACAAGGGCTGGACGAGATCGAGCGCCTGGGGCCTTTGCGCAACCTGCGCACCTTCTGGGATTTCGATGGCCGGGTAACCGCGCCGCTCAACGGTTTCAGCGATGCCCACGACTATTACCGGCGTGCTTCAAGCCGCTACTACCTGGGCGAGAACCGTACACCGACACTGATCATCCACTCCAGCGACGATCCGTTCGTGTTCGACCACAGCCTGCCAAGCGCCAGCGAGCTGGCAGCGCAAACGCATTTCGAACTGCACAGCCGGGGTGGGCACGTGGGGTTTGTCGACGGCAGCCTGCGTAATCCGGGGTATTACCTGGAGCGGCGGATTCCGCAGTGGCTGCTGGAAGGTCGTTAGCGTTAAGTTCTGTAGGAGCCAGCCTTGCTGGCGAAAGGGCGTTCAGGCAAGGTGCGCCTTGCATCGCCAGCAAGGCCGGCTCCTACGGTAAAAATCAGTCGCCGGTTGCCACCGCATGTTGCGGGTCGTTGATCCACTCGCTCCAGGAACCTGCGTACAACCGCCCCAGTGGATATCCCGCCAGCGCCAGGGCGAACAGGTTGTGGCAGGCCGTCACGCCCGATCCGCAGTAGGCCACCAGGTGCTCAGGCGAGCGGTCGCCCAATTTCTCGGCAAAACGCTGCTTGAGCTGCGCCGCCGGCAGGAACCGCCCGTCGGCACCTAGGTTGTCGGTAAACGCCGCACATTGTGCGCCCGGGATGTGCCCGGCCACCGGGTCGATCGGCTCGACCTCGCCTCGGAAGCGCGGCAACGCACGGGCATCGATCAGGGTCAGGTCCGCTTCGCCCAGGCGCTTGGCCAAGTGCCCGGCATCGATCAGCAGCTTCATGTCCGGCTCGCCGCTGAAGATGCCCTCGCGCCGCGCAGGTGGGTCCAGGCTCAGGGGCAGGTGTGCCGCGTGCCAGGCCTTGAGGCCACCGTCGAGGATAGACACCCCGTCGCGCTTGCCCAGCCAGGCCAGCAGCCACCAGGCTCGGGCAGCAAACGCGCCGGGGCCGTCGTCGTAGAGCACCACCTCGCTGTCGTCGTCCAGACCCCATTCGCGCAGGCGCTCGACCAGGCGCTGCGCATCGGGCAACGGATGCCGCCCGGTGCGCCCCTTGACCACCGGCCCGCTCAGGTCACGCTCCAGGTCGGCGAAATGCGCCCCGGCGATATGCCCCTGGGCGTAGCTGCGCTGGCCGTAGTCGACATCTTCCAGGGCGAAACGACAGTCGAGGATCACCAGCCCGGGCGAGTCCAGGCGCTCGGCCAGTTGCTGCGGGGTGATCAGTTGCGCAAGGGGCATGACAATCTCCTGTTGAATGGCTCGAAAACCCCGGTTCAATGCTCCAGGGCCTGGTTGAACGGAACGTGATACTCATCGCACAAGGCCTGCACGGCAGCCCGCGAGGCCGGGGTGACATAGCCCAGTTCCAGCACCACCACCTGATAGACGCCGCGCTTGAAGGCTTCTTCACCCAGATGGGCGGTGTGCTCGCGGGTGGTGCTGAGGAAACGGACCCAGGACGTCAGGACGATCCAGGCATTGATGGTCAGCGACTCGATCTGCGTCGCATCCATGGCCAGGATCCCGGCGTCGACAAAACCACGGTAGATGGCCTGGCCATGCTGCAGGCAGCGCCGGGAAAACCGCCGGTAGCGCGCGGCCAGCTCCGGGTCGCTGTCGAGCAGGTGCTCCAGGTCGCGGTGGAGGAAGCGGTAGTTCCACATCGCCTCCAGCAAGGCCTTGAGGTAGAAGCGTTTGTCCTCGACCGTGGCGGCCCGCCCCTGGGGCGCGCGCAGGAAGCTGTCGACCAGTTCTTCGTACTGGTTGAACAGCACGGCGATGATCGCCTGCTTGTTGGGGAAGTGGTAGTACAGGTTGCCGGGCGAGATTTCCATGTGCGCGGCAATGTGGTTGGTGCTGACGCTACGCTCGCCCTGCTGGTTGAACAGCTCCAGGCTGTTCTGCACGATGCGCTCTCGGGTCTTCATGCGCGGGGCCATGCTCAGCTCCGGTCTCCAGGGTGAATGATCAGGGCCATCTTACGGCCTCCAGCCGGTCGGGTGCACCGCCAAGGTCATGAAAAAAGATGCACCATCGTACCAATTAGAGTATATGCTCTAGCCATTCGCCACCCCCTCGGAGCCGCCATGACCTCGCCTGCCGTTCTCCCTCCCGTGCAATCCGACCTCGACCTGCAAGCGACGTTCGACGCCCAGCGCCAGGCATTCGCCAGCAACCCCATGCCCCCGGCCGCCCAGCGCAGGCAGTGGCTCAAGAGCCTGCGCGAGGCGCTGCTGGCGGACCAGGAAACCCTGATTGCCAGCATCGATGCCGACTTCAGCGGGCGCAGCCGCGATGAAACCCTGATCGCTGAGTTGATGCCCTCGGTGCTGGGGCTGCGCGATGCCGAGCGCCATCTGCAACGCTGGATGCGCGCGTCACGGCGCAAGGTCGGCCTGGCCTTCCAGCCCGCCAGTGCGCGGGTGCAGTACCAGCCACTGGGGGTGGTGGGGATCATCGTGCCATGGAACTACCCGCTGTTCCTCGCCATCGGCCCGCTGACCGGCGCCCTGGCCGCCGGCAACCGGGTGATGCTCAAGCTCAGCGAGTCCACCCCCGCCAGCGGCCAGGCACTCAAGGCCCTGCTGGAGCGGGTGTTCCCCAGTGACCTGGTCAGCGTCGTGCTGGGTGAAGTGGAAGTCGGCCAGGCCTTTGCCCGCCTGCCGTTCGACCACCTGCTGTTCACCGGCGCCACCAGTGTCGGCCGCCACGTGATGCTGGCGGCCGCGCAGAACCTGACCCCCGTGACCCTCGAGCTGGGCGGTAAATCGCCGGCCATCGTCTCGGCGGATGTGCCGCTGGACACCGCCGCCGAGCGCATTGCCTTCGGCAAGACCCTCAATGCCGGGCAAACCTGCGTCGCCCCGGACTATGTGCTGGTGCCCCGCGAGCGCCTGGGCGCCTTCGCCGAGGCCTACCAGCGCGCAGTGCGCCGTGCCTACCCACGCATCATTGACAACCCCGATTACAGCGCGATCATCAACGAGCGCCAGCTCGGCCGCCTGAATCACTTGCTGGACGACGCCCGCGCCAAGGGCGCCAAGGTACTCGACGTCTATTCGGATGAACCCCGCCAGGGTCGGCGCCTGCCGCCCCACCTGTTGCTGGAAGTGAACGACGGCATGCAGGTGATGCAGGACGAGATCTTCGGCCCGCTGCTGCCGCTGGTGCCCTACGACCGGCTCGATGACGCCCTGGCCTACATCAATCAGCGGCCACGGCCCCTGGCGCTCTACTACTTCGGCTACGACCGCAGCGAGCAGGCACGGGTGCTGCGCGACACCCACTCCGGTGGCGTGTGCCTTAACGACACCCTGCTGCACGTGGCCCAGGACGACTTGCCCTTCGGTGGCATCGGCCCGTCCGGCATGGGGCACTACCACGGCCACGAAGGTTTCCTCACCTTCAGCAAGGCCAAGGCCGTGCTGGCCAAGCAGCGCATCAACGCCGCCAAGGTGATCTACCCACCTTATGGCAAAGCTTTGCAGCGCCTGGTTTACAAGCTGTTCATCCGCTGAGCGGGGGCAGGCCATGCAGCGTCGTGATCTACTCAGGTTCAGCCTGGGCGCCAGCCTGTTCCTCGGTACCGCGAGCCTGGTCGGCTGCTCGAAAGAGACACCCTCCTCTGGCTACCAGGTGCTGCGCGAGGATGATCTGCCGCTGTTGCAGGCCTTGATCCCGATCGTGCTGGCGGGAACCCAGGCCTCCAGCAACATCGTGCTCGCGAGCCTCGACCAAAAGCTGGCGGCGCTTTCCCCGGCCATGCTCAAGCTGACCCGGCAGTTGTTCGATGTACTTAGCCTGCCCCTGACCCGTGGGCCGTTGACTGGCGTCTGGGGCAGCTGGGACAACGCGACAGGGGCGGATGTGGAACGGTTCCTGGATCGTTGGCGCCTTAGCGCGTTGAACCTGTTGCGCCAAGGGCATGCCTCGCTGCTACAACTGTTGCAGATGGCCTGGTACGAGCGTCCGGAGGCCTGGGCGGCCTGTGGTTATCCGGGGCCGCCGAAGATCTGAACGACCAAACATGCACCGCCTGATGCAGGAACCCAGAATGTGCGTTGGCTGTACCGGCCCTTTCGCCGGCAACGCCGGCTCCTACAGGGTTCGCCGCTGCCTTGTTCGGAAGGAATCACTCCATGCCCGTCCCTGACCCGTTTCGCCAAGGCCTTGAACGAGGCTGGACCACCCACGATGGCTCACGCCTGGACCAGGACCTGGCGCTCGACGCCGATGTCGCCGTGATCGGCAGCGGTGCCGGTGGCGCCACCACGGCCGAGCTGCTCAGCGCCGCCGGCCTGAAGGTGCTGCTGATCGAAGAAGGCCCACTCAAGACCAGCAGCGATTTCCATTTGCTGGAACACGAAGCCTACGCCGACCTCTACCAGGAGGGGCTGGGGCGCCTGAGCAAGGAGGGCGCCATCACCATCCTCCAAGGCCGCGCGGTGGGCGGCACCACGCTGGTCAACTGGACATCGAGCTTCCGCACCCCGCCGCAGACACTGGAGCACTGGGCCCGCGAGAATGGGGTGAAGGGCCTGGACGGCGAAACCCTGCGGCCCTGGTTCGAACGCATGGAGCAGCGCCTGGGCATCGCCCCGTGGGCAATGCCACCGAACGCCAACAACGACGTGCTGCGCCGGGGCTGCGAGGCCCTGGGCCATCGCTGGGCGGTCATCCCGCGCAACGTGCGCGGTTGCTGGAACCTGGGCTACTGCGGCATGGGCTGCCCGGTCAACGCCAAGCAATCGATGCTGGTCACCAGCATCCCCGCCACCTTGGAAAAGGGCGGCGAACTGCTCTACCTGGCCCGGGCCGAGCGTTTCAACCACGACGGCCAGCGCATCGACCACCTGCAGTGCCAGGCCTTGGACGCCAAAGGTATCCAACCGACAGGGCGACAGGTCCGCGTGCGTGCCCGTCACTACGTGCTGGCGGGGGGCGGCATCAACAGCCCGGCCCTGTTGCTGCGCTCGCAGGCGCCCGACCCGCACCAGCGCCTGGGCAAGCGTACTTTCCTGCACCTGGTCAACTTCAGCGCCGCGCAGTTCGCCGACAGGATCGACCCGTACTACGGCGCGCCGCAGTCGATCTACAGTGATCAGTTCCAGTGGCAGGACGGCGTTGCCGGCCCGATCGGCTTCAAGCTCGAGGTCCCGCCGCTGCACCCGGCCCTGGCCAGCACCCTGCTGGGCGGGCACGGCCAGGACAATGCCCTGCGCATGGCCGAACTGCCCCACACCCATGTGATGTTGGCGCTGCTGCGCGATGGTTTCCACCCGGAAAGCCCGGGCGGGCAGGTGGAACTGCGCGGCGATGGCTCGCCGGTGCTCGACTACCCCGTTACCGACTACCTGCGCGATGGCCTGCGCCGGGCCTGGCACAGCATGGCGCAGATCCAGTTTGCCGCCGGTGCCCGCCAGGTGCTGCCGGTGCATGGCGATGCCCGCTACGTCGAGACGCCGGACCAGGCCAAGGCACTGGTCGACAGCCTGCCCCTGGAGCTGTTCCGCATGCGCCTGGGCAGCGCCCATGTCATGGGCGGCTGCGCCCTGGGCGAAGACCCGCGCCAGGCGGTGTGCGACAGCCTGGGCCGGCATCACCAGCTGGAGAACCTGTCGATCCACGACGGCTCGCTGTTCCCCACCAGCATCGGCGCCAACCCGCAGTTGTCGGTCTATGCCCTGGCCGCGCGGCTCAGCGATGCGCTGATCGGCCGCCTGGCAAACGGCGCATGACAGCCAATACACGCCCTGTCTATAGTGCCATCAGCCAGCCACGCGACTTGGCCGAGCGCAATCGCTGCGCTACCATCCGACTCCCCAACGCACTCCAGCCAGGATGACGCGATGAACCGAGTGTTGTACCCGGGTACTTTCGACCCCATTACCAAAGGCCATGGCGACTTGGTCGAGCGCGCCTCCCGGCTGTTCGACCACGTGATCATCGCCGTGGCGGCCAGCCCCAAGAAAAACCCCCTGTTCCCGCTGGAACAACGGGTCGAGCTGGCCCGCGAGGTCACCAAGCACCTGCCCAATGTCGAAGTCATCGGCTTCTCCTCGCTGCTGGCGCATTTCGCCAAGGAACAGGGCGCCAACGTGTTCCTGCGCGGCCTGCGCGCGGTCTCCGACTTCGAATACGAGTTCCAGCTGGCCAACATGAACCGCCAGTTGGCGCCGGACGTCGAGAGCCTGTTCCTCACCCCGTCCGAGCGCTATTCGTTCATTTCCTCGACGCTGGTCCGGGAAATCGCCGCGCTGGGCGGTGATATCAGCAAGTTCGTCCACCCCACCGTGGCCGACGCGTTGACCGAGCGCTTCCGCAAGTAACCCTCGCGGTCAGGATGTCGCGCCCGCGTGCACTGCGGGCGCGAATCCGGCACAATTGCGCTTGTCGCTTTGAAACATGCCCGGGCCCGACGCCCCGGCCGGAGTCTCCATGTCCCTGATCATCACCGACGATTGCATCAACTGCGACGTCTGCGAACCCGAGTGCCCGAACGCCGCCATCTCGCAAGGCGAGGAGATCTACGTGATCGACCCGAACCTGTGCACCCAGTGCGTGGGCCACTACGACGAGCCACAGTGCCAGCAAGTCTGCCCGGTCGACTGCATCCCCCTGGATGAAGCCCACCCGGAAACCGAAGACGAACTGATGGCCAAGTACCGCCGGATCACCGGCAAGGCCTGATGCCGTTCGTCGCCGCAGTCCGACGCTCACTCCTCGGCGCCGCCCTGGCGCTGCTGGCCACCGCCGCCCAGGCTGATGGCCCGGGCCGTGCGGCCATCGCCAGCCCGCACGGCGAAGCCACTGCGGCGGCCCAGCAGATTCTCGCCCAGGGCGGCAACGCCTTCGACGCCGCCGTGGCCATCAGCGCCGCGCTGGCGGTGGTCGAGCCCTATGGCTCGGGCCTGGGCGGTGGCGGTTTCTTCCTGCTGCGCGAAAGCGGCGACACGCCACGCTATGCCTTCCTCGATGCCCGTGAGCGTGCGCCGGCCGCCGCCCGGGCGGACATGTACCTGAAAGACGGCAAGGTGCAGCCGGGGCTGTCAATCAACGGCCCGTTGGCCGCCGCCATCCCCGGCCTGCCCCAGGCCCTGGCCGACCTGGCCGCGACCCACGGCAAGCTGCCCTTGAAGGACACCCTGGCCCCGGCCATCCGCCTGGCCAACCAGGGCTTTGCCGTCGACCGCATCTACCGCGACAGGGCGACCATGCGCCTGAGTGCCCTGCGCGACGACGCCGAGAGCGCCCGCCTGTTCCTCAGCGCCAACGACGTGCCAGCGCTGGGTGCGCAGATCCGCCAGCCGGAGCTGGCCGCCACCCTGCAGCGCATGGCCGACCACGGCCGCGACGGGTTTTACCGGGGCCCGATGGCCCAACGCCTGGTCGACGGTGTGCGCCAGGCCGGTGGCGTCTGGACCCTCGACGACCTCGCCAGCTACCACTCCGCCTGGCGCGAGCCCCTGCGCTACCCGTTGGCCGACCAGCGCGAGCTGATCAGCAGCCCGCCGCCGTCGGCCGGTGGCGTGGCCCTGGCCCAGAGCCTGGCCATGCTCCAGCGTCTGCCCTGGCAGAGCGCCGAGCCGGTGCAGCGCAGCCACTACGTGATCGAAGTGTTGCGCCGGGCCTACCGCGACCGCGGCCTGCTCGGCGACCCGGACTACGTCGCCAACCCGATCAATCGCCTGCTGGGGCGCCAATACCTCACCGGGCTGGCCGACGGCATCGATGTGCATCAAGCCACGCCCAGCAGCGCCCTGCCGCCCTCGCCGGCCTGGCGCGAGGGCGACCACACCACCCACTTCACGGTGATCGACGCCGACGGCAACGCGGTGTCCGCCACGCTGTCGGTCAACCTGCCGTTCGGCGCGGCGTTCAGCGTGCCGGGCACCGGCGTGGTGCTGAACAACGAGATGGACGATTTTGCCGCCGACCCCAGCGGCAGCAACAGCTACGGCCTGGCGGGCAGCCAGGCCAACGCGGTGGCGGCGGGCAAGCGGCCGCTGTCGAGCATGAGCCCGACGTTCATCGAGAGCCCCAGCCAGTTCGCCAGCTTCGGCACGCCGGGCGGCAGCCGGATCCCAAGCATGGTGCTGCTGTCGGTGATGGGCTTCCTGGAAGGTCGGCCAGTGGCCGAATGGCCGGCGACGGCGCGCTATCACCATCAGTACCTGCCAGATGTGGTCGAGCATGAGCCGGGAGCGTTCAGCGACGTACAAGAAGCCGAGCTGAAGGCGCGCGGGTATCGGCTGAAGGATGTGGGGCGTAACTACGGCAACCAACAGGTGCTGTATTGGGACAAGGCTGGCGGGACTGTCGAGGCGGCCAGTGATCCGCGGGGTGTGGGCGAGGCGGTGGTTCTCGGCAAGGCAACACGGCCCTGAGGGCTGCTACGCAGCCCATCGCGGCGCAAGGCCGCTCCTACAGGGGATCGCGTTCCGTTTGTAGGAGCGGCCTTGTGCCGCGAAAGGGCCGCAAAGCGGCCCCAGTGGATCAGCGCTGGCATTTCGGGCAGAACACGCTTGCCCGCTGCCCCAGCTTCACCTCACGCAACTCGGTGCCACACACCTTGCACGGCTGCCCACCCCGCCCATAGACGAACAGCTCCTGCTGAAAATACCCCGGCTGGCCGTCGCCACCGATGAAGTCTCGCAGCGTGGTCCCGCCCTGCTCGATGGCCGCCGCCAGCACCCGCTTGATCTCGATTGCCAGCTTCAGGTAACGCGCCCGGGAGATTCCCCCCGCCTCGCGCCGTGGGTCGATACCCGCGGCGAACAATGCCTCGGTGGCGTAGATATTGCCCACACCCACCACCACGGCGTTGTCCATGATGAACGGTTTTACCGCCATCGAGCGGCCACGGGACAGCTGGAACAGCCGCTCGCCATCGAACAGGTCGGTCAACGGCTCCGGCCCGAGGCGTATAAGCAATTCGTGGTTGAGCGGGTCGAGGCTCCAGAGCATGGCCCCGAAGCGCCGCGGGTCGGTGTAACGCAGCATCAACCCTGATTCCAGCTCGATATCCACATGCTCGTGCTTGGCCGCCGGCAACCCCAGCTCGACCAGGCGCAGGTTGCCGGACATGCCCAGGTGGCTGATCAAGGTGCCGACCTCGGCGTTGATCAGCAGGTACTTGGCGCGGCGCTCGACGCTGACGATGCGCTGCCCCGACAGGCGCACGTCGAGGTCTTCCGGGATCGGCCAGCGCAGCCGCCGGTCACGCACCACCACGCGGCTGACCCGCCGGCCCACCAGATGCGGGGCGATACCGCGCCGCGTCGTCTCGACCTCTGGCAATTCCGGCATGGCTCAGTGCCCGCCCAGTTCGCGGATGTTCTGCTTGAGCTGCTCGAAGTCGTACTCGGTCAGGCCGATGTAGTCCAGCACCAGCGGCCCGACCATCTCCCACTCGTGGTCCACGCTCTGGTTGCCCAGCACGCGGTAGGACGCGCAGATGTGCTCGGACATCTTCAGCACCGCCAGCAGGTTCTTCAGCTGGGTCTGCGTGTTGCGCGAGGATTCGTCGCGGAACACCGCCAGGGCGTTGTGGTGGTTGGCGATGGCGGCGCTGATGTGCTCCGGCAGGCGCCAGGACTTGGCGGTGAAGTAGCCGACCACCGAATGGTTGGTGTTGAACACGCGGTTCTCGGTGTCCACCACGCGGATTTCGTCATTGGCCTTGGCGTAGGACTCTTCCAGCACTTCCATGTAGTTGGGGAAGCGCTTGTGCATCAGCGGCACGCCGCAGTCGTGGAACAGGCCCAGCGTGTAGGCCTCGTCGACCGCCTGGATGCCAGTGCGCTTGGCCAGGGTGAGGCAGGTCATGGCCACGTCCTGGGCGGTGTCCCAGAACGGGTTGAGGGTGACGATGGTCTCGTCGCTCATCTCGCCCTTGATCGACTGGGCGTTGATCAGGTTGATGATCGAACGGCTGCCCAGCAGGTTCACCGCGCGCTGGATCGAGCCGATCTTGTTCGCCAGGCCGAACTGCGCCGAGTTGACCAGCTTGAGCAGGGCGCCGGACAGGCCCGGGTCCTGGCTGATCAGCTTGGCGATGGTCTCAAGATCAGGGTCGGGCATGTACTGCTCGAACTGCAGGTCGACCATGATCTGCGGCTGTGGCGGGATGGTGATGCCTTGCAAGGCTTGCTGGATCTGTTCGGCGGAAAGTTCCTGGGACATAAGTACACACTCGCGGGGGACGGGGGATTCTAACCCTGTACGCCGGCAGGGCAACCTATCAGTGAATCGTTGGATCCAGGAATTTCTTTAGCGGGGGGTGCCCTGTAGGAGCCAGCCTTGCTGGCGAACACCGGCGTAGCCGGTGCCATGCACCACGACGGGTGATTCGCCAGCAAGGATGAAGCGACAAACCCACGCTTGGTCGCGCCCCACAGCGAATCCGGGGCCAACACGGTATACTCCCGCTCTTTTTTTCCGGAGCGACGTCATGTCCCTGCCCAGCCTTCGCCTCAAAGCCAATGCCGACCGCCGCCTGCGCGCCGGCCACCTGTGGGTCTACAGCAACGAAGTCGACGTCGCCGCGACCCCGCTGCAGGGCCTGAAGGCCGGTCAGCAGGCCATCCTCGAAGCCGCCAACGGCAAGCCCCTGGGCGTGGTGGCCATGAGCCCGAACAACCTGATCTGCGCCCGCCTGCTGTCACGCGACGCCAAGCTGCCGCTGGACAAGTCGCTGCTGGTGCACCGCCTGAACGTGGCCCTGTCGCTGCGCGAGCGCCTGTTCGACAAGCCGTGCTACCGCCTGGTCTACGGTGACTCCGACCTGCTCCCGGGGCTGGTGGTCGACCGCTTCTTCGACATCCTGGTGGTGCAACTGGCCTCGGCCACCATGGAAGCCCACAAGGACGACGTGATCGCCGCCCTGGTCCAGGTGCTCAAACCCAGCGGCATCCTGTTCAAGAACGACTCCGCCGCCCGCGACGCCGAAGGCCTCGAGCGCTATGTCGACACCGTCTACGGCGAAGTGCCGGACTGGGTGGCGCTGGAAGAGAACGGCGTGAAGTTCGAAGCCCCGGTGCGTGAAGGGCAGAAGACCGGCTGGTTCTACGACCACCGCATGAACCGCGCGCGCCTGGCCCCCTACGTCAAGGGCAAGCGTGTGCTCGACCTGTTCAGCTACATCGGTGGCTGGGGCGTGCAGGCCGGCGCGTTCGGCGCCAGCGAAGTGTTCTGCGTGGACGCGTCCGGCTTCGCCCTCGATGGTGTGGAGCGCAACGCCGCACTGAACGGCATCAGCGAGAAGCTGACCTGCATCGAAGGCGACGTGTTCGAGGCCCTGCGTGAACTCAAGGCCGCCGAAGAGCGCTTCGACGTGATCATCGCCGACCCGCCCGCCTTCATCAAACGCAAGAAGGACCTGAAGAACGGCGAGGCCGCCTATCGCCGCCTCAACGAACAAGCCATGCGTATGCTGAACAAGGACGGCATCCTGGTCAGCGCCTCGTGCTCGATGCACCTGCCAGAGGATGACCTGAACAACATCCTGTTGACCAGCGCCCGCCACCTGGACCGCAACCTGCAGCTGCTCGAGCGCGGCGGCCAGGGCCCGGACCACCCAGTGCACCCGGCGATCGCCGAGACCCGCTACATCAAGAGCATCACCTGCCGGTTGCTGCCCAACAGCTAAGGCGTCCGCAACAAGAAAATCCCGGCCAGGCGCCGGGATTTTTCATGCCTGTGAATGGCTACTTCTCCAACCGCAGGGACAACTCCTCGCCATTGAGGCTCAGGGTCTTGTATTTCGGCGTGACCGGTTTCATCGCCCCTTGGCGTATCTGCCTGACCAGTTCCTCGGTGTTCTCGAAATCACCGTACAGGGTGCCAATCTGGTGCCACCCGCCTTCACTGGCGAAGACGAACACGTTGGACGCGTAGACATGGCGCGGGATCATCAACACTTCGTCGCGCCCATCGCCGTCCATGTCCACCGCCCACAGGAAACAACCTTTTCCGCCGCACTGGCTCTCGGTCAAGACCTGTGTGTCGAATGCCTGGCTGTTGCGCACCGCGGCGCCCAGCCATTCGAGCTGCGGGCCACGGGGTTCTTCGACAGGCGGCTCATGCACCTTGGCCATGTTGAGCAAAAGCCGTTCGCGGCCGGCCTGGTCGAACAACTCCGGCCCTTGCAGCTGCGCCTGCAATTCATTGAATGCCGCACGCCCCGGGTCGCCCAGGCGGTAGTACAAGTGGCTGGCATCGAACTCGTCGATTGGCGTGCGTCCGCTGACCAGACGTTCGACCTGATTCTTCGCGCTCAGCGTCATCGGGTCCAGCACCGGTGTATAGAACAGCACCACCAGCAGCGCGCTGAGCAAGGCAATCCACGGGTTGCTCAGCCGCAGGCTGTTCAGCCAGGCCTGCCGTGAGCTCACCACCGCCCACACCGCCGCCAGGCTGTGCGCCACCATCACGCCCACCAACAGCATGGCCATGATGCGCGACGGGGTCAGCCCGTACTGGTCGATGCGCAACCAGCTGGCATAGGCCGCCAGGCCCACCAGCACCGGCAGGCACAACAGGCTGGCCTCGACCAGGCGCTTGAGCGGCGCAGGGTAGACATTGCCTTGATGGCCATCCTGGAACACACCATTGGTCAGGAACAGGTTGATGCCTGCCAGCACCAACAGCAGAGCGGTGGAATAGCCAGTGTCCCACACGGGTTGCAGGCCGCTGAAAGGCAGCGTCAGGGTGAACACCACGGCGATCACCGCACTCAATGGCAACAGGAAGCGGCACAGTGTCAGCAGGATACCGCGCAGCAGCCCGATGACCTTTTCGTTTTCCCGGCCCATGCGCATCCCCAGGGAGAACACCACCGGCAACAGCAGGCAGAGGAACTCGGGGGCCTCCACCACATGCTTGACCTGCGGGATGCCCAGCATGGCGAACAACAGCGCGCACAGCCAAAGCAGCTGCCAGAACAGGCCCATCAGCAACTGCGCCAGGAACAGGATGAACACGTTGTTCCAGGCATGCTTGAACAGGTCCTCATAGCGTGGCCGCAGCCCTTCGCGGGTTGGCCAGGCGAGGATGAATGCAGTGCCGATGTAGCCCAGCACGATGGCGGCCAGGCACCAGGTCTGCTGCAGCCACCCCAGGTGCTCGAAGCGGGCGAGCCAGCCACTGATACCGCTGATCAGCACGGTCAGGCCCAGTACCAGCCAGCCTGTGCCACGTTGCAGCACCGCGCGGCCCAACAATTGCAGGTTCAGGCCCGCCACGGCCACCGCGACGCACAGGGCCACCGACAGGCTGAACCCCAGCAGTTCACCCTCCCCTTTCACGGTGGTGAGCACCACCAAGCCCTGGATCAGACCGATGACGATGTAGAACAGTAAAGAGCGACTTGGCGCTGGCATTGCAAATCCTTTTGGCCAGTGAGGTAGAAGGCGCGCAAGTCTACCGAAACCTGCCCGAATCACGCCAAGGCCTTTACCTTGCGGGCTGGCGACAGCCAATTATCACAACGCCATTCCCTCGCGGGCGCGGCGGTGTAGAATCGAGCCATTCATCGCCAGACATCCCCGGCGGGTTTATGAGCTCTGGTCGAGCCTGCGGCGATCCCGCGCGGTCCTTCGACCCCCATCCGTGCCAGTGGCAACCGGCCTTCGGCGTATTTAGGACAAGAGAAGCTCACTCCCTCATTAGTGACCTGATTAAGCCGCCAGGAGTGCTTTATGCCTGATTATCGTTCCAAGACTTCCACCCAAGGCCGCAACATGGCCGGCGCCCGTGCCCTGTGGCGCGCCACCGGGATGAAGGACGAAGATTTCAAGAAACCGATCATCGCCATCGCCAACTCGTTCACCCAGTTCGTCCCGGGGCACGTGCACCTGAAGGACCTGGGCCAGCTGGTCGCCCGCGAGATCGAACGCGCCGGTGGCGTGGCGAAAGAGTTCAACACCATCGCCGTGGACGACGGCATCGCCATGGGCCATGACGGCATGCTGTACTCGCTGCCCAGCCGCGAGATCATCGCCGACGCCGTCGAGTACATGGTCAACGCCCACTGCGCCGATGCCATCGTCTGCATCTCCAACTGCGACAAGATCACCCCCGGCATGCTGATGGCCGCCCTGCGCCTGAACATCCCGGTGATCTTCGTTTCCGGCGGCCCGATGGAAGCCGGCAAGACCAAGCTGGCCAGCCATGGCCTGGACCTGGTCGACGCCATGGTCATCGCCGCCGACTCCAGCGCCTCCGACGAGAAGGTCGCCGAGTACGAGCGCAGCGCCTGCCCGACCTGCGGTTCGTGCTCCGGCATGTTCACCGCCAACTCGATGAACTGCCTGACCGAGGCCTTAGGTCTCGCCCTGCCGGGCAACGGCTCGACCCTGGCCACCCACTCGGACCGCGAGCAGCTGTTCCTCACCGCCGGCCGCACCATCGTCGAGCTGTGCAAGCGCTACTATGGCGAAAACGACGCGTCGGTACTGCCGCGCAGCATCGCCAACTTCAAGGCGTTCGAGAACGCCATGATGCTCGACATCGCCATGGGCGGCTCGACCAACACCATCCTGCACCTGCTGGCCGCGGCCCAGGAAGCGGAAGTGGACTTCGACCTGCGCGACATCGATCGCCTGTCGCGCAAGGTGCCGCAGCTGTGCAAGGTGGCGCCGAACATCCAGAAGTACCACATGGAAGACGTGCACCGCGCCGGCGGCATCTTCAGCATCCTCGGCTCGCTGGCCCGTGGCGGCCTGCTGCACACCGACCTCCCCACCGTGCACAGCCGCAGCATGGAAGAAGCCATCGCCAAGTGGGACATTACCCAGACCGATGACGAAGCCGTGCACACCTTCTTCAAGGCAGGCCCGGCCGGTATCCCGACGCAGACCGCGTTCAGCCAGTCGACCCGCTGGGACACACTGGACGATGACCGCGCCGAAGGCTGCATCCGCAGCGTCGAGCACGCTTATTCGCAGGAAGGCGGCCTGGCCGTGCTGTACGGCAACATCGCGCAAGATGGTTGCGTGGTGAAGACCGCCGGCGTGGATGACTCGATCCTGGTGTTCGAAGGCAACGCGAAGATCTTCGAGAGCCAGGACAGCGCCGTGCGCGGCATCCTCGCCGACGAAGTGAAGGCCGGCGATATCGTCATCATCCGCTACGAAGGCCCGAAAGGCGGCCCGGGCATGCAGGAAATGCTCTACCCGACCTCGTACCTGAAGTCGAAAGGCTTGGGCAAGGCCTGCGCCCTGCTCACCGACGGCCGCTTCTCCGGCGGCACCTCGGGCCTGTCCATCGGCCACGCTTCGCCGGAAGCGGCGGCGGGCGGCGCGATCGGCCTGGTGCGCGATGGCGACAAGGTGCTGATCGACATCCCCAACCGTTCGATCAACCTGCTGGTCAGCGATGACGAACTGGCCGCGCGTCGCATCGAGCAGGACAAGAAGGGCTGGAAGCCGGTTGAAGTGCGGCCACGTAAAGTGACCACCGCGCTGAAGGCCTACGCCCTGCTGGCCACCAGCGCCGACAAGGGCGCGGTGCGCAACAAGGCGATGCTCGACGGGCTCTGAAGCTCCGAAGGCAATAAAAAACCGGCGCCCTGTGCGCCGGTTTTTTATTGCCTGCTTTGCGCAACACACACCCCTCCTGTAGGAGCGGCCTTGTGCCGCGAAAGGGCTGCGTAGCGGCCCCAAGAATTCAGCCAAGATGCAAAATTGCCGGGGCCGCTCTGCGGCCCTTTCGCGGCACAAGTCCGCTCCTACAGGTGAACGCGGTGTCAGTTACTGGATCTGCTCCGGCGTCACGATCACCCAGTTCTTGTCCGCCGTCACCGGCAACCCTTCCTTGGCCTGGGCCGTCGCATGCTTGGCGATCATGCCGTTCAACTGGTCCATGTACTTGGCCTTGCGGTTTATCCACAGGTGGATGCCGCCCTTGCCCACATCGACGCTGTGGAACTGCATGTAGCCATCGCTGGTCGGGGTGTCGCCGCCCACCAGTACCGGTTTCTTCCACTCATCGATATAGGTCAGGATCGCCGCTTGCTTGCCGGCCATCCAGGTTGCAGGTGTCCACAGGTAAGGGGTCAACTCCAGGCCTTCGTTGGCCTTGGGGTCATAATGCCCGGCGGTAATCTGCTTGCGCGCGGTGGTCAGCTGGCCATTGGCGCGGTCCTTGAGCAACAGGCTCACACCGATCACGTTCTCGGGCTTGACGTTGTAGCCGTACTTCGGATCGGCGGCGACCATGCGCACCAGTTCTTCCGAGGCGGCGGAAATCACGTACACCTCGATGCCGTTCTCCATCAGCTTGTTGTAGAGCTCGGCCTGGCCGGTGAACACCTTGGGCGGCTGCACCTCGATGGTCTTGACCTGGTCACCCTCGAAATAGGTGCTGGGGATCGGCTTGCCCGAGGCCATCAGCTCGTCGACCTGCTGCTTCAGCTCCTTGAGGGTGAACCCCGAGAACACCTGGGCCACCCAGGGGTAGCAGACCATGTCGTCGATCTCGCACAGGCGGTAGTAGTAGCTGAACAGGCTCTCCTTGTGCTCGGCGGTATCCTTGAACGGGATCAGCTTGAGCGAGGGGTCGAGCTTGTCGCGGGTCAGCAGGCCCTTGTTCTCCATGAACGGCAGCAGCGCCTCCTCGAGGTCGAAGCGGTAGCTGGTGTTGTCCATGTCGAACACCGCGTAGTTACCCTTGTTGGCATTGGCGGCAATCATCGCGTCGAGCTTCTGGGCGGCCTCGGCCGGCCAGTGCTTGAGCTCGGTGGCCGCCCAGCTGCTGGCACTCAGCAACAGGGCCAGGCCGCCGGCAAGGATTCTCGGAGCAGACATCATGTGCGGTTCTCCCAAAGACGTGGCCGCTCAACCCTATGCCTGATTTGTGACAGGCAGGCACTCGCGACCGACGTCGAGGCAACCGCAAACGCCATGTTCATTGCCAATTGCGACAAGGCGTTATTCCATAAACGACTATGCAAATTACTTTTAGGTATAAATTCGTTTGTTTTCAGGCTGTTAGCATTTCCGTTCGTAATCGCTCACAGAGGCGATGCCTCTTCCGCCTTTTCCTGGAGCTTCAATGAACCTGCCGCTGTCACTCAACCTGCTGGCATTCCTGGCCCTGTTGCTGGGCCTGGCGCAAACCCGCCGCACCGACTGGAGCCTGGCCAAGAAAGTGCTGCTGGGCCTGGTGCTGGGCGTGGTGTTCGGCCTGGCCCTGCACACGATCTATGGCGCCGGCCACCCGGTGTTGAAAGCCACCCTGGCCTGGCTCGACCTGGTCGGCAACGGCTATGTCGGCTTGCTGCAGATGATCGTCATGCCGCTGATCTTCGCCTCGATCCTCAGCGCCGTGGCACGCCTGCACAACGCCTCCTCGCTGGGCCGCATCAGCGTGCTGAGCATCGGCACCTTGCTGCTGACCACCGCCATCGCCGCGCTGATCGGCATCGCCCTGACCAACCTGTTCGGCCTGAGCGCCGAGGGGCTGGTGGCCGGCGCCCAGGAAAGCGCCCGCCTGCAAGCCATCAACAGCGACTACGCAGGCAAGGTCGCCGACCTCAACATCCCGCAACTGCTGCTGTCGTTCGTGCCGACCAACCCTGTGGGCGACCTGGCCCGGGCCAAGCCGACCTCGATCATCAGCGTGGTGATCTTCGCCGTGTTCCTGGGCCTGGCGGCCTTGCAACTGATCAAGGACGACAAGGACAAGGGCGCGCGTGCGCTGTCGGCCATCGACGTGCTGCAGGCCTGGGTGATGCGCCTGGTGCGCCTGGTGATGAAGCTCACCCCCTATGGCGTGCTGGCATTGATGACCAAGGTGGTCGCCAGCTCCAACCTCGAGGACATCCTCAAGCTGGGCAGCTTCGTGGTGGTGTCGTATATCGGCCTGGGCCTGATGTTCGTGGTCCACGGGGTGATCCTGGCGCTGACCGGCGTCAGCCCGCTGCGCTTCTTCCGCAAGGTGTGGCCGGTGCTGACCTTCGCCTTCACCAGCCGCTCCAGCGCTGCCAGCATCCCGCTGAACATCGAGGCGCAGACCCTGCGCCTGGGCGTGCCGCAGTCGATCGCCAGCTTCAGCGCCTCGTTCGGCGCGACCATCGGCCAGAACGGCTGCGCCGGCCTGTACCCGGCGATGCTTGCGGTGATGGTCGCTCCGGCGGTGGGCATCGATACCTTCGACCCGCTGTGGATCGCCACCCTGGTAGCCATTGTCACCCTGAGTTCGGCCGGGGTGGCCGGGGTGGGCGGTGGCGCGACCTTCGCCGCGTTGATCGTGCTGCCGGCCATGGGCTTGCCGGTCGAGCTGGTGGCCTTGCTGATCTCGGTGGAGCCGCTGATCGACATGGGCCGCACGGCGTTGAACGTGAACGGCTCGATGACTGCGGGCGTGGTCACCAGCCAGTTGCTCAAGCAGACCGACCAGCAGGTGCTGGGCGGGGATGAGCATGCCGAGTTGAGTCATTCCTGATAAATCGCCGGGGGCGCCTTGCGCCCCTTTCGCGGCACAAGGCCGCTCCTACAAAAGAATCGCGACCCTCTGTAGGAGCGGCCTTGTGCCGCGAAAGGGCTGCAAAGCAGCCCCAGCGATCCCGCCTCAGTACGTCGCCCGCAACGACAACGTCAGGTTGCGCGGCTCGCCATAGAAGTTCGACCCCCAGGCACTGTCCACCCGCTCGTAGTACGTGCGATCGAACAGATTGTTGGCCGTGAGCGTGGTCGACAGGTGCTTGTTGAAGCGATAGCCCACCTGCGCCGTGGCCACGCTGTAGCCACCCTGCACGAAGTCCACTTCGTTGCGCGTGTAGTAGGTGGCACTGACCACCCGCACACCCCCACCCACACTGAACCCTTCCAACGGACCATCAGCGAACGCATAGCGCGTCCACACGTTGAAGTTGTGCTTGGGCGTGATGCTGATGCCCTGGTAGTCACCTTGGCGCCCCGACTCCAGCCGGGTGAAGGCATAACCGGTGCTGATGCTCCAGTTGTCGGTCAGGTTGCCGGACAGCTCGGTCTCCCAACCTTGGCTGCGCACCTTGGCCTGGGCCTCGTAGTACGGCGTCTGGCCGATCTGCTGGGCGCGATTCTCATCGTAGATGCGGAACACCGACACGCTGCCGTTCAGCCGGCCATCGAAGAACTCGCGCTTGAGCCCCAGCTCGTACTGCTTGCCCTCACGCGGCGCGACCGTGCTGTTGCCACCCGCCATCTGCGTCTGCGGCTTGTACACGGTGGTGTAGCTGGCGTAGGCCGACAGCTCGGGCGTCAGCTTGGCGACCAGCGCGCCATAGGGGATGACCTTGCGGCGGACGCTGGTGTGGGGGTCGGAGAACTCGTTGAAGAACGGGTTGGCGTTATGACCGTCGCTGTCGAACCAGATCACCCGGCTGCCGAGGATCACGTCCAGCCGGTCGGTGGCGCTGACCTTGGTGCGCGCGTACAGCCCGTACTGGTTCGACTTGGACGAATTGCCGTTGTCCATCGCGTAGTCGATCTTGGGGATGTTGATGCTGCCCGGGTCGAACACGTTGATGTCGAACCACTCCCGGCCGCCGTAGCGGAAATCCTTGTCCACGTGCTGGTAGTCGGCGCCCACGGTGAGCTCGTGGGTGCGCCCGAAGGCCTCGAACGGCCGCGTGACGAAGCTGTCCAGGCCGAGGGTCTTGATGTGGGTGTAGTAGTTGTAGGCCACGGCGGAACTGGCGCCGGTGGCCGGGTCCACGGCGCCGTCGGTCCAGGTGAAGTTGCGGGTCGGGGCTTCTGCGTCGCGGTAGGTCAGCGAAGTCTTGAACTGGCCGCCGTCGTCCAGCGCGTGATCGACCTCGAAGAAGCTTTCCCAGACGCGTTCGTCCAGTTCGTTCCACTTGGCGTCGACGAAGGTCGAGCGCTTGATGTCGAGCAACTTGCCGCTGTCATAGGCCGGCAGGCCGAAGGCAGGCACGGACTTGTTGCGCTGGTAGGCGCCACCCAGGGTCAGCGTGGTGGCCGGCGACAGGTCGTACTCGAGGCGGCCGTACATCATCGGGCGCTCGTTCTGCGCGTAGTCGACGAAGGCCTGGTTGTTCTCGTAGGCGGTTACAAAACGGCCACGCAGGCTGCCATCGCTGTTCAGCGGCCCGGTGACATCCACCGTGGAGTGGTAGCGGTCATAGCTGCCGGCCGACAGTTCGCCTGACAGGGCGAATTGCCCGAGGGCGCGCTTGCGCACCAGGTTGATGGTGCCGCCCGGTTCCCCTGCGCCCTGGTAAAGGCCCGAGGGGCCACGCAGCACTTCGACGCGGTCGTACATGGCCAGGTCGAACGCCGTGGCCATGTCGCCCTGCCCGGTCGGCTGGGTGACGCCATCGACCTGCACCAGGTCGACCGGGAAGCCGCGCATGTATACGTCGTTGAGGTTGGAGCCGGTGTTGTAGCTCTTGATCGTGGTGCCGGTCACCTGGCGCATGGCGTCTTGCAGGCTGTTCATGTTCTGGTCGTCCAGCCGTTGGCGGGTGACCACCGAGACCGACTGGGGGATATCCTTGAGCTTCTGCTCACCCTTGCCAATGGTCAGCGCGCCGGTGGTGTAGGAGCCGCTGCCTTCGGTGGTGGCGCCAAGCTGGGTGCTGCCGATGGTTACCGCGCCCAACTGCACCGATTGGTCGCCCGCCGCGCGCTGGCGCTCCAGGGTGACGCTGTCGCCATCGATGTAGGTGGCGCTCAGGCCGGTCCCCTGCAGCAGGCGGGCCAGCGCCTGGTCCTGTGTATAACTGCCGCTAAGGCCCGGCGAGCGCAGCCCCTGGGTGAACTCGCCCGGCACCAGCACCTGGACCCGGGTCACGGCGCTGAACGCGGCCAGTGCCGAATCCAGCGACTGCGCCGGTATCTCGAAACGGTAAACCTGCGCCTGCGCGGCGGCGGTGGCGTGCAGTGGCGCGGCCAGGCTCGCACAGCCAAGCGCGATAGCCAGGCCGAGTGCGGTCCGGGTGGCGGTCATCTTCATCGGTGGAGCTCCCCAAAATCGTCCAAGTCGTCGACTGGCGCCGCACTATCTGAGAGTGCTTATTATTTGCGCCTTCCCACACAAGGACGTCGGCTCCGCGAAAATCCCCGAAACTTTTTCTGCTTCAACTTTCGCGAAGGATCCGCAGGTAGGGGGTGTACTGCTCGGCGCGCACGCCCAGGGTGTGGGTCAGGGCCTTGAGCACGGCCTCCGGCTTGTCGATCTCGAACACCCCGGAGACTTTGCGCCCGCGCAGCGCATCGCCCAGCACCAGGGTCTGGCCGGGCCAGTAGCGGTTCAACTCCTCGACCACTTCAGCCAGAGGCTGCTGGCTGAACACCAGTTGGCGCTGGCGCCAGGCAAAGGCGCGAGTCGGCTCGAACGGGTGGACGGCACCGACGCCGCTGGCCGTGTACTCCAGCGCCTGCCCGGGCTGCAGGAACACGCTCGGCGCCTGGCCAGCACGCACCTCCACCTTGCCTCGGTCCAACTGGACACGGGTCTGGCGATCGTCCCGGGCGACGCTGAACTGGGTGCCGAGCACCCGCACCCAACCGTCGCCCGAGCGCACCAGGAACGGCCGGGCGCTATCGTGCGTCACCTCGAACCAGGCTTCGCCCCGCAGCAGCCGAACGCGTCGCTCGCCTTCGCTCAGCTCGACCTGCAGGGCGCTGTCGGTGTTCAGCTGGATGCGCGAACCATCCTCGAGCTGGATGCTGCGCGACTCCCCGGTGGCGGTGGCGTAGTCGGCGCGCCAGCGGTCGGGCCAGGAGGTCTGGCCGACCAGCAAGCCCAACAACAGCATGGCCGCCGCGGCGCCCGCCACTTTGAGCCAGGCCCGCCGCGCAGGCCGGCGCCACTGCTGGCGCTGCTGTTCACGCAGGTGCCTGGCCGGTGCCTGCAACGCGCCCAGCAAGGCGAGCACCTCGTCCCAGGCCTGCGCCTGCTCCGGCCCCTGCCCCCGCCAAGCGGCGAACGCCTGCTGCTCGGCCGATGTGACATCGTCGGCTTGCAGGCGGTAGTACCAGGCCGTGGCTTCGGCAAACAGATGCTCGCTGTCGGGCATTTCGCTCATCGGGTCGACCGCATTCTCAAGGCTCATGGACGTTGCCCCCGCGCCGCCAGGCGCGCCCTGATGAAGGCACGGCAGTCGAGCAGCGCCCGGCGCAGCTGGTATTCGACGCTGCGCGGCGTGACGCCCAGGCGCTCGCCGATCTCGCGGTAGGTGCAACCGTCGACATGATAGAGCAGGAAGATATTCCGGGTCGCCTCAGGCAGGGCCTGGATCGCCGCCTGCATCAGTGCCTGCTCCTGCTGCGAGGCAAGCTGCTCGTCGGCGCCGGGGGCCTCGCTGGCGATCTCCTCGCTTGGCTCACCCGCGTCCAGGCGCTCACGGCGGATGACCTGGCGCTGGTGATCGCGGACCAGGTTGCTGGCGATGGTGAAGAGGAAGGCTGGCAGGTTGTCGATCTGCTTGTCGGCCGGCAGCCGGGCCAGGCGCAGAAAGGATTCCTGGGTCAGGTCGGCGGCCACCTGGGCATTACCGGTGCGCCGGGCGACGAAGGCTTCGAGGGCCTTCTTGTGCTCGGTGAAAAGGCGGGCGATCTGCTTGTTCCACGAAGACACGGCACATCCTGGCTCAGAGTCTCAAGAGGTGCGCACGCTAGCAGAAGATGAGATAAATTCGCAATTGCTGCGACAAGCGCCGGCTGCCTTCTGTAGGAGCCGGCTTGCCGGCGAGCGGGCTGCAAAGCAGCCCCGCAACCTCAAGCCTTGTCCCAAACCTCGAAGTGATAGACCGGCTTGCCCTCTTCAGCCTGAGGCGCGCTGGACGACAATTGCCACTGCCCCTTGTCGAACTCGGGGAACCAGGCATCCCCCTCCGGCGACAACTCAACCCGGGTCAGGTACATCCGGCTCACCAGCCCCTTCTCCAACGCCTGCCCATACAGCTGCGCACCCCCGATCAGCATCAGCTCATCGACACCCTGCTCCCGCGCCCACTGCTCGGCGCGCACCAGCGCCGCTTCCAGCGAAGCGAACACCTCGGCGCCGGCCAGCTCCAGGCCAGGCTGGCGGCTGACGACGATATTCAACCGCCCCGGCAGTGGCCGCCCCAGCGAGTCCCAGGTCTTGCGCCCCATGATGATCGGCTTGCCCAGGGTGGTGGCCTTGAAGTACTTGAAGTCCCCCGGCAGGTGCCAGGGCATGGTGTTGTCGATGCCTATCACACGGTTCTCGGCGAGCGCCGCGATCAGGCTGAGGGGGAGTGATGTATTCATGCCGGCGAGGATAGCACCGGGCACGTGGGTTATGCTTCTGCCCTGACCTGTGCAATGGAAGACCTCGTGACCGCACCGACTCCACTCGACAAACGCTGGCTCACCGAAGCGGTGCGCCTGCGCGAAGAGCACGCCGGCCCCCTGGAGGACCAGGAAGCCAACCGCCGCGCCCGCCAGCAGGGCGGCGACCTGGCGGTACGCATCGAAACCCGCGCCCTGTGGCTGGCCGAACGCGACGGCATGGCCACCGCGCTGCGCCACTGGAAACAGGGCGCGCGCCTGGCCCTGCTGGCGTTGATGTTGCTGGCCGTGTTCAGCGGCGCCGGGCTGGGCCTGGCAGCCCTGGGCGATGGCCAACGTCCGGTGAACGTGTTCTGGGCCTTGGGCAGCCTGCTCGGGCTCGACCTTGTGCTGCTGCTCGGCTGGGCCCTGGGTTTCTTCTTCGGCGGCGAACACGGTGCCGCCTTGGGGCGATTGTGGCTGTGGCTCAGCGAACGCTTGGCCCGCGACGCCCAGGCCGCGCAACTGGCCCCGGCACTGCTGGTGCTGTTGCAGCGCCAACGCCTGAACCGCTGGCTGCTCGGCCTGCTGGTGCATGGCCTGTGGCTGCTGGCGATGGTCGCGGCACTGGGAATGTTGCTGGCCCTGCTGGCGACCCGGCGCTATGGCTTCGTCTGGGAAACCACACTGCTCGCCGCCGAGCCCTTCATCACCCTCACCCAGGCCCTGGGTGCCCTGCCTTCGCTGCTCGGCTTCGCCGTGCCGGACGAGGCAATGATTCGCGCCAGCGGCGCCACCTTGCCGAGCCTGGACCTGGCTCGCCAAGCCTGGGCCAGCTGGCTGCTTGGCGTGGTGCTGGTCTACGGCCTGCTGCCGCGCCTGGCATTGGCTGCGCTATGCCTGTGGCGCTGGCGCCAGGGCCGCGAGCACCTGTCACTCGACCTCAACCTGCCCGGCTACGCCCATCTGCGCGACGCCCTGATGCCCCGCAGCGAACGCATCGGCGTGCAGGATGCCGCCCCCGATGCATTGCCGCGCTTCGAGGCCGGCCAACTGGAAAGCGGCAGCAGCGGCGCCTTGCTGGTTGGCCTGGAGCTGGACGACCAGCGCCCCTGGCCACCAGCCCTGCCGAAGGCGGTGACCGATGCCGGCGTGCTCGACAGCCGCGAGTCACGCCACAAGCTGCTCGAACAGCTCGGCCGCTTCCCCCCCGCCCGCCTAGCCATCGCCTGCGACCCGCGCCGCTCGCCGGACCGTGGCAGCCTGGCGCTGCTCGCCGAGCTGGCGCGCAATGCCGGCGCCACGCGCATCTGGCTGCTGCAGGCACAACCCGGCCAGGCGCTGGACGCCGCACGGCTGGGCGACTGGCACGAAGCGCTCGACCGCCTGGGCCTGCCCCACGCCGACACCTCGCCGCTGACCTGGCTGGAGCATGGCCATGACTGAGCCGCTGAAACTGGCCGTGGTCGGCCATACCAACGTCGGCAAGACCTCGCTGCTGCGCACCCTGACCCGCGACGTGGGCTTTGGCGAGGTCTCCCACCGGCCCAGCACCACCCGCCATGTCGAGGGTGCTCGGCTGTCGGTCGATGGCGAACCGTTGCTGGAGTTGTACGACACCCCTGGCCTGGAAGACGCCATCGCCCTGCTTGACTACCTGGAACGCCTGGAGCGCCCGGGCGAGCGCCTGGACGGCCCGGCCCGACTGGCGCGTTTCCTCCAGGGCAGCGAAGCGCGCCAGCGCTTCGAGCAGGAGGCCAAGGTGCTGCGCCAGTTGCTGACAAGCAATGCCGGGCTGTATGTAATCGACGCCCGCGAACCGGTGCTGGCCAAGTACCGCGACGAACTGGAAGTACTGGCCGGTTGCGGCAAGCCGCTGCTGCCGGTGCTCAACTTCGTCGCCAGCACCCAGCACCGCGAACCGGAATGGCGCGAAGCCCTTGCCCGGCTTGGGCTTCACGCGTTGGTGCGCTTCGACAGCGTCGCCCCACCCGAAGACGGCGAACGCCGCCTGTACGAAAGCCTCGCCCTGCTGCTGGAAGATGCCCGCCCGGCACTGCAACGGCTGATCGACGACCAGCAGGCCCAGCGCCTGGCACGCCAGCACAGCGGCAAGCGCCTGGTCGCCGAGCTGTTGCTCGACTGCGCCGCCTGCCGGCGCAGCGTCGAGACCGAGCCCGCCGCCGAGGCACGAGCCATCGAGGCCCTTCGCCAGGACGTGCGTCAGCGCGAACAACGCTGTGTCGAGGCGTTGCTCAAGCTCTACGCGTTTCGTCGGGAGGATGCCCAGGCCGGCGACCTGCCGCTGCTGGATGGGCGCTGGGGCGATGACCTGTTCAATCCCGAAACCTTGAAGCTGCTGGGCGTACGCCTGGGCAGCGGCGTGGCGGCCGGAGCGGCGGCCGGCGCCGGGGTGGACTTGCTGGTTGGCGGCTTGACCCTGGGTGCCGCGGCCCTGGCTGGCGCCATCGCCGGGGGCGCGCTGCAGACCGCGCGCAACTACGGTTCGCGCCTGATGGGCAAGCTCAAGGGGCAGCGTGAATTGACGGTGGACGATACGGTGCTGCGCCTGCTGGCACTGCGTCAGCAGCAGTTGATGGTGGCGCTGGAAAGTCGTGGGCATGCGGCGCAGGACAGCATTCGCCTGGCAGCGCCGGATGAGAAAGCCTGGCGCGAGGGTAAGCTGCCGGAAGCCTTGAACAAGGCCCGGGCGCATCCGCAATGGTCGACGCTCAATCCCGGAGCGCGAGTGAACCAAACCGAGCGACAGGAACAACTGGAGACGCTGGTAGCAGACCTGTAGGAGCCAGCCTTGCTGGCGAACCGTGCAATCAACTTCGGGGGGCGCTGTTCGCCAGCAAGGCTGGCTCCTACAGGAGTGTGCGGGCCTTGGTCTTGAGTACGTGCGAATCAATCAGCGGTACCCCGACCTCCTTGGCCATCTCGTCCCATTCACGCATGCGCAGGCTGACGGCAAACAGCGGATCTCCTTCGAACGCATCGGCCTCGGCGTCGCTCATCACCCCGCCCTGGTACGCCAGCGTACGCCGGCTCGCTTCGCTCAACCGCTCGAAGTACCCCGGCTGACGCAGGGTGAGGTAGCGCTTGGCCTCGACGTGGTACTGCACCAGCCGCGCCATGCGCTCGCCAAAACCGCATCGACGCAGGTACTCGGCGCCGATGCGTTCGTGGCTGACCACGCCATAGCCGCCCATGTCCTCGCCTTCGCAGAGGTGGCCGATGTCGTGGAAGAAGGCGGCGAGGACCACTTCATCGTCGTAGCCCTCGGCCATGGCCAGCTGCGCGGCCTGGGACATGTGCTCGAGCTGGGTGATGGCCTCGCCGATGTAGTCGGCGCTGCCGTGGCGCTGGTAGAGGTCGAAGGTGGCGTGGATGATCTGCTCGGGGGTAGGCACTGGCATGCTCCTGATGTGCACGGGATGTTCGCCTGTAGGAGCGGCTTCAGCCGCGATCACCCGCGAAGCGGGTGCCAACCGCATCGCGGCTGAAGCCGCTCCTACAGAGACCTCGCCGGTCTTACTGCTGCGCCACCTTCTCCGACTTGCCGTCATAGCGCTTGCGCCACTCGCTGAGGATCTCGTCACGGTTTTTCGAGGCCCAGGCAAAGTCGTTCTTGATCAGGCGTTGCTCATAATCGGCCGGCAGTTCGGTCTGCGGCTTGGCGATCCCCGGCGCGGCGAGCACGGCGAAGTTCTCCTTGTACAACTCCATGGCCGCGGGGCTGGCGGAGAAGTCGGCCAGGCGCTTGGCCGCATCGGCCTTCGGCGAGCCCTTGATCACGGCGGTGGCCTCGATCTCCCAGCCTAGCCCCTCCTTCGGCAGCACGATGTCCAGCGGCGCGCCCTGGCGCTTGAGCTGCACGGCCGGGTATTCGAACGAGATGCCGATCGGGAACTCGCCGGCCGCCGCCAGCTTGCAGGGTTTGGAACCGGAATGGACGTACTGCCCGATGTTCTGGTGCAGGGCGTCCATGTAGGCCCAGCCCTGGGGCTCGCCGAAGGTCTGCAGCCAGGCGCTTACGTCGAGGAAGCCGGTGCCGGAGGACGCCGGGTTGGGCATGACGATCTTGCCCTTGTACTCGGGCTTGGTCAGGTCCTGCCAGCTAAGCGGCTTGCTCAGGCCCTGCTTCTCGGCCTCGACGGTGTTGAAGCAGATGGTCGCGGCCCACACGTCCATGCCCACCCAGGCCGGCGGGTTGGCGGCGTCGCGGTAGTTGCTGGAAATCTTGCCCAGGTCCTTCGGTGCATAGGCTTCAAGCATGCCGTTCTGGTCGAGGATGGCCAGGCTGGAGGCCGCCAGGCCCCACACCGCATCGGCCTGCGGGCGCTCTTTCTCAGCCAGCAGCTTGGCGGTGATGATGCCGGTGGAGTCGCGCACCCACTTGATCTCGATGTCGGGGTTGGCCTTTTCGAAAGCCTGCTTGTAGCTCTTGAGCTGCTCGGCCTCCAGGGCGGTGTAGACGGTCAGCTGGGTCGCGGCCGAAGCCTGCAGGCTGAAGACGGCGGATACAGCAGCGGCAAGTGCGAGGGGCTTGAACATGATGCGGTTCCTATCAGTGTGGGCAGTCGGTCAATGGCCGGGGGCGCGTTGGCGCCAGGCCTGGGAGCGGCGCAGCAGGCCGCGTGAAGCGCCGGCCAGCAACAGCGAGGCGGCGGCACTGGTCAGCAGGATCAAGGTGGACATGGCAGCGGCGCCGCCGACGTTGCCGGCGTCGTCCATGTTCAGCACGGCGACGGCGGCGAGGATGGTGTCGGGGCTGTAGAGGAAGATTGCCGCCGACACGGTGGTCATCGCCGAAACGAACAGGTAGCGGATGATGTCCAGCAGCGCCGGCAGGCAGATGGGCACGGTGACCCGCATGAAATGCTTGTACAGCGGCGCCTTGAGCGACAGCGCGGCGGCCTCGAATTCGCCGTCGAGCTGGCGCAGGGCGGTGGTGGCGGTCATCTGCGCGGTGGTCAGGTAGTGGGCGATGGTGCACACCACCAGCAGCGTCATGCTGCCGTAGAACACGTGCAGCGGGTTGCCGTTGAGGTTGAAGAAGAACACGTAGCCCAGGCCCAGCACCAGGCCGGGGACCGCCATGGGAATGAAACTGAGCAAGCGCAGCAACTGGTTGAGCAGGCGCTGGCCCTGGGTCTTCTCCATCAGGTAGGCGCCGCTGAAGATCACCACGCTACCGATCAGCGCGGTGCCGATGGCCATGGTCACGCTGTTGCGGTAGGCCAGCCAGCCACCCCCGGCGGTGTCGTCGAACAGGTAGTGCTTGAACGACAGCGACAGATTGTAGGGCCAGAATTTGACCAGCGACGAGTACACCGCCATGCCGATCACCCCCAGCAACGCCGCGCACACCAGCAGCACGAGGGCCAGGTAGCAACCGTCGCGCAGCTTCGACGGCTTGGGCTCGAACACCTGGGCGCGGCCGCTCATGGCCTCGCCCTGGCGGCGGCGCAGCCAGGCATCGACGGCAAAGCTCAGCAGCGCTGGCACCAGCAGCACCATGCCGATCAACGCGCCACGGCCGAACTGCTGCTGGCCGACCACGGCCTTGTAGGCTTCCAGCGCCAGTACCTGGTAATCGCCACCGACCACCACGGGCACGCCGAAGTCGGTGATGGTCAGGGTGAACACCAGGCAGAACGCGGCGAACACCGCCTGGCGCGTGGCCGGCCAGGTGATGCTGAAGAAGGCCCGGGTGGGGCCGGCACCCATGCTCGATGCCGCGTCGAACAAACGAGCGTCAGCCAACGACAACGCCGAGAGCAGGATCATCAGCGCATGGGGGAAGGTGTAGATGGCCTCGCCGAGGACGATGCCCCAGTAGCCGTAGATATTGTCGCTGAGCAGCCCGCGCAACAGGCCCTGGTTGCCGAACAGGTACACCAGCGCGATGGCCGGCAGCATCGACGGCGCCAGCAGCGGCAGCAGCGAGATCCCCCGCCACAGGCCCTTGGCCGGGATCAGCGTGCGCTGCAGGGCGTAGGCGAACAGGTAGGCCAGCGGCACCACGATGGCGGCGACGGTGAAGGCCACCGACAGGCTGTTGCCCAGCAACCAGTGGAAGTTGGCGCTGGCGAACAGTTCACGGGCGGCTTCCAGGCCACCGCCCTGCCCGGCGTCGCCGCTCAGGCCACGCCAGAAGATCGCCAGCAACGGCATCAGCACCGCCAGCATCAACAGGATCAGCAGCAGGCTCTTGCCACCGACCACGAACAAACGGTCACCCAGGGCGACACCCTTTTGCGGCGCGGCCTTGGCGTGGGCGAGCGGCAGGGTCATGGGCGCGGCCATCTCAGGCGAACACCTGCAGACTCTGCGGCGGCAGGGCCACCCAGATATCCTGCGAACCCAGGCGCGGCATGGCTTCCGGCGTCAGCTCGGCGAGCAGCGCGTGGCCCGGCAAGGCCTTGAACTCGAAGCTCATGCGGCAGCGGTTGCCGAGGAAGGTGATCTCGCGAACCTTGGCCGGGAACAGGTTCTCTTCGTGCACCACCGGGTTGACGGTGATCGCTTCCGGGCGGCAGAACAGCCGGCCACTGCTGGCGTTGCCGGCGTTCGGCGCCAGGCGCATGTTCATGCCGCCGACCTGGGCGAGGCTGTCGCCACGGCGCTGGAACGGCAGCCAGTTGCCCTGGCCGACGAACTCGGCGACGAATGGCGTGGCCGGCTGGTCGTAGATTTCCTGGGGCGTGGCGTACTGCTCGACCTGGCCGTTGTTCATCACGGCGATGCGGTCGGCCATCAGCATGGCCTCGTCCTGGTTGTGGGTGACCATCAGGGTGGTGATGCCCAGCTGGCGTTGCAGCTGGCGCAGCTCGGTGCACAGGTGCTCGCGGACCCGGGCATCGAGCGCCGACATCGGTTCGTCCAGCAGCAGCAGCGAGGGCGACGGTGCCAGGGCACGGGCCAGGGCCACGCGCTGTTGCTGGCCGCCGGAGAGTTGGCCGGGGTATTTCTTCTCGCTGCCCGCCAGGCCCACCAACTCAAGCATCTCGGCGACCCGCTGGCGCGACGCCTCGCGGCGGCTACCGGTCAGGCCGTAGGCGATGTTGGCTTCGACCGTGAGGTTGGGGAACAGCGCGTAGGACTGGAACAGGATGCCGTAGTCACGTGCCTGGGGCGGCAGTTCGGAGATGTCGCGCTCGCCGATGTACAGCGCGCCGCGGTCCTGGCGCTCGAGACCGGCGATGCAGCGCAGCAGGGTGGTCTTGCCGCAGCCTGACGGGCCGAGCAGGCACACCAGCTCGCCGGCGGCGATGTCCAGGGACACATCGTTGAGCGCAGTGAAGGCACCGAAGCGCTTGTGGATGCCGCGCACTTTCATCTGCGCGCCCGGGGTGACGTTGTTCATGGCAGGTCCTCATCGAAGCGATGGGGCCATGCTAGGAAGGGTATGCGAAGGTTCTGTGGCGTTGAGGCAAAAGCGGGTGATAGTGGTATAGGCAGATTTTGTAGTGGCGCGCCCGCGATCGAGCGCCGCCGCGCGGCGCACCGCGGATAAATCCGCTCCTACAGGCAGCCCGACGAACTACCTCATGGTCACGTTGCAACGCGTGTAGGAGCAGATTTATCCGCGATGCGCCGCACAGGCGGCGCTCGGTGTCCCAGGCACTTCACCTCTCCCGCCCAACCCGTAATAGTCTTTTACCGATTCCCCAGGTTTTCCGGCCCATGGCTTTACCTATCCTACGCAGGTCATCCCGCCTGCGATGGACCCATGAAAGACTCGCTCCCCAGCCGCTACGCCTGCCTGGCCGCATGCCTCATTTTCACCGCCGCCAGCGCCCCTTTCCTGCCCGTACACCCCTGGCTCTGGCCATTCGCCCTGATCAGCGCCCTGCTCAGCCTGGTCGGCCTCAACGACCTGCGCCAAAGCCACCACGCGGTGCGGCGCAACTACCCGATCCTGGGCAATATCCGCTACCTGATCGAGACCATCCGCCCGGAAATCCGCCAGTACCTGATCGAAGGCGACGACGACAAACTGCCGTTCTCTCGCGCCCAACGTTCGCTGGTCTATGCCCGGGCCAAGAACGAAAGTGCCGAGAAAGCCTTTGGCACACTCAACGACGCCTACAAGCCCGGTTTCGAGTTCATCAGCCATTCCATGCTGCCAGTACCAATGGCCAACCCCGCCTCGTTCCGCATCCGTATCGGCGGGCCGCAGTGCACCCAGCCGTATTCGGCGTCGATCTTCAATATCTCGGCCATGAGCTTCGGCGCCCTCAGCGCCAACGCCATCAGCGCGCTGAACAAAGGCGCGCGCCTGGGCCGCTTTGCCCACGACACCGGCGAGGGCAGCATCAGCCCCTATCACCGCGAACACGGCGGCGACCTGATCTGGGAAATCGGCAGCGGCTACTTCGGCTGCCGCACCGAGCATGGCCACTTCGACCCCGAGCGCTTCGCCGTGCAGGCGCGCGACGGCCAGGTGAAGATGATCGAGATCAAGCTCAGCCAAGGCGCCAAGCCCGGCCATGGCGGCATCCTGCCGGGGCACAAGGTCAGCGCAGAGATCGCCACCACCCGGGGCGTGCGCGCGGGCGAGGACTGCATCTCGCCAGCCGCCCACAGTGCCTTCCGCACCCCCGTGGAGCTGCTGCGTTTCGTTGCCCGGCTGCGCGAGCTGTCCGGCGGCAAGCCGGTGGGCTTCAAGTTCTGCCTGGGCCACCCATGGGAGTTCATGGGCATCGCCAAGGCCATGCTGGCCACCGGCATCACCCCGGACTTCATCGTCGTCGACGGCAAGGAAGGCGGCACCGGCGCGGCACCCCGGGAGTTCTCCGACAACATGGGCGTGCCGCTGCGCGACGGGCTGATGTTCGTGCACAACACCCTGGTGGGCCTGAACCTGCGCGAACGCATCCGCATCGGCGCGGCGGGCAAGCTGGTCAGCGCCTTCGACATCGCCAGCGTGCTGGCCATCGGCGCCGACTGGGTCAACTCGGCGCGCGGCTTCATGTTCGCCATCGGCTGCATCCAGTCGCAGAGTTGCCACACCAACAAGTGCCCGACCGGCGTGGCCACCCAGGACCCGTTGCGCCAGCGAGCGCTGGTGGTGCCGGAGAAGGCAGAGCGGGTCGCCAGCTTCCATCGCAACACCCTGCATGCCCTGGCCGAAATGCTCGCCGCCGCTGGCCTGGCACAACCGTCCGAGCTCAAGCCCAAGCACCTGGCGCGGCGCATCAGTGCCAGCGAGATCGGCCTGTTCTCGCAGCTGCATACCTTCCTCAAGCCAGGGGAATTGCTCAGCGGGACGATCGACAGCGAGTTTTATGCACGGATGTGGCGAATGGCGCGCAGTGACAGCTTTGCGCCAGAGACGGGGGAGATCGAGGTGGCATCGGCAGCGCTTGCCAAGCCACGGAAAGCAACAACCCCGGCATAGGCCGGGGTTGTCGATGACGCGGGATCAGGATCAGAAGATGCTGATCGGGTACTCGACGAATACACGGACTTCGTTGCCGTCGTCGGTGTAGTTGCCGTTTTGCTGGACAGCGTTGTTGGTGCGCAGGAAGGAGCTACGCAGCTTGATCGACAGGTCTTTGGCCGGGCCTTCCTGAACGACATAGCGGATCTGGTTGAAGATCTCGCGCTCTTTACCTTCACCGTAGCCTTCCGGCTTGCCGACGGTACGGGTGTTGATGTTGTCACCCACCACGTAGGCCAGCTTGTAGGTCAGGCCCGGGATACCGAAGGCACCGAAGTCCAGGCCGTAGCCCAGCTGCCAGGAGCGCTCATCCTCGGCGTTGAAGTCGGACCAGTAGCTGTTGGCCAGGTAGATGGTCGAACCACCGTCACCCGTGCCGCCTGCGTTCTGGTACCAGCCGTACTGGTAGCCGGTGCTGCCAGTGCTGCGCTGGTGCGCCAGGGTGAACGAGTGAGGGCCGTAGGCGTAGGTGGCTGCCAGGCTCCAGATGGTGTTGGAGTCGCCAGTCAGATCGGCCTTGTTGACGTACTTGTGGTCGATGTCCGACTTGTAGCCGTTGAAGTCCAAGGTCAGGGACTGGTCGCTGGCGATCGGGAAGACGTAGTTCAGGCCCAGGTAGTGCTTCTTCTGCACATCTTCGTTGTCAGCGGTGTACAGCGACGCGGTGAAGTTGTCGGTGAACTTGTAGCTGCCGCCGAACACATTGATCGACTTCAGGCCACCGCCATCACGACGCTCGGCACTCTTGCGCGCTTCCTGGGTGAAACGACCGGCGTTCAGTTCCAGGCCCTTGATCTCCTTCGAGGTGATCAGGGTGCCGGTGAAACTCTCTGGCAGCAGGCGGCCATCGTCGTACTGCAGCACAGGCAGGGTCGGCATCTGGTCACCATACTTCAGCACGGTGTTGGAGATGCGGAACTTGACGGCTGCGCCAGCACGGGCCAGGTCATGCGGACCGCTGGCGTTGCCGTCGGCATTCTTGGTGTTGTGCGGCTTGAAGAAATCGACACCGGCGCCACCGTTGTGGCCTTTGCCGCCATCGAGGCGCACGGCGTACAGGCCGAAGGCGTCGACGCCGACACCGACGGTGCCCTGGGTGAAGCCGGAGGAGAAGTTGGCGATGGCGCCTTGGCCCCATTCGATCTGGTCATCAGTGCCGTGCTTCTTGTCACGGTTGATGTAGGCGTTGCGCAGAAGGACGTTGGCGTGGCTGTCCTCGATGAAGCCCTTGCTGTCGGCCTGATCGTTGGCCTGTGCCTGGGTCGCGGCGATCATCGCCAGAGCGACCAGGCTGATCCTGGTTTTCAACATCTTATTTTCCTTATTTCGTATTCAAAAACGCGCTGCATTAGAACGCCCAGAACCAACGCCCCTTCGTAGGTTCGACGCTATGCGGATCCCGGCCTAAAGGCCTGCAGAAGGTCTGCAACGGCCCTTACGACCCCATGGCCATGTCATGGCCAGCAGGCGTAGAGGCCGAATCCTAGCCCTGCCTGCTCATACATGTCAAAAAAACGTGAATTGCAGGTTGATATAACCAAAAACAAGGTCGGCGGCGGTGCATTTCCATGCATATCTGCCGTGTGTCAGCGCAAATTTGTCTCTTTTATGCAAACGCGGTGACAACCGCACAATTGTCATTTATCACCCGTACGCGCATGGGCATTGCCCTTATATATCCAAAGGGATAGTAACAAATTGATACAAATGTAAAGACAAGTCTTTACGAATAGACATGCAACAGCAAATAGCAAGCATTATCATTCGCGCCCAATTTCTCACCTCCCCTTACCGGACGCCCGCGATGCTTGCTCCCTGCCGCCTTTCGCCCCTGACCCTGGGCCTGTCGCTGATGTTCAGCGCAGGGCTGGTCAATGCCGCCACCACCACCCTGCCGGAAACCTCGATCACCGCCGACAACGAGCGCGAAGAGGACAACCCACGGGTCAGGGACGTGACCACCGCGACCCGTACCTCGACGCCGGCACGCTATGTGCCCCAGGCCATCGATTCGGTGAAGACCAGCAACGTGCTGGACTACGGTAGCAGCAACCTGGGCAAGGCACTGGAAGGCATCCCCAACGTCAGCGCCGGTGGCGACACCCGCTTCGACAGCCTGCGTATCCGTGGCTTCGACGCCAGCAACGACTTCTACCTGGACGGCATCCGCGACGACAGCCAGTACACCCGCGACTTGCACAACATCGAGCGGGTCGAGGTGCTCAAGGGCCCCGCGGCGGTGCTGTATGGCCGTGGCAGCCAGGGCGGTATCGTCAACCGGGTGAGCAAGGCGCCGGAGCATGGCCGCCGCTCGACCATCGAAGCCCAGGGCGGCAGCCAGGACTTGCGCAGCCTGTACGCCGACCTCAGCGCCGACCCGAGCGAGAACATCAGCCTGCGCCTGAACATGGGCAACGAGGACAGCAACAGCTTCCGCAAAGGCATCGACGGCAATCGTCAGTTGTTCGCGCCGTCGATGAGCTGGCAGCTGACCCCCGACCTCAACTGGCTGGTGCAGTACGAATACAGCCGCTACAACCGCACCCCGGACCGCGGCATCCCCGGCGCCAACGGCCGCCCGGCGGACGTCAGCCGCAGCACCACCTACGGCGACACCCAGCGCGACTACATCGACGACAAGGCGCAGTCGCTGCGCTCGCGCCTGAACTACCAGCTCAGCGACAACTGGCAGCTGCGCCATACCCTGGGCCTGTTCAAGCTCGACAGCGACTTCGACAACACCTACCAGACCGGCTACGACCCGCGCACCAACCTGGTCAGCCGCCAGCGCTGGCAGCAGGACCTGAGCACCCGCAACCTGTTCAACAACCTCGAGGCCGAAGGCGATGTCAGCACCTGGGGCCTGGAGCACAAGGTGCTGGTGGGCATGGAGTTCGGCAACCAGCGCCGCGACCCACTGCTGTATACCGCCAAGGCAGTCAGCGCCGGCGGCACGGCGGTGCCGTCCCTGGACCTGAACAACCCCAACCGTGCGCTGCAACACAACGGCCCGATGGTGGTGTCGAGCAACAACCACACCGTGGTCGACAGCCGTGGCGTCTACCTGCAGGACCAGATCCGCCTCAACGACCAGTGGCAGATCCTCGCCGGCGTGCGCTTCGACCAGTTCGAGGTGGAAACCACCAACAAGCTGCGCAATATCGCCGAGAAGCAGAAGGACAACAGCTTCAGCCCACGCCTGGGCGTGGTCTACACGCCATGGCGCGAGCATTCGTTCTACGCCTCCTGGAGCAAGACCTACTCGCCGGTCGGCGGCGGCCTGATCGGCATCACCCCGGGCGCGGCGGGCAACACCAACGAAACCGAACCGGAGCTGACCCGGCAGAAGGAGATCGGGGTCAAGAGCGAGTGGTTCGACGAACGCCTGAGCACCACCCTGGCGGTGTACGAGCTCGAGCTGTACAACCGCCGCACCCGCGACCCGCTCGACCCGAACATCACCCTGATGACCGGCCTGCAGCGCTCGCGCGGCATCGAGCTGACTGCCACCGGCAACGTCGTCGGCAACTGGTATGTGCGCGGCGGCATCGGCCTGCAGGACGCGACCATCGTCAAGGACAACAACGGCCAGGAAGGCAACCGCATCAATGACGTGGCCAAGCGCAACGCCAGCCTGTTCGTGACCTGGAAACCGGAGCTGGGCTGGTACGCCGAGACCGGCCTGACCCTGGTCGGCGACCGCTACGCCGACAACCAGAACACCGTGGTGCTGCCGGGCTACGGCCGCTGGGACGCGCTGGCCGGCTACCGCACCCACGACTGGGACGTGCGCGCGGCGCTGAGCAACATCACCGACAAGACCTACTACAGCTCGGCCACCAGCGCCGCGCAGATCCAGGTCGGCGACCCGCGCAGCCTGGTGGTGACCGGCAGCTACAGCTTCTGAGCCCGAACCTTGCGCCCCCCCTGTAGGAGCGGCCTTGTGCCGCGAAAGGGCCGCAAAGCGGCCCCGGCGTTTTTTGCGTCAACGCTGAAATCATGGGGCCGCTACGCAGCCCTTTCGCGGCACAAGGCCGCTCCTACAGGTATCCGCACCGAATCATGACCGCGAAAACGAAAACGCCACCGCAGTGCGGTGGCGTTTTTTCATTGCAACGGGATCCCTCCCGGTCAGTGCCAGACCGCCATCAGAGCCTCGAGCTCCGCATCGCTGATCAGTCCCTGAGGGTATCGCCCGTCCAGCAGACGTCGTGGGTCGGTCTTCCTGACCCGGATGCTTCCATGGTGTTTCAACCACTGCGCCAACAGCTTGAGCGATTCGTGATTCACGGCCGATGGGGGCAAAGCCGACTCACTTGCTGCATTCATTTCCACACGCACTCCTGGGCCCGTGAGCGGCTAACTTACGTAAGGTTTGTTACAGAACGGCGTAGCCCTATCTGTCTGAAACACAATGGAAAAACAATACAAGAGGTGTGCCATCTGCGCGCCCCGACCGTCGTCGCCCACAAAAAAGCCCGTCATGAGACGGGCTTTTTCGTTGGCCTGGGGATCAGCGCTTGGCCGGCGCCGGCTGCTGTTGGGTCAGGCAATGGATGTTGCCGCCCCCGAGCAGCAACTCACGGCCCGGGATCATCACCACTTCGTGGTCCGGGAAGACCTTGGCCAGGATCGCTCTGGCCTGCGCATCGGCCGGATCGTCGAAGCTTGGGGCGATGATGCCGCCGTTGACGATCAGGAAGTTCACGTAGGAGCCGGCCAGGCGTACCGACGGGTCGCGCTCCTGGCTGCCAGCCACGTGATCGACGCCGTCGCACTCTGCTTGAGTGGCGTACAGTGGCCCCGGAATCGGCATCTTGTGCACCACGAACTCGCGGCCTTTGGCATCACGGGTGTTTTTCAGCACCTCATAGGCGGCGTGGCAGCGTGCGTAGTTGGGGTCATTGGAATCATCGGTCCAAGCCAGTAACACTTCGCCCGGGCTGACGTAACAGCAGAAGTTGTCGACGTGGCCGTCGGTCTCGTCGTTGTACAGGCCGTCCGGCAGCCAGACGATGGTGTCCACCGCCAGGTGCTCGCGCAGGATATCCTCGATCTGCTCGCGGTTCAGGTGCGGGTTGCGATTGCGGTTGAGCAGGCATTCTTCGGTGGTGATCAGGGTGCCTTCGCCGTCGACGTGGATCGAACCGCCCTCGAGCACGAAACCTTCGGTGTGGTAGCGCTGCACGCGCTCCATCTCCATGACCTTGGCGGCCAGTTCCTCGTCACGCTTCCACGGTGCGTACAGGCCGCCGTCGAAACCACCCCAGGCATTGAAGCCCCAGTCCACGCCACGCACCTCGCCATGGTCGTTGATGACGAAGGTCGGGCCGGTGTCGCGCACCCAGGCGTCGTCGTTGCTGATCTCGACCACCCGGATGTTGGGCAGGTCAAGCTGGCGGCGGGCGTTCTCGTACTGAGCGGCGGATACGGCCACGGTTACCGGCTCGAAGCGGGCGATGGCCTTGGCCAGGGTCACGTGCGCGGCCTGCGCCGGCTTGCCACCCAGGCGCCAGTTGTCCGGGCGCTCCGGCCAGACCATCCATACCTGGGTCTGCGGGGCCCATTCGGCGGGCATGTGGAAGCCGTCGGCGCGGGGGGTCGAGTTGAGCGTTTTCATCGATGACCTCTAGATAGCAACTGTCGGTGGACCGGGGCCCGCTGCGCACGCCTTTCGCGGCACAAGGCCGCTCCTACAGGTCGAACGCTATCCCTGTAGGAGCGGCCTTGTGCCGCGAAAGGACCGCAAAGCGGTCCCGACTGCTTTATGACGAACACTTATATCCGATAAATATCGACTTTTAAAGCAAGCCAAGAGACCGTTTTTGCATAAGCCGTCATTTCAAATCGATAAGAATCGATTTTATAAGCCCTCACCCAAAATCCGCTCCACACTGTCGACAAAGTAGTCCACGCTCGCCCGCGTGGTGCACATCGGCGGCTTGATCTTGAGAATGTTCAGGTAGTCGCCAGTCGGCTGCATGAAGATCCCCAGCTCACGCAGGCGGTCGCACAGGATCATGGTCTCCTCGGTGGCCGGCTCCAGGGTCTGGCGATCACGCACCAGCTCCAGCCCCAGGTAGAAGCCCGAGCCATGGGCGGCACCGGCAAGCGGATAGTTGTCGACCAACGCCTCGAGGCGCGCCTTGAAGTGGCGCCCCACGTCACGGGCGTTGTCCCACAGCCCTTCGTCGCGCATCACATCCAGCACCGCCATGCCGATTCGGCAGCTGACCGGGCTGCCCCCTGCGGACGAGAAGAAGTAGCCCTCGGCCTCCAGCGCCTCGGCGATCTCCCGCCGGGTGATCACCGCACCCAGCGGCTGGCCGTTGCCCATGCCCTTGGCCATGGTGATGATGTCCGGCACCACGCCCTGCTCCTCGAAGCCCCAGAAGTACTCGCCCAGGCGCCCATAGCCGACCTGCACCTCGTCGGCGATGCACACCCCGCCGCGCTGACGAACCTTGGCGTAGGCCTCGCGCAGGTAGCCCGCTGGCAGCGAGATGCCCCCGGCGTTGCCATACACCGGCTCGCAGATCATGCCCGCCAGCTGGCGGCCACGGGCATCCAGGTCGGCCAGCTTCGCGTCGACATCGCGCAGGTAGTCGGCGGCACTGTCGGCCCCCCGGAAGCGACCGCGGAAGGTGTTCGGCGCCTCCACCGGGTGCACCCAGTCCGGCCGGGTCTCCAGGGCTTGTGGGTTGTCGGCGATGGACGTGGAGATGGCGTCGGTGGCCACCGACCAACCGTGATAGGCCTCGAGCACGCTGAGCAGGTCGCGCCCGCCGCTGTAGGCCCAGGCCAGGCGGATCGCCAGGTCGTTGGCCTCTGTGCCACTGTTGACCAGGAACACCCGGTCGAAACCTTCCGGCGCCACGTCCAGCAAGCGCTCGGAGAACTCGGCAATGGCGGCGTAGTGGAAGCGCGAGTTGGTGTTGACCAGCGACCACTGGCGCGCCGACTCGGCGACCATGCGCGGGTGGCCATGGCCCAGTACGGCGACGTTGTTGAGCATGTCCAGGTACGAGCGGCCCTGCATGTCGATCAGGTAGTTGCGCCAGCCACGTTCGATATGCGGCGGCTGGGCGTAGTAGTGCTTCTGCGAACGGGCGAAGCTGGCGTCACGCCGGGCCAGCAATGCCTGCGGGTCGGCCAGCGGCTCGGCGTCGCAGTCGAAGCCCAGCAACGCGCGCGGCGAGGGGCACAGGACCAGCCAGGCCTCGGCGTGGGAGGGTTTGGCGAAGAACGGCGGTTGCGCCTCACCCGCCAGGCACAACTGCACGCTGAGGAATCCACAGGTGGCACCCAGCACCTGGCCTTTCTCCAACACCTGGCCATCCGCCGGCGCCTCCTCCAGGCCGTTGAGCCACAGTTGCCACTGCGCGGTTCGCAGGCAGCCTCGGTTATCGCCGCTGCGCTGCCAGACACCCGCCTCGGGGGCCTGCAGCACGGTGCCAGGGAACAGGTTGAGCTCCACCCCCAATGCACAGGTGGCAGGCTCATCTGGTCGGTCAATATGGGTCTGCGACAGTCGGTACTGGCCGTGCAAGCTGCTGGAAGGCACCGGCTGCGCGGCCAGCACACGCGGGTCGAACCCCGGCAGCTCCCAATTGCCGAACTCGCAGTGCGGGCTGAGGACGCCGAGGTCGACACGGTTGACCACCTGCCCCGCCAACGCGGGCACCAGTGCCAGGCTCGCGCTGAAGTCGGGCACCTGCGGCCTTCTGCCTGCCGCTTGCAGGATCGCGGCTTCCATCAACGCCATGGGGAGCGCGCAGGCGGTCTCGAAGATTTCCCACTCATGGGCGATGTTGTCGAGCACGTACTGGTTGCCCGGGTCGACGGCCAGTTGCTGCTCGCTGCTGAGCACCAGCACCGCCGCGCGATTGAGCACCAGGGGCCACAGCGCACGCAGTTCGGCATCCTCGAGCGGATTCACTGCCTGATAGGCGGCAATCGCCGGGAGGATGCGCAACGGGTCGCCTTCGGCGTGATGCAGCAGTGCCGCGCAGGTAACCGACAGGTCGGCGATGCGCCAGGTGCGGCAGAGGTCGCCGAAGTCGATGACCCCTTGCAGTTGCCATTGCCGCGCATCGTCACGACGCCAGACCGTGTTGTCATCGGTGATGTCCAGGTGCACAGCCTGGCTCGGCAAAAGACCGACCAGCGGTTGCAACCGCTCGGCCGCTTGACGGGTGACCCGCTCGACCTGCTGGCGCCGCCCGCCTGACTCAAGGGTCGGCAACAGGTGTTCGATCAGGGCCTGGGCATGCCGAGGATCCCACTGCAAGGTGCGCTCCAGCCCTGGATGGTCAAAGTTGACCAGGGCCTGGTCGACCCGGGCACAGAGCGCGCCCAATTCAGCCACCAGCCGTGCTGGCAGGTGCTTGAAGCGGGTCAGCGGCTGGCCTTCGATGTAGTCGAGCAGCCGGGCGCGCAATGGCTGGCCCTGGATTTCCAGCGCCAGCAGGGTGTCGCCGGAAACTGCCGGCCGCACGGTCGGGACGGGGATGCCTTCGTTGCGCAGGAACGCCAACGCCGCGTGCTGCGCCTGCAACTCCGCCTCGGCGTAACTGCCATGGCAGACCTTGAACACGAAGCGGCCCTGGTCACTGTCCAGCCAGAAGTTCACGTCCTGCTGGCTACCGAGGGGCACCAACGCGCCATGCAGGCCGTAATAGGCCTGCACAGCCTGTAGGGCCTGCGCTTCGCAAACCACGGGACGGGACTGGCTGGAGCGGTGGAGCAGGGTGTGCAACGGCATGCTGTAAACCTCGGCCTCTTTTTTGCTTATATCGCCATTACCACTGCCCGGAAGCAAGAGGGACGATCCGGCCCGCCAGGCGACCAGACTCCGGTATCGCCCAGCAAAACCACGGCGCAGAGCGCCCCGCATCGCCCCCAGGCCAACAGGAAGCAACCCAATATGTCCGACGATCAGCTGGCTATTCCCCGGCGCCTTGACGCCGACTCCAGGCCAAACGCCCCATTCGCGTCAGAAGTACGTCGCGCCTGCATGGGAGTGCGCCCATGAAACGGGTCGCCATCCTGCAGTCGAACTACATCCCCTGGAAGGGCTATTTCGACCTGATCGCCGCCGTGGACGAATTCATCCTCTACGACGACATGCAGTACACCAAGAATGACTGGCGCAACCGCAACCAGATCAAGACCCCCAAGGGCGTCGAGTGGCTGACGGTGCCTGCCGGCCAGGATATCGACCGGCGTATTCGCGATGTCGAGCTGCGCGACAGCCGTTGGCAGGTCAAGCACTGGAAAACCCTGGAAGCCAACTACGCCAAGGCCCCTTGCTTTGCCGAAATCACCCGCTGGCTCAAGCCCCTGTACCTGGAACAGGTGCATGACAACCTCAGCGCGCTCAACCATGCCTTGCTGCAGGCGGTCTGCGACTATCTTGGCATCACCACGCGCATCAGCCGCTCCTGGGACTACCAGCTCGGCGAAGGCAAGACCGAACGCCTGGTCGACCTGTGCCGGCAGGCCGGCGCCAGCGAATACCTGTCCGGCCCGGCAGCGCGTGACTACCTCGATGAACGCCTGTTCGACGCCGAAGGTATCGCCGTCACCTGGTTCGACTACCGCGGCTACCCCGAGTACCCGCAGCTGTGGGGCGCATTCGCCCACGGCGTGACCATCCTCGACCTGCTGTTCAACTGCGGCCGGGAAGCCCCGCGCTTCATGCGGCACGTGCTCCCGCCCGCTTCCGCATCCACCGCGCCAGAGCGCGCCGAAACCGACCTGCGAGCCCACCATGACCAACACGCTTGATAGCTACATCGGCGCCTACAGCGATCGCTTCGGCTACGCCTTCGACAACGACATCATCCTCAACTGGTACCCCCAGCGGATCATGCAGCTGTGCCAGGCGCAGGACTCGATCCTCGAGCTGGGCGTCGGCCATGGCTTCTCCACCAACCGCTTCTCGCAGTTCTTCGCCTCGCACACCGTTATCGACGGCTCGGCCTCGGTCATCGCGCAGTTCCGCGAGCAGTTCCCCGACAGCCCCGTGGACATCGTCGAGGGCTATTTCGAGCACTTCGACAGCTCGCGCACCTTCGACCTGATCGTCATGGGCTTCGTCCTCGAGCACGTGGACGATCCGCAGACCGTGCTGCAGCGCTTCCGCCGCTTCCTGGCACCGGGTGGGCGCCTGTTCGTGCTGGTGCCCAACGGCGAGTCGCTGCACCGCCGCTTCGGCCATGCCGCCGGCCTGCTGGGGAACATGATGAGCCTCGGCCAGGGTGACCTGGAACTGGGCCACCAGCGTGTCTATTCGCTGGACAGCCTGACCCGCGAGCTGACCGACGCCGGCTACCAGGTCACCCGCAAGGAGGGCGTGTTCCTCAAGCCGTTCATGACCTCGCAACTGCTCAAGCTCGAACTGAGCGAGCAGATCACCGGCGCCATGTGCACCGTCGGTATCGACTACCCGGAGCTCAGCTGCGCGCTGATGCTCGAAGCGACGGCCAACTGATGCGCAGCCTGGTGATCGGCAGCACCTCGACCCTTGGCCAGGCCCTGGGCCAGGCTTTGACGCAGTTGGGCGAGGTGCGCTTCGCCGGGCGCCGCGAGGCGGACATACCGTTCGACCTGAGCGATTGGCAGGCACCTGCGCACGTCAGCGAACGCTTCGACCTGGTCGTGCTGGCCGCCGCCGATTTTGGCGGCCCCGGCGCGGACGACCTGGTGCGCGCCGAGCTGGTCAACAGCGTCGGCACCCTCGCCGCCTGCCGCCTGGCCCAACACTGTGGGGCGCGCCAGGTGATCCTGCTGTCGTCGTTGTCGGCGCTGTACCAGCCAGGCGATCGCTACTACGGCGCCTACAGCCTGTCCAAGCGCCACGCCGAGGAGGTCGCGGCGCTGTTCTGCACTCAACAGGGCCTGGAGCTGACCGTGCTGCGGCTGTCACAGGTGTATGACAGCCAAGCCCGTTGCCGACGCCACCAACCGCTGCTGTACGCCATCGCCGACAACGCCCGCGCGGGCCAGGTCCAACCGTTCTACGGCACGCTCGACGCCCGGCGCAACTACCTGCACCTCGACGACCTGGGTGAAATCTGCACCCGCGTCGCGGCACAGCACGCCAGCGGCACCTTCACCTGCGCCCACCCCGAGGACCTGCGCCTGTCGCAGATCGCCCAAACGGCTTTCGAGGTGTACGCCACACCTGAGCGGATCAGCTTCGACGCCAGCAAGCCGGACCTGCCGGACCTGCCCATGGCCAATGGCTGCGAAGCGCTCTTCCAACGCATCGGCTACTGGCCGACCATCGATCTGCACACCGGCCTTACCCGGTTCAAGGAACATCAGGAGAAACACCGATGAGCACCATCCTGGTCACCGGCGTCGGCGCGATCATGGGCTACGGGCTGCTCAAGTCGCTGCGTGCCGCCGCCCCCGACGCCATATTGGTGGGCACCGACATCTACGCCGACGCGGTCGGCCAGGCCTGGTGCGATCACTTCCTGCAAGCACCGCTGACCGCCGCGCCGGAGTACGCAACCTGGCTGCTGGATGTGATCGAACGCTTTCAGGTCGATCTGCTGATCCCAGGCATCGAACAGGATGTGCACTGGCTCGACGCGCACCGTGTCCTGCTCGCCGACAGCCGCTGCCGCGTCGCACTCAACGACGCCCAGTTGATCGAACTGACCCGCGACAAATACGCCATGGACCAGGCCCTGCTGGCGGTCGAGGACAACAGCCGCATCCCCAGCCACCTGGCCGGCGACTTTGCCTCGCTGAGCGCCGAGCTCGGCCTGCCGTTCCTGCTCAAGCCCCGCCGCAGCTACGCCTCCAAAGGCCTGGTGTGGGTGCGCGAGGAGCGTGACTTCACACCCTGGGCGCCCTTGCTGGGCGAGGTGCTGATGGCCCAGCCGATCATCGGCAGCGCCAACCAGGAATACACCGTGGCCGTGTTCGGCGATGGCAAAGGCGCAGCCTGCGCCTCGATCACCTTCCAGCGCAGCCTGGCTTCGGACGGTTCCACCGCCAAGGCCTGGGTACGCCACGAACCGACCCTGGACACCGTGGTAGCCCGCCTGTGCCGCCACTTCAAGCCGGTCGGCCCGACCAACCTGCAGTTCCGTCGCGCGGTGGACGGTACCTGGAAACTGCTGGAGATCAACCCTCGCATCTCCTCCACCAGTTCCATCCGCACCGCGTTCGGCTACAACGAGGCGGCCATGTGCCTGGCTTGGTACCTGGAGGGCGAAACGCCCACGCAACCGGCCATTCGCCCGGGCTTCGCCGTGCGCTACATCGAGGACTACGTGGTTCATGATCGGGATCATTTCTGATATCCACGGCAACCATGCAGCGTTGTCCGCCGTACTCGCCGAGCTCGACCGGCTGGGCGTGGACGAAATCATCTGCCTGGGCGACACCGCCGGCTACTACAGCGAGATCAACGCCTGCTGCGACGCCCTGCGCGCCCGTGGCATCTTCTCGCTGCTGGGCAACCACGATGCCTACATCGCCCGCCGTGAGCCCTGCCCGCGCTCGAACAGCGCCAACGCTTGCCTCGACTACCAGCACAGGGTGATCAGCGCGGCGAACCGCGCCTGGCTCGAAAGCCTGCCCGAACGCGCCAGCCTGCATGGCCTGGAGCTGATCCACGGCGGCTGGAACGACCCGCTCGATGAATACCTCGAGCCCTCGGACGCCTATTTCGCCGATCGCCCGGGGCGCTTCTTCGCCTCCGGGCACAGCCATGTGCAGTACCTCTGGCACGGCAACGGCAAGACCTGGTGCAACCCCGGCTCCGTGGGCCAACCGCGCGACGGCGACCCGCGCGCGGCGTTCGCCACCTGGGACGGCCAGGCCTTCACCCTGCATCGCATTGCCTACGACATCGAAGCCGCCCAGCGCGCCATGGCCCAGGCCGGCTTCACCGACTACTTCTACGACAACCTTGCCAAGGGCACCCAGATCGGCGGCCGCATCAGTGCGATCCGCAGCGACCAGGCGCCCCCCGCCCCCGCAGGAAACCACCCATGAGCCTCGACCAGATCCCCTTCAATCGCCCGCACATGACCGGCAAGGAGTTCCACTACATCGCCGAGGCCAACTTCGGCCACATGCTCGCCGGTGACGGCCCGTTCACCAAGCGTTGCCATACCTGGCTCGAAGAGCGCACCGGCTGCGGCAAGGCCCTGCTGACCCACTCCTGCACCGCGGCGCTGGAAATGTCCGCGCTGCTGCTCGACCTGCAGCCGGGCGATGAAGTGATCATGCCGTCCTACACCTTCGTCTCCACAGCCAACGCCTTTGTCCTGCGCGGTGCGATACCGGTGTTCGTCGATATTCGCGAGGACACCCTCAACCTCGACGAAACGCTGATCGAGGCAGCGATCACCCCGCGTACCAAGGCCATCGCCGTGGTCCACTACGCCGGCGTTGCGTGCGAGATGGACACCATCATGGCCATTGCCCGCAAGTATGGCCTGCGGGTCGTCGAGGACGCCGCCCAAGGCGTGATGTCGAGCTACAAGGGCCAAGCCCTGGGCGGCATCGGCGACCTAGGGGCGTTCAGCTTCCATGAAACCAAGAACGTGATTTCCGGCGAAGGTGGCGCGTTGCTGGTCAACGACCCGGAGCTGGTGCTGCGCGCCGAGATCATCCGCGAGAAAGGCACCGACCGCAGTCGCTTCTTCCGTGGCCAGGTGGACAAGTACACCTGGCAGGAGGTGGGTTCCTCGTTCCTGCCGGGCGAACTGATCGCCGCCTTCCTCTGGGCCCAGCTGCAGGAAGCCCGTACCATCACCGACCAGCGCCTGGCCAGCTGGTACCACTATCACGACACCCTGGCCGAGCTCGAGGCCCAAGGCCTGCTGCGACGCCCGATCGTGCCCGCCGACTGCCAGCACAACGCGCACATGTACCATGTGCTGCTGGCGCCGGGCGTGGACCGCCAGGCGGTGATCAAGGCCCTGCGCGCCGAAGAGATCTACGCCGTGTTCCACTACGTGCCGCTACACTCGTCGCCAGCAGGCGAGCGCTACGGCCGCGTGCACGGTGCGATGCAGCAGACCGACAGCCTGTCCGAGCGCTTGGTGCGCCTGCCCTTGTGGTGCGGGCTCAAGCCTGCCCAGCAGGACCGTGTGGTCGACAGCCTCGGCCGGGCGCTGAAGCGCCGTTGAGCCCGGCCGACGGCAGCACCACGCCACACCTCTTAAATCGACTAGCTGCAGGGACAAAACACATGCGCATTCTCGTCACTGGCGGCGCCGGCTTCATAGGGTCGGCACTGGTCCGCCACCTGATCGACAACACCGAGCACGAAGTACTCAACCTCGACAAGCTGACCTACGCAGGCAACCTGGAATCGCTGCAAGGCATCGCCAGCAACAGCCGCTATGAGTTCGTCCAGGCCGACATCGCCGACCAGCCCACGGTGAGCGCCCTGCTCGAGCGCTTCCAGCCGCAGGCCATCATGCACCTGGCCGCCGAGTCCCATGTCGACCGCTCCATCGACGGCCCGGCCGCGTTCATCCACACCAACATCGTCGGCACCTATGCCCTGCTGGAGGCCACCCGCGCCTGGTGGACCCGCCTGCCCGCCGACGCTCGCGCGGCGTTCCGCTTCCACCATATCTCCACCGACGAGGTGTACGGCGACCTGCACGGCGCCGACGACCTGTTCACCGAAACCACCCCGTATGCGCCGAGCTCGCCCTACTCGGCCAGCAAGGCCGCCTCGGACCACCTGGTGCGCGCCTGGCAGCGCACCTATGGCCTGCCGGTGCTGATCACCAACTGCTCGAACAACTACGGCCCGTACCACTTCCCCGAGAAGCTGATCCCGCTGATGATCCTCAACGCCCTGGCCGGCAAGCCGCTGCCCGTCTATGGCAACGGCCAGCAGGTACGCGACTGGCTGTATGTCGAGGACCACGCCCGCGCCCTGCTGACGGTGGTGACCACCGGCAAGGTCGGTGAAACCTACAACATCGGCGGCCACAACGAGCAGAAGAACCTCGACGTGGTGCACACCCTCTGCGACCTGCTCGAAGAGCTGGCGCCCGAGCGCCGCCCGGCCGGCGTGGCCCGCTACAAAGACCTGATTACCTTCGTCCAGGACCGCCCCGGCCACGACCTGCGCTACGCCATCGACGCCAGCAAGATCGAACACGAGCTAGGCTGGAAACCGGATGAAACTTTCTTCACAGGGCTGCGCAAGACCGTCCAGTGGTACCTCGCTAACCTAGACTGGTGCAAACACGTTCAGGATGGCAGCTACCAGGGCGAGCGTCTGGGCAACTCCGACTTCAAGGACCTGATCGCATGACTAAAGGTATTGTCCTGGCCGGTGGATCCGGCACCCGCCTGCACCCGATCACCCTCGGTGTGTCGAAGCAACTGTTGCCGATCTACGACAAACCGATGATCTACTACCCGATCTCGGTGCTGATGCTGGCCGGGATCCGCGACATCCTGCTGATCTCGACGCCCCGTGACCTGCCGCAGTACCGCCAGCTGTTCGGCGACGGCAGCCAGTTCGGCATCAACATCAGCTATGCCGAGCAGCCCTCGCCCGACGGCCTGGCCCAGGCGTTCCTGATCGGCGAGCAATTCATCGGCGACGATTCGGTGTGCCTGATCCTCGGTGACAATATCTTCCACGGCCAAGGCTTCAGCGAGCAGTTGCAGCGGGCGGTCAACCACGCCTCGGGGGCCACCGTGTTCGGCTATTGGGTCAAGGACCCGGAACGTTTCGGCGTGGTCGAGTACGACGCGCAAGGCCGTGCGCTGTCGATCGAAGAGAAGCCCGCGCAGCCGAAGTCCAGCTACGCCGTGACCGGCCTGTACTTCTACGACAACGACGTGGTGAAGATCGCCAAGGATATTCGCCCCTCCGCCCGTGGCGAACTGGAGATCACCGACGTCAACAATGCTTACCTCCAGCGTGGCGACCTGCGCGTCGAACGCTTCGGCCGCGGCTTTGCCTGGCTCGATACCGGGACCCACGAAAGCCTGCTGGAAGCGGCGCAGTACGTGCAGACCATCGAGAATCGCCAGGGCCTTAAAGTGGCCTGCCTCGAGGAAATCGCCTTCCAGAAGGGATGGATCGGCCGCGACAGCCTTCTGGCCAAGGCAGCGGAGTTGAAAAAGACAGGATACGGCCAGTATTTGCAAAAGTTGGCTGAAGAGACCCCATGAACATCGTCAAGACTGCGATACCTGAAGTCCTGATCATCGAGCCCAAAGTGTTCGGTGATGACCGTGGCTTCTTCTTCGAAAGCTTCAACGCCCGCGAATTCGCCGAAAAGGCCGGCTTCGAGGCGGGCTTCGTGCAAGACAACCACTCGCGCTCGCAACGTGGCGTGCTGCGCGGCCTGCATTACCAGATCGACAACCCTCAGGGGAAACTGGTACGGGTGGTGCAGGGCGAAGTGCTCGACGTGGCGGTGGATATCCGCCGCAGCTCGAAGACCTTCGGCAAATGGGTCGCCACGCGCCTGTGCGCCAAGGGCCACACGCAGTTCTGGATCCCGCCGGGGTTTGCCCATGGGTTTCTGGTACTGAGCGAAACGGCCGACTTCCTGTACAAGACGACCGACTACTACAACCCCAAGGCCGAGCGCTGCATCCGTTGGGATGACCCTGAGCTGGGGATCGAGTGGGGCCTCGAGGCGCCGCCCATCCTGTCGGCCAAGGACCAGGCCGGTGCCTTCCTGCACGAAGCCGAGCTGTTCCCATGAAGATCCTCGTCTGTGGCCACAATGGCCAGGTCGCCCAGGCCCTGCAGGGCGCGCTGGACGGCCGGGGCGAGGTGCTGTCGTTCGGCCGCGACCGGCTCGACCTCGCCCGGCCGGAGGCCTTGCGCGAACCGCTGCGCCAGCTCAAACCCGACCTGATCATCAACGCCGCCGCCCACACGGCGGTCGACCAGGCCGAAAGCGAAGCGCAGCTGGCCTTCGCCATCAACGCCGAAGCCCCGCGGGTGCTCGCCGAAGAGGCCACGCGCCTTGGCGTGCCGCTGATCCACTATTCCACCGACTATGTGTTCGATGGCACCAAGGCCACGCCTTACACGGAAGATGACGTGACCAACCCCCTGGGTGTCTACGGCAGCAGCAAACTGGCGGGCGAACAGGCGATTACCGAAGTGGCTGGCCAGCACCTGATCCTGCGCACCAGCTGGGTCTACTCACTGCATGGGCGCAACTTCCTGCTGACCATGCAAAAGCTGTTGCAAGAGCGGCCACAGTTGAAGGTGGTGGACGACCAGATCGGCGCGCCCACCTGGGCCGCCACCATCGCCGCCAGCACCCGTGCGCTGGTCGAGCGTTGGCAGCAAGGCCAGGCCGGTGCCTGGGGCGCCTACCACCTGACCGCCCAGGGCGAGACCTCCTGGTTCGGCTTCGCCCAGGCCATCGGCGAACAGCTCAAGGCACGGGGCCTGCCCTGCGCCGAGCTGCTGCCGATCCCCTCCAGCGAGTACCCGACGCCGGCCAAGCGTCCGCTCAACTCGCGCCTGGACTGCTCGCGTCTGGCCCGGGAATGGCAGGTCAGCCAGCCGCATTGGCATGAAGCGCTGATCGACTGCCTGAAGTAGCGCATAATTGCGCCAGACTTTTCTGGCGCAATGATCGCGATGATTCCAAGACCCACGCCTCCACGCCGCCCCCGCTGGCGCAGCCTGGCGCTGCTGGCCCTGTGCCTGGCGCCACTGCTGTGGCCGCTGCACCACCTCGCCGAACGCTACTACCAGGACGAACTGGCCTCGCAGAACCGCCAGACCCTCGACCTCTACGTGGCCAACCTGCTCGGCACCTTGCACCGCTACGAGACCCTGCCGCAGATCCTCGGCGACCTGCCGGCCCTGCGTGGCGTGCTGGCCGACCCGTTCAAGCTCGAGGCGGTGACCAACGCCAACCGCCTGCTCAAGGACATCACCCACCAGACCGGCGCCGAAGTGATGTACCTGATGGACGTCAGCGGCAACACCCTGGCCGCCTCCAACTGGGACAAACCGGACAGCTTCCTCGGCCGCAACTTCTCCTTCCGCCCCTACTTCATCGAGGCAATGGAAGGCCACCTCGGGCGCTTCTTCGGCCAGGGCACCACATCGGCCAAGCGCGGCTACTTCTTCGCCGCGGCGGTGCACGACCGCGAGCGGGTGATCGGCGTGCTGGTGGTCAAGGTCGACCTCGACCACACCGAAACCCTCTGGGGCCGCACCCCGGAACAGTTGCTGCTGACCGACCAGAACGGCGTGGTGGTGCTGACCTCCCGCCCGGACTGGCGCTTCCGCGCCACCCGCGAGCTGACCGAAACCGAGCGCCAGGCGATCATCGCCATCCAGCCCTACCCGACCCAGGCCCCTCAGCCATTGACGCTCGACCAGGCCGCCTGGCTGATCCAGACCCGCGACATCAAGGAGACCGGCTGGCAGGTCAGCATCCTCGCGCCGCGCACGCTGGTCGACCGCTCGGTACAGACCGTCATGGCCATCGGCGGCGCCGCGCTGCTGGTGGCCATGCTCCTGGCGGGCCTGGTGATGCAACGCCGCCGCCACTACATCGACCGCATCGACTTCGAGGCCCGTGCCCGCCAGGAACTGGAAAAGCGCGTGATCGAACGCACCGCCGACCTCGAAGGCCTCAACACCCGGCTGAAAAGCGCGGTGCTGGAGCGCGAGAACACCCAGCAGGAGCTGGTGCGCGCCCAGGACGAACTGGTCCAGGCCGGCAAGCTGTCGGTGCTGGGCACCATGTCGGCAAGCATCAGCCACGAACTCAACCAGCCGCTGGCGGCGATCCGCAGCTACGCCGAAAACGCCGAGATCCTCCTCGACCATCAACGTTCCGAGGACGTGCGCGGCAACCTCAAGCTGATCGGTGAACTGACCGGCCGCATGGCCTCGATCATCGCCCACCTGCGCGCGTTCGCCCGCCGCGACCGCCACGCCCCGGAAAGCGTGGCCCTGCAACCGGCGCTGGACGATGCCCTGGCGCTGCTGGCCAAGCGCCGCCGGGCCATGGCCGTGGAGCTGGTGCGTGACCTGCCGGAGGCCACCCTGTGGGTGCAGGCGGGCGAAACACGCCTGCGCCAGGTACTGGGCAACCTGCTGGCCAACGCCCTCGACGCCCTGACCGAGAAAGCCAACCCACGCAAGCTCTGGCTGAGTGCCGAACGGCGGGACGACTGCGTCTACCTGTACATCCGCGACAACGGCCCCGGCTTCAGCCGCCAGGCACTGGAACATGCCAAGGAGCCGTTCTTCACCACCAAGACCCGTACTCAGGGCCTGGGGCTGGGGCTGGCCATCTGCGAAAGCCTGATGCGCGCCCTGGGCGGCGAACTGCTGCTGGCCAACCACCCGGAAGGCGGCGCCCTGCTGACCCTGCAACTGCGCGTGGCCAAGCCCGGCGCCAACCTGCAATCTTCGGAGGACACCTCGGCATGACCACCGAGACACTGATCGACAGCCGTGCCCAGGTGATCCTGGTCGATGACGACCCGCACCTGCGCCAGGCCCTGAGCCAGACCCTCGACCTGGCCGGGCTCAAGGTCGTGCCACTGGCCGATGCCCAAGGCCTGGCCGCACGCATCGAGGCCGACTGGCCGGGTGTGGTGGTCAGCGATATCCGCATGCCCGGCATCGATGGCCTGCAACTGCTGGAACAACTGCACGCCCGCGACAGCGAGCTGCCGGTGCTGCTGATCACCGGTCACGGCGACGTGCCGCTGGCGGTGCAGGCCATGCGCGCCGGCGCCTACGACTTCCTCGAGAAGCCCTTCGCCACCGACGCCCTGCTCGACAGCGTGCGCCGCGCCCTGGCCCTGCGCCGCCTGGTGCTGGACAACCGCAGCCTGCGCCTGGCGTTGAGCGATCGCCAGCAACTGGCCACGCGCCTGGTTGGCCAGTCGGCCGGGATGCAGCGCCTGCGCGAGCAGATCGGCGCCCTCGCCGGGACCCGGGCCGACGTACTGATCCTCGGTGAGACCGGCGCCGGTAAGGAGGTGGTCGCTCGCGCACTGCATGATCTCTCGAGCCGCCGCGACGGGCCGTTCGTGGCGATCAACGCTGGCGCCCTGGCCGAGTCGGTGGTCGAGAGCGAGCTGTTCGGCCACGAGCCCGGTGCCTTCACCGGCGCGCAGAAGCGCCGTATCGGCAAGTTCGAGTTCGCCAATGGCGGCACCCTGTTCCTCGATGAGATCGAGAGCATGAGCCTGGACGTGCAGGTCAAGCTGCTGCGCCTGCTGCAGGAGCGCGTGGTCGAGCGCCTGGGCGGCAACCAGTTGATCCCGCTGGATATCCGCATCATCGCCGCGACCAAGGAAGACCTGCGCCAGGCCGCCGACCAGGGGCGCTTCCGCGCCGACCTTTACTACCGCCTGAATGTCGCGCCGCTGCGGATTCCAGCCCTGCGTGAACGGGGCGACGACATCCTCGTCCTGTTCCAGCATTTCGCCGATGCCGCCAGCGAGCGTCATGGCCTGCCGCCGCACACCCTGCAACCGGCCCAGCGCGCCCTGCTGCTGCGCCACGACTGGCCGGGCAACGTGCGCGAGCTGCAGAACGCCGCCGAACGCTTTGCCCTCGGTCTGGAACTGGCCCTGGATGGCCAGGCGCCCGCCAGCCCCCATGATGTTCAAGGCCCCGTGTCGACCGGCAACCTCAGCGAGCAGGTCGAACATTTCGAACGTTCGCTGATCGCCGCCGAACTGTCCCAGCCCCACGGTTCGATGCGCAGCCTCGCCGAAGCCCTCGGTATCCCGCGCAAGACCTTGCACGACAAGTTGCGCAAGCACGGCCTGAGCTTCGATGGCGGTAGCGGCGCGCACGACGACCAGGAGGACAACCGTCAATGAACACCGATAGCCAGTACCTGCAGGCCGTGCTGCACGGCGACATCCCGTTGACCTGCGAAATGGGCATGGAAGTCATTGACTGGCAGGATCACTGCCTGCGCCTGAAGCTACCGCTGGCGCCCAACGTCAACCACAAGAGCACCATGTTCGGCGGCAGCCTGTACTGCGGCGCGGTACTTGCGGGTTGGGGCTGGTTGCACCTGCGTTTGCGTGCGCTGGGGATCGATGACGGGCATATCGTCATTCAGGAAGGGCAGATCAGCTATCCGCTGCCGGTCACTGGCACGGCGATAGCGAGCTGCCCGGCAGCGGACGAGAAGACCTGGGAGCGGTTCCTGGCGATGTACCAGCGCCGAGGGCGGGCGCGGCTGACGCTGGAGACGGTGGTGTGCAACGAGGGTAGCGCCGAGCCTGCGGTGAAGTTCAGCGGGCAGTACGTGCTGCATCGCTGAAGCCTTGGGGCTGCTGCGCAACCCATCGCGGGTAAACCCGCTCCTACAGGGATACCGCTGAACCTGTAGGAGCGGGTTTACCCGCGATGGGCCGCAAAGCGGCCCCGACGCGTTCAATCGTTGATCACGCTGGCCAACCGGACAAGCGCCGCACGCCACTCGGCAGCACGAGGCAACGCCAGGAAAAACGGATTGAGCAGCGATTCCCGCGCCGGATACCTGAACGCCAACCCGTCCAGCCCGATCACCTCGCCCCCGGCGCCTTCGAGCACGCCTTGCGCAGCTGCCGTATCCCACTGAGAAGTCGGCGCCAGCCGCGGATAGCAGTCGGCACTCCCCTCAGCCAGCAGGCAGAACTTCAATGAACTGCCAATATTGGCCAGCTCCAGCTCACCCACCGCCCCACTCAACCCGGCCAGCAGTGCCTCCTGCTGCGGGCTGGTATGACGACGGCTGGCGACGACCGTGAAGTTCGTCCCCGCTGGCGGCACGTCACGCACCTGGATCGGCTGCGCGGCACCATCACGCTCGACGCGCCAGGCCCCCAGCTCGCGCCCACCGAAGTAGCAGCGCCCGTTGGTCGGCATCGCCACCACCCCGAACACCACCTCGCCACGTTCGATCAGCGCGATGTTGACGGTGAATTCCTCGCTGCCGGCAATGAACTCCTTGGTGCCGTCCAGCGGGTCGACCAGCCACCAGCGCTGCCAGGCGGCACGCGTCTCAAGCGCAATGTCGCAATCTTCCTCGGAAAGCACTGGGATCTGTGGCGCCAATGCCTGCAGGCCCTCGGCGATAACCCGATGAGCGGCCAGGTCGGCAGCCGTGACCGGCGAATCGTCGGCCTTGTTGGTCACGGCGACACCCGCACGCCAGAACGGCAGGGTCGCCTCCCCCGCTGCAAGGGCGAGGGTCACCACGTCCTGCATCAACTGCCGATCGTTCATACGCTCAACACCCCGCGCTGGATCAGCAGGTCACGGGCCAGGTACAGCGCCGCCAACGCGCGACCTTCGGTGAACTGCGGGTGCATGGCCAGGGCCGAGAGCTCACGCAGGTTGACCTTGTCGACACGCATGGGCTCAGGCTCGTCGCCCTCCAGGCGCTCTTCGTACAGGTCCGTGGCCAACACCACCTGGATCTTCTGGCTCATGTAGCCGGGCGACAGTGACAGCTCGGTCAGGTGCTCCAGCTGGCGCGCGCCGAAACCGGCCTCTTCCTTGAGCTCCCGGTCAGCGGCGGCCAGCACGTCCTCGCCAGGCTCGATCAGGCCCTTGGGTAGCGAGAGTTCGTATTCGTCGGTACCACCGCAGTATTCCTCGACCAGCACCGCATGCTCGGCGTCGAGCATGGCCACGACCATCACCGCGCCATAGCCGTTGCCGCGGCCGACCAGGCGCTCGTAGGTACGCTCGGTACCGTTGGAGAAGCGCAACTGCACGGCTTCGACCCGGAACAGGCGGCTGCTGGCGACGATTTCGCGGCTGAGGACAGTGGGTTTCTGGCGCATGGTGCGGCTCCTTGGCGTGAACGGGTTACTATACCGTGGCTTGCCGACCGATCGAGAGTTTCCCATGCCCGTTCTTCCCTGGTCCGCCATCGATACCGTCCTGCTGGACATGGACGGTACCCTGCTCGACCTGCATTACGACAACCGCTTCTGGCTGGAGCACCTGCCCCAGCGCTATGCCGAACTGCATGGCGTGAGCCGGGCCATGGCCGAGCTTGAGCTGCGCCCCTTGTTCGAGCAGCATGCCGGCACGCTCAACTGGTATTGCCTGGATTTCTGGAGCCGCGAGCTGCGCCTGCCGATCCGTGAGTTAAAGCAGGAGATCGCCGACCTCATCGCCCTGAAACCCGATGCCGACACCTTTCTCGCAGCCGTGCGCAAGGCGGGCAAGCGGGTGGTGATGATCACCAATGCGCACCGGGACTCACTGTCACTGAAGCTGGAACGGGTGGAACTGGCGCCGTATTTCGAACGGCTGATCAGCTCGCATGATTATGGGTACCCGAAGGAGAGCCCGCAGTTCTGGGATGCCTTGCAAGCGGATATCGGCTTTGAACCGGCGCGCAGCCTGTTCATCGACGATACCCTGGCGATCCTGCGCAGCGCCCGGCAGTTCGGAGTGGGGCACCTGCTGGCGGTGCGCCAGCCGGATAGCCGGGCTGAACCACGGGACACCCAGGAGTTTGCGGCGGTCGAGGATTACCGGGCATTGCTGGAAGGGCTGTAACGGCCCATTCACCCTGTGGGAGCGGCTTCAGCCGCGATCACCCGCGAAGCGGGTGCCGGGCACCGTGATGCCCGCATCGCGGCTGAAGCCGCTCCTACAGGCGACCCCCTTCAGTCTGGAATACGCAGCACCTGCCCCGGATAAATCTTGTCCGGGTGCTTGAGCATCGGTTTGTTCGCCTCGAAGATCTTGTTGTACTTGTTGGCGTCGCCATACACCCTCTTGGAGATAGCGCTGAGGGTATCGCCCTTTTCTACCGTGACGAACTTCGCCGCCTGGGTAATCGGCCCGGTCACGGTGATCTGGTCATCCACCGAGGCCACGCCAGCGATATTGCCGGCGGCCAGGATGATCTTCTCCTTCTCCTCCTGGCTGCTCACCTCACCCTTGAGGATGACCTTGTCACCCTCTACTGTGGCCGAGATGTTCGGGTTGCCCAGGCCGACTTCCTGGACGTGCTTCTTCAACTGTTCTTCGGCATTGGCATTGCCCGGCGTCAGCAGGTCGATCAACTTCTCGCCGGCTTCCTTCACGAAACTGAACAGGCTCATGTGGCGCTCCTTTGATGGTGAATCCATGGAAGCAGCAGTCTAGGCCAGGATCGCCCACCTCGCCCCCCTGCGACCGATCGACGCGCTCTATCACGGCATAGACGCTAGCGATTAGACGGCACTTTCCCACCAGCCTAGGCTTGTGGGGTCAAACTGCCGCCGGTATTCGCTCGAATGAACAGCAAGCCCCCGGTCTGCGCGGCCTCCACGCCTTTGGCCCTACCCGCCGCCAGCAACACCTACGACTATGTCCAGCTCTCCGATGCCGCGCATGACAGCACGCCGCTGGCCGAGGAAGTGGCCCTGGCCATCGTCTACAACGGCCTGAACCAGGCGGTGATGCTGGTCAGCCCCACCGACCTGGAAGACTTCGCCGTGGGTTTCAGCGTGGGCAGCGGCATCGTCGCCGGTACCGATGAAATCTATGACGTGAAGCTGTCCGGCAGCGGTTCGGCGTTGTATGCCGACCTGGAAATTTCCAGCCGCGCCTTCTGGAACCTGAAGAACCAGCGCCGCCAACTGGCCGGCACCAGCGGTTGCGGCCTGTGCGGCGTCGAGGCCCTGGAGCAGGCGCTGCCCGAGCTCGACGTGCTGCCCGGCGCGCCCCTGCCGCCCGCGCACTGGCTCAAGGACCTGCGCCAGCGCATCGATGCGTTTCAGCCGTTAGGCCAGCACTGCGGCGCGGTGCACGCGGCACTGTTCATGGACCACGACGGCGAGCTGCTGCTGGGCCGCGAGGACATCGGCCGGCACAACGCCCTGGACAAGCTGATCGGTGCCTTGCTGCGCCAACGCATCGACACCACGGGCGGCCTGGCCATCGTCACCAGCCGCTGCAGCCTGGAACTGATCCAGAAAGTCCTGCGCGCCGGCATCCAGACCCTGGTCAGCCTCTCTGCGCCCACAGGCCTTGCCCTGCAATGGGCGCGCAAGCACAACCTCAACCTCATCCATCTGCCCAAACACAGCGCACCGCGGGTGTTCAGCCCAGCGGCGGAGTAGCAACAGCCGTGACCTCCTACGAAAAACTGCCAGACAACGCCCCCGCCTCTACCCCCCGCTACAAACCCTACCCCGGCCCTGCCGGCGGCTGGGGCGCGCTGCGCAGCGTGGCCAAGGCCTGGGTGGGCAGCGACAACGCCCTGAAGAACATCCGCGCCCTGCTCAAGACCAACCAGAACGGCGGCTTCGACTGCCCCGGCTGCGCCTGGGGCGACTCGCCCGAAAGCGGCATGGTCAAGTTCTGCGAGAACGGCGCCAAGGCGGTCAACTGGGAAGCCACCAAGCGCCGTGTCGACGCGGCATTCTTCGCCCGCTACAGCGTCAGCGCGCTGCTTGAGCAGAGCGACTACTGGCTCGAGTACCAGGGCCGCCTGACCGAGCCGATGGTCTACGACCCGACCACCGACCGCTACCAGCCGATCGACTGGGATGCCGCCTTCGCCCTGATCGCCCGACACCTGAACAACCTGGCCAGCCCGGACCAGGCCGAGTTCTATACCTCCGGCCGGGCCAGCAACGAAGCGGCCTACCTGTACCAGCTGTTCGTGCGCGCCTACGGCACCAACAATTTTCCCGATTGCTCGAACATGTGCCACGAGGCCAGCGGCGTAGCCCTAGGGCAGAGCGTGGGAGTGGGCAAGGGCACGGTCACCTACGACGACTTCGAGCACGCCGATGCGATCTTCGTCTGGGGCCAGAACCCCGGCACCAACCACCCGCGCATGCTCGACCCGCTGCGCGACGCAGTAAAGCGTGGCGCCCAGGTGGTCTGCGTCAACCCGCTCAAGGAACGCGGCCTGGAGCGCTTCCAGCACCCGCAGAATCCACTGGAGATGCTGACCAACACCGACCGCCCGACCAACACCGCATTCTTCCGCCCAGCCCTGGGCGGCGACATGGCGCTGCTGCGCGGCATGGCCAAGTTCCTGCTGCAATGGGAGCGCGAAGCCCACGCAAACGGCGAACCGCCGATCTTCGACCACGCCTTCATCGCCGAACACGGCCATGGCGTGGACGATTACCTGGCAGTGGTCGAGGCCACACCATGGGAGCAGATCCAGGCGCAATCGGGCCTGACCCTGGCCGACATCGAGCTGTCGGCGCGCATGTACTGCAAGGGCAAGCGGGTGATCATGTGCTGGGCCATGGGCATCACCCAGCATCGCCATTCGGTGCCGACCATCCAGGAAATCGTCAACCTGATGCTGCTGCGCGGCAACCTGGGCGTGCCGGGCGCCGGCCTATGCCCGGTGCGCGGTCATAGCAACGTGCAGGGCGACCGCACCATGGGCATCAACGAACGCCCGCCGGTGTTCCTGCTCGACGCCCTGGAGAAGCGCTTCGGTTTCCCGGTGCCGCGCCACAACGGGCACAACACCGTCGAGGCGATACACGCCATGCTCGACGGCCGGGCCAAGGTGTTCATCGGGCTGGGCGGCAACTTCGCCCAGGCCACGCCGGACACCGAGCGCACCGCGCAGGCGCTGCGCAACTGCGAACTGACCGTACATATCAGCACCAAGCTCAACCGCAGCCACCTGGTCCACGGCAAGCAGGCACTGATCCTGCCGTGCCTGGGCCGCACCGACATCGACCTGCAGGGTGAAGGCCCGCAGGCGGTGACTGTGGAGGACTCGTTCAGCATGGTCCACGCCTCCAACGGCCAGCTCAAGCCGCTGTCCAGGCAGATGCGCTCGGAGCCGGCGGTGGTCGCCGGCATCGCCGCCGCCACCCTGGGCAAGCAGCCGGTGGACTGGCACTGGCTGGTGGCCGACTACGACCGCATCCGCGACCTGATCGCCGACACCATTCCGGGCTTTGCCGACTTCAACCAGCGCCTGAGCCTGCCCGGCGGCTTCTACCTGGGCAACAGCGCCGGCAGTCGCCAGTGGAAGACCGCCAGCGGCCGCGCCAACTTCAAGGCCAACCTGCTGCCCGACAGCCTGCTCGACGAACGTGTGCGCGCCAGCGGCCAGGTGCCGGACCTGATCATGCAGTCAATGCGCTCGCACGATCAGTACAACACCACCATCTACGGCATGGACGACCGTTACCGCGGCGTGCGCGGCCAGCGCGACGTACTGTTCGTCAACGAGGCGGACATCATCCGCCTGGGCTTCCAGCCGGGGCAGAAGGTCGACATCGTGTCGCTGTGGGGGGATGAGCATGTGCGCCGGGTGCAGGGTTTCACCTTGCTGGCGTTCGACATTCCCGCCGGCCAGGCGGCGGCGTACTATCCGGAAGTGAACCCGTTGGTGCCGCTGGAAAGCATCGGCGATGGCAGCCACACGCCAACATCGAAGTTCATCGCCATCAAGTTGGAACGCGCGCGGGACAACGGTCGAATCATCTGAGCCGTGTGCCGCCCCTCCTGTAGGAGCGGCCTTGTGCCGCGAAAGGGCCGCAACGCGGCCCCGGCGAACATTGCGTGAACACTTAAACCCTGGGGCTGCTGCGCAGCCCTTTCGCGGCACAAGGCCGCTCCTACAGAGCCCTGATCGACACCCACAAAAAAGCCCTGCTCCGCAACGGATCAGGGCTTCGTCATAAATAGCTCAGACCACCGAAATTCGAGAAAGTTTCATACATAATTCAATAACTTAGAGAATTGTGTACAACTCGTGCTACTCGTCGGATTTCAATTGCCACGCGCCTCGCCGAGCCTCAAATTCCGCTTCGTCATCCCTCTGAGGCTCTCTTGATGAAGAAGTACTCCTCGATTCTGTTGTTGTCTTTCAGCTTGCTCAGCGGCGTTGCCATGGCAGGCGGCACCACCGAGGCCGGCATTGGCGGCGCATTGGGTGGGGTACTGGGCTCCGTGGTGGGCAACTCCATCGGTGGTAGCACCGGCGGCGCCATTGGTGCGGGCTTGGGCGGCGCGGCCGGCGGTGCCCTGGGTGCCGACAAGCGCCAACGTGGTGAAGCGGCCATCGGCGGCGCACTGGGCGCGGCCGGCGGCAACGTGGTGGGTCGCTCCATGGGCGGCACCACCGGCAGCTATATCGGCGCGGCAGCCGGTGGTGGCGCCGGTGGCGCACTGGGCAACTACATGGGCAACAAGGCCGACGAAGACGAGCGCCACGACTCGCGCCGCTACCGTCGTGACTACGACGACCGTCGCTACTACGACCGTGGCCACCACTACGGCCACCGCAAGCACAAGCGTCACTGGCGCGACTGATCGCCAGGCGTAAGCTTGTCACCTAAGGCCCTGCCCTAACCGGCAGGGCTTTTTCGTTTGCGCGCACAGCAGGGGATTAAGGGCGCCCCCGATATGGAGGCCAGTAGCCACTAGTTATCATCCCCTCCACCAACTCCAGACAGGACGCAGGGAATGCGCGCGATCATCACGGCCATCCGTTCATCCAAGGCCAAGGGAGCCTGAAGGATGCCGCGCCCGCCACTGCTCAGCGAAGACAACTTTGCGCGCATTCGCCAGCGGGTCGAGCAAGCTACCGGCGTGTACTTGGCCAACGACCGCCGAGCCGTGGTCGCGGCGCGCCTGCACAAGCGCCTGAAAGCCCATCGCCTGAGCGACTTCGATCAATACCTCACGCTGCTCGACCAACAGCAGGACGCGCTGGAGCACGATCAGCTGCTGCGTCTGCTGGTCGCTCGCGACAGCTACTTCTTCCGTGAGCACCGCCATTTCGAATGGCTGGCCCGCTGGCTGCCCGCTCTTGGCCACCCCGCACGCCTCTGGAGCGCCGCCTGCGCCACTGGCGAAGAAGCCTGGAGCCTGGCCATGGTCGCAGCCGAGCACGCCCGGCTGCCCGGCTGGCAAGTGCTGGCCAGCGACTTCGACACGCAACGCCTGGAACATGCCAGCGCCGGTATCTACGACATTGCCCAGGCCCGCTACTTTCCCGAAGGCTGGTTGACCCGCCACTGCCTGTGCGGCATCGGCGAGATGGCCGGCCGCCTGCGCATCGCGCCCGCCTTGCGCGAGCGGATGCGCTTCGAAGCGATCAATTTGATCCGGCCACTGCCCGAACACCTGGGCCGTTTCGACGTCATCCTCCTGCGCAACCTGCTGTCGAGCCTGGCGCCACGCCACAGAGGTGGCATGCTCCGGCAAGTACTGGCGCACCTGCGTCCCGGCGGCCTGCTGATGATCGGCCACAGCGAGAGCATCCACGAACTGGACCTGCCCCTGCGCCCGTTACTGCCATCGGTATTCAAGCGCCTATGATGAGAGGCACTGCCGCGCCCATCGGCAGACAAGGACTGATCGCGCTACCGCGCGGCAGTGCGCTTTCGGATCGAGCAGGCCTGCCGCCCCCCTTCCCTTGCGAAACAGGCCCTTATCCATGCCTTGCCGAATCCTGCTTGCCGACGACTCGCCCCTCTTCCGCGCCGGCCTGCGCGCCCTGCTGGAGCAGAAGAAAGACTTCGCCGTGGTGGGCGACACCGGCGACGCCATGACCGCCGTGAGCCTGGCGGAAAAGCTCAAGCCAGACATCGTGGTACTCGACATGAGCGGCGAGCTGGACAGCCAGCAGGCCCTGCAGGAGTTGTTCATCCGCGCCCCGGCCAGCCGTGTGCTGATGTTCTCGGCGCGCTCGCAACTGGAGCATGTGCTCAATTGCCTGCAACTCGGCGCCCACGGTTTCCTGCTCAAGAACGCCACGGTGGCGGAGCTGGAGCAGGCCTTGCTGACGCTGCGCAGTGGCGGTCAGTTTTTGTCGTCGGCGGTGCTGCCAATGGTCATCGGCCAAGCCCTCCGGCACAGCCGAAAGCGCACCTCGGCACCGCCCCAGGTACCCCTGACCAAGCGCCAGCTGGAGATCCTGCGCTTGATCACCCGCGGCGAGACCACCCGCTCCATCGCCGACGGCCTGGGCCTGAGCATCAAGACCGTCGAGGCGCACCGCTCGCAGATCATGCACCGCCTGCAGATCCACGACGTGCCCGGGCTGGTGTTGTTCGCCGTGCGCGAGGGGATCATCCGCGTCAACGATTGAGCGACAACCCCGCGAGGATCAGTTGCAGCGTCTCCGGCAGCGCCGCTGGCCGCCCGGAGGCACGCTCGACGAACACCTGCACCAGCGAGCCGGCCGCGCAGGCCTCGACCTCGCCCGGGCGGAACAGTGCCAGGCGGAATTCCACCGTGCTGCCGGCCAGGCGGGTCACGCCCAAGCCCACTTCGAGTACATCCGGGAAACCCGGAAGGGCGAAGAAGTCCGCGCTCGAGCTCACCACGAAGCCGGCCAGTTCGCCGTCGCGCAGGTCCAGCTCGGCCTGCTCGACGAGGAAGGCCTGGATGGCGGTTTCGAAGAACGCATGCACGGTGGAGCCGGCGAGGTGGCCGTTGTGGTCGTTGTCCTGAGGGCGGGTGAGGATGGGGTGGAAGTGGGAGAAGGCAGAACGCTGAGGAGATTCAGTCATGGGACACCCTGAGTTTTCTTCTAATTACCAGCGAAGCTTCCCACAGAGATCTGGGAACGCCTATAGTCGCAATCAACAATAGATTGCATATGATGGTTCACTTTCCATGAAGCCGAGACATACCCCCGTGCCTACTCAACAACTGGATCATGCCAATCTCAGTCGCTTGGTTGAGAACGGCCGAATCAACGCCACTCACATCGTTGGCCAACCCGGGGGCTGGGCTATCCAGGTAGACGTCAACGATCAAGAGCACATACTCACCGCACAGCGTAGCGGCAACGTCCGTCTGTTCAAGAAGCTCGAAACACTGGTCAGCTACCTGCATGAGCTTGGTATCGACCATTTCGAAGTCGACAGCTCGACCTGGGACCCGGAGCAAATCGGCACCTACCAGCGACCGGACCGTTCCCGAGCGCTCAAGCGGGCCCATGAGGCTGCAGCCTACGAAGCCTGGTTCATCGAGCAAGTCGAGGCCAGCCGCCGCGATCCATCACCTGCAATGGATGACGAAGCCGTCGAAAAACTCTTCGCCGCCCGCCGTGCCGAGTTAAGAGCCCAAAAACGCTGATGCGCCTTGTCTGGTCGGCAATGGCTCGAAAGGACCGTCTGCGCATCATGACCGTTATCGGGGAGGATAATCCGGCGGCGGCAGTGGCACTGGATGAAGCCTTCAGGGACAAAGCCAGGCGCGCCACTCGGTTCCCTCACCTCTACAGGGCCGGCAGAAGTGCTGGTACGCACGAAATTATAGTAATCCCCAATTACGTGATGATTTACCAGGTACAGAATGACGAGGTCGAGATCCTCCGCATCTTGCATTCGCGACAGCAATGGCCATGACCTCGGAAACAAAAAAGCCGCCCCGAAGGGCGGCTTTCTGTTTCAAACCGTCTACCGCTTACAGCTGCGGACCAGCAGCCTTGATGGCGTCGGACACGTCGAACTTCTTGAAGTTCTCGATGAACAGGCCAGCCAGGCCCTTGGCGGCTTCGTCGTAGGCAGCCTTGTCAGCCCAGGTGTTGCGCGGGTTGAGCAGCTCGGTCTCGACGCCTGGAACAGACTTCGGCACGTCCAGGTTGATGATGTCCAGGTGCTCGGTCTCGGCACCGATCAGCGCGCCGCTTTGAATGGCAGCGATCACGCCACGGGTGGTCGGGATGCTGAAGCGCTTGCCAACACCGTAGCCACCGCCGGTCCAGCCGGTGTTGACCAGGTAGACCTTGGAATCGAAGCCCTTGATGCGCTTGATCAGCAGCTCGGCGTACTCGCCAGCCGGACGCGGGAAGAACGGTGCGCCGAAGCAGGTGGAGAAGGTCGACTTGATGCCGCCGCCCGAACCCATTTCGGTGGAACCGACCAGCGCGGTGTAGCCGGACAGGAAGTGGTAGGCCGCCTGCTCGTTATTCAGGATCGACACTGGCGGCAGCACGCCGGTCAGGTCACAGGTCAGGAAGATTACCGCGTTCGGCTCACCACCCAGGTTCTTCTCGGAACGCTTGGCAACGTGCTCCAGCGGGTAGGCGGCGCGGCTGTTCTGGGTCAGGCTGACATCGGCGTAGTCGGCGTGCTGGTTACCGTCGAGAACGACGTTCTCCAGTACCGCGCCGTGCTTGATGGCTTTCCAGATGACTGGCTCGTTCTTCTCGGACAGGTCGATGCACTTGGCGTAGCAGCCGCCTTCGATGTTGAAGACAACGCCTTCGCCCCAGCCGTGCTCGTCGTCACCGATCAGGTAACGGCTTTCGTCGGCCGACAGGGTGGTCTTGCCGGTGCCGGACAGGCCGAAGAACAGGGTCACATCGCCTTTCTCGCCGATGTTGGCGGCGCAGTGCATCGGCAGCACGTCAGCGGCCGGCAGCAGGAAGTTCTGCACCGAGAACATGGCTTTCTTCATTTCGCCGGCATAGCGCATGCCCGCGATCAGCACCTTCTTCTGGGCGAAGTTGATGATGACGCAGCCGTCGGAGTTGGTGCCGTCACGCTCAGGCACGCACTCGAAATTGGCGACGTTGAGGACCTGCCACTCACCACGGCCGGCCGGGTTGTACTGGGCCGGGTTGATGAACAGGCAACGGCCGAACAGGTTCTGCCAGGCGGTCTGGGTGGTCATCTTGACCGGCAGGTAGTGTTCTTCGGCCGCACCTACGTGAACGTAGGAGACGAAGTGGTCCTGGGCGTTGTTGAACGCCTCGACGCGGTCCCACAGGGCATCGAACTTGTCGGCCGGGAACTTGCGGTTGATCGGGCCCCAGGCGATGGCGGCAGAGGTGCTCGGTTCGTCAACGATGAAACGGTCAGCTGGCGAACGGCCAGTACGGTGGCCTGTCTCGACGACCAGTGCGCCGGTATCGGCCAGCACACCTTCACCGCGTTGCAGCGCTTCTTTTACCAGGTCATCGACGCTCAGGTCGGTGTACACGGTGTTGTTGGCTTGCGTCATGAGATACCCCATCCGGCCCGAGGCCGAGTGCTCCAAACGTTTTGTAGTGGCCTGTTTCAAACTACTACAGCGAAAAAAGTGGCCGGATTATGCCAGAAACGCCCAAAAAAAGTAGGCCCCTCCTGTCAGAACTGCGCTTTTGCGCGGTTCGACAGGAGAATGTCCTGTAGTGAAGCGTTTCAGTGCTGAGTTTCTGACGGTACGTCAGTACCGCCACCCGCGAACAATTGCGCAACATCGCTCGCATCGAAGAGATAGCGCTCGTTACAGAACTGGCAATCGATCTCGACCTGGCCGCCGCATTCCTCGACCAACGCCTTGGCATCCTGCTCGCCGAGGCTGACCAGGGCGTTGCTGGAGCGCTCGCGCGAGCAGCTGCAACGGAAGCGTAGCGGCTGGATGTCGAACAGACGAACCGCGTCCTCGTGGTACAGGCGGTGCAGCACGGTTTCGTTGTCCAGGCCGAGCAGTTCCTCGGCCTTGACGGTGTTGGCGAGGGCCTTGACGTGGGCCCAGCTTTCCTCGCGCTCCTCGATATCCTTGTGGATTTCGGCCGGCAGCTGCTGCACCAGCAGGCCGCGGGCGCGCACGCCATCGGCGGTCAGGGAAATGCAGGTGTTCACCTGCTGGGACATGACGAAGTAGTTGGTGAAGCACTCCGACAGGTTCTGCCCGTCCAGCTCGACGGTGCCCTGGTAACGCTGGCCGTTGACCGGAATGATGGTCAGCACCAGGTGACCGCCTGGCATCAGGTCGGCAAGGCGCGCGTCTTCCTTGATCTGCTCGGCCTCGAAGCGCGCCAGGCCGCGAATGTCGTGCTCGCTGGTGTACTCGATGGCCAGCAGCGGCACAGGGCCCTGGGACTGCGCCTGGAGGACCAGCAACCCATCGAACTTCAGGGTGCCGACCAGCAGTGCGGCAGCAGCCATCAGCTCGCCCAGCAGGTGCTTGACCGGGCGCGGGTAAGCGTGCTTGGCCAGCACTTCGGCGTAGCTGCGTTTCAGCGCGACCATCTCGCCGCGTACGTCGCGGTCGTCGAACAGGAAGCGTTGGGTGAAATCTGTATCTGGCAAGTCGCTCATGGTTGTCTGGCTTTCTGAAAATGATTACAAAATAATTACAGGAGACTGAAAGGTCTGTCGTAGAGCGCTCGCAAAGCGCTCATTTGCCGCTGGAGATCGAGGTATTTTATGGATAATCGACCACTGTTCCAAGCAAGGTGGTCCTGGGGCCCTTTGGTAGCCTGCACGCTGCTGCCCATCGCCCTACTGTGTTTCTGGTTGTGGCCCGTTGGCCAGATCCTTTGCCTGACTTTCGACGAGTGGCTGTTCCACAGCCTCAATGCCCCGCTGGCCGACAACGTGATCTGGCGCTCCATCTGGGCGGTCGGCAGCCTGCGACCGTTCGACATCCTGGTCGGGTTGATCATGCTGTCGCTGCTGGTTCGCGGCGATTGGGTGTTCAAGGCCATCCATGTTCGCCAGGCGTTTTTCGCCTTCCTCGTGACCCTGCTCCTCTTAGTGGTGATTCGCGCGCTGTTTTCCAAGTGGGTCAGCGCAATGGGCTGGCAGCACAATAGCCCATCGATGGTGTTCGACAACGCCGTCCACCTGAGCGACTACTACCCGAACCTGGAAAAGAAGTGGGAGCTCAAGGACCGCTCGAGCCAGAGTTTCCCGGGCGACCACGCTTCGGTGCTGCTGATCTGGGCGCTGTTCATGAGCCTGTTCAGCCGACGCCTGGTGCAGCACCTGGCGATCTGGGCACTGGCCTGCCTGTTCATGCTGCCGCGCCTGGTGGCGGGCGCGCACTGGGGGCAGGACGACTACATCGGCGGGTTGCTGATGGCCGTGCTGGCCTTGGGCTGGAGCTGCCACACGCCGCTGGCAGCCAAAGCCAGCGCGGCGTTGGTGCGCTGGACGGCGCCGTTGTTTGATCTGCTCGGCAAACTGCCGCTGGTCGGGCGGATGAGCGTCATCCGCGCAGCCTGATCACGGCCCTGTAGGAGCCAGCCTTGCTGGCGAACGGTGCCAATACGCACGTTCGCCAGCAAGGCTGGCTCCTACGAGTTCAGGCAATGATCATTCGAAACTGCCATGCAGCTGGTGAATCTGCCGCCGCTGCTTCTTGGTCGGCCGCCCGTCGGTAGTCACCCCCATCGCACCCGCCTTGCGCATTTCGGCCGCCTGCTCACGCCGCTTCACACTCTCGGGCGTTTCCTCATACAGTGTCTGCGCCTCCGGCGCCCCTCGCCGCACCACCGACAATGCCTTCACCACCACGGTGCGCTCGTCGAAGCCGGTGCGCAGCACGAACTCGTCGCCCAACCGCGGCTCCTTGCCCGGCTTGCAACGCTCGCCCCGGCAGTGCACCTTGCCGCTTTCGATGGCCGCCTTGGCCAGGGCGCGGGTCTTGTAGAAGCGCGCCGCCCACAGCCACTTGTCCAGGCGCACCTTGTCATCGTCGTCAGGCTTTTGTGCCATGGTTTTTCCTCGAATTCTGTCTTTCACGGAACTGTACTACCGTGACTGACGGATGCAAAAAATCCGTGCCGTCATTACAGTTCACCACCTCATCCGCAGGGCACGCTTCGTGAAGACATTTGACCACCTGACTGTGATCGGCCTGCGCGAGTGGGTCGCCCTGCCCGACCTCGGTGTCGCTGGCCTGCGCGCCAAGATCGACACCGGCGCCAGCACCTCCAGCCTGCACGCCACAGATGTCGAGCCCTTCGAACGCGACGGCCAGCAGTGGGTACGCTTCACCGCGCACTTGGGCTCGGTGGTGCAACTACGCCATCGCCGCTGCGAGGCACCGCTGGTGACCATGAAGACCATCAAGAGCTCCAACGGCCATGCCCAAACCCGCTACGTGATTCGCACCAGCCTGGCGCTGGGCGACCGGGTCTGGGAGGTCGAGTTCACCCTCGCCTGCCGCAAGAACATGCGCTACCGGCTGCTGCTTGGCTCCAAGGCACTCATCCACGGCCAGCTGGTGGTCAACCCCGGCCTCAAGTACGTCCAGGACAAACCGGCCTTCCCGGCCACCCTTTCCCCTGTCACAGGTGCTGCATGAAGATCGCTGTGCTCTCGCGCAATCCGCGTCTGTATTCCACCCGCCGCCTGGTCGAGGCCGGCACCCAGCGGGGCCATGAAGTGGTGGTGATCGACACGCTCCGGGCCTACATGAACATCGCCAGCCACAAGCCGCAGATCCACTACCGCGGCAAACCGCTGGAAGGTTTCGACGCGGTGATCCCGCGCATCGGTGCCTCGGTCACTTTCTACGGCTGCGCGGTGCTGCGCCAGTTCGAGATGATGGGGGTCTACCCGCTCAACGAGTCGGTGGCCATCGCCCGCTCGCGGGACAAGCTGCGCTCCCTGCAGCTGCTGTCGCGCCGCGGCATCGGCCTGCCCATCACCGGCTTCGCCCACTCCCCGGACGACATCCCCGACCTGATCCAGATGGTCAATGGCGCGCCCCTGGTGATCAAGGTGCTCGAAGGCACCCAGGGTATCGGCGTGGTGTTGTGCGAGACCACCAAGGCCGCGGAGTCGGTGATCGAGGCGTTCATGGGCCTGAAGCAGAACATCATGGTCCAGGAGTACATCAAGGAGGCTGGCGGCGCCGATATCCGCTGCTTCGTGGTGGGTGACAAGGTGATTGCCTCGATGAAGCGCCAGGCCAAGCCGGGCGAGTTCCGCTCCAACCTGCATCGCGGTGGCGTGGCCAGCCTGATCAAGATCACCCCCGAGGAGCGCATGACCGCCATTCGCGCAGCCAAGGTGATGGGCTTGAGCGTGGCGGGGGTGGATATCCTGCGGTCGAACCATGGGCCGCTGGTGATGGAGGTGAACTCGTCACCGGGGCTGGAAGGGATCGAGGTGACCACCGGCAAGGACGTGGCCGGGATGATCATCGAGCACCTGGAGAAGAACAGCGGGCCGAATCAGACGCGGACCAAGGGTAAAGGATAAGCAGCATACGCTACCCCTGTAGGAGCCGGCCTTGCCGGCGAAGGGGCCAGTACTGGCAGCGCAAGGCAACCGTTCAGTGCTGTCGGTGCGGGCCTTTTCGCCAGCAAGGCTGGCTCCTACAAGAGCTTGGGCTTGTCTTTACACGGCGTTGCGCGGCAGCAACAGCCCCAGCGGCAATCTCACCCGTGCCTCGATCCCGCCACCGGAGCGATTGCGCAGTTCCACATTGCCGCCGTGCTGCGCTGCAATCCGCTTCACGATCGCCAACCCCAGCCCGGTGCCCTTGCCGCCCCGCGCCCGATCACCGCGAATGAACGGGTTGAAGATGGTCTCCAGCTCCGACTCGTCGATCCCCGCGCCACGGTCCAGCACACTGAGCACCACATAGGGCGCGCTTTGATCGCCCGACACATAGGCTGCCACCTCGACGCCCTTGCCGGCGTGATGCAGGGCATTGCCGATCAGGTTGCCGAGCATGCGCTTGAGCGACACCCGCCGCAGCGGGAAGGGCGGAATCGGCTCCAGGCACAGGCGCACCTGCTCCTTGTGCTGGTTGTAGGGCGCCACCACTTCGTAGATCAGGTCGTTCAGGTCGACCTCCTCCACCGGCTCGTCACGCCCGTCACGAATGAACGCCAGGAACTGGTCGAGAATCGCGTCCATGTCCTCGATGTCACGGACCATGTCGTCACTGAGATCGCTTTCATTGCCCATCAGCGACAGCGACAAACGCAGCCTTGTAAGCGGTGTGCGCAAGTCGTGGGACACCCCGGCGAGCATCAGCTCACGTTCGCGACCGGCCTGCTCGACATCCTCGGCCATCTGGTTGAAGGCGCGGTACACCTCGGTCATCTCGCTGGGGGTATCGCTGATGGGCAGCCGCACGCTGCGCCCCTGGCCCAGCTGGCGAGCGGCGAACACCAGGCGTTTGAGCGGCTGGTTGAGCTGGCGCACGAAGATCCACGCCGAGGCCGTGGACAACAGGCCGATGGCCAGGAACCAGCCGAGCACGTTCCAGATCTTCTGCCCGCGCAGCGGGTGCGGATACAGCGGCACTTTCAGCCAGCCAGGGCCCAGGCTCGGGGCATTCACCCACAGCGCGGGCGGCGCGTGGATGCGCAGGCGCACTTCTGTGTCATCGCCCAGTTCGGCCTGCATCTGGCGTTGGTAGATTTCACTGTAAGGCCAGTGCTGCTCGCCCTCCGGCACACCGGAGCCGGTGACCCGGATCAGGCCCGCGGCCTCGGCGATCTTGTCACGGTTCTCTTCGTCCGCAGCCCAATAGGCGCGCAACGTCAGTGCTACACCGTGGCTGTACTGGCGGTCGACCAGTACGTCCTCGTTCATCAGCAGGTAGACGAGCGTCAGTGCCTTGGAGAACAGCACGACGATCAGCACCAGCCACAAGGTGCGGGCGAAGAAGCTTTGCGGGAACCAGAGAGGGGTTTTCATCGATCAACTACTGTGCTGAAAGGGCCGGACGCCATAGACGAAAACAGGGCGACTCGCAGGAGTCGCCCTGTTGCACCCGGACGAGCCGGCAGGCTCATTTGCCGGCGTTTCCGTCCGGCACGAAGACGTAACCCACACCCCACACGGTCTGGATGTAGCGGGGTTTGGACGGATCGGGTTCGATCATGCGGCGCAAGCGCGAGATCTGCACGTCGATGGAGCGCTCCAGGGCGTCCCACTCACGGCCGCGGGCCAGGTTCATCAGCTTGTCGCGGGTCAGCGGCTCGCGTGCATGCATCACCAGGGCCTTGAGCACGGCGAACTCGCCGGTGGTGAGCATGTGCGTCTCTTCGCCGCGCTTAAGCTCGCGGGTGGCCAGCGACAACGCGTAGTCGCCGAAGGTGACGGTCTCTTCCTCGCTGCCGGGGGCGCCCGGCACGCTCGGGGCCTGGCGGCGCAGCACGGCCTTGACCCTGGCGACCAGTTCGTCGGGGTTGAACGGCTTGGCCAGGTAGTCGTCGGCGCCCAGCTCAAGGCCTTTGATACGGCTGAGCTCATCGCCCTTGGCGGTGAGCATGATGATCGGGATCTGGTTGTTCGACGCGCGCAGGCGCTTGCAGGCGGACAGGCCGTCCTCGCCAGGCAGCATCAGGTCGAGCACCACCAGGTTGAACACTTCACGGGCCAGCAGGCGGTCCATCTGCTCGACGTTCGGTACGGTACGGACACGGAAGCCCTTGCTGGTGAAGAAACGGTCCAGCAGGCTGCTCAGGCCCGGGTCGTCGTCGACGATGAGAATCTTGTCGCCTTCTACGGCGTTTGCGGTGCTGCTCATGAATGTCTCCTCTGATATCGCCGCGCATTATGGCGTAGCCATTGCAGCGCGTGCCGTGTGCATTGTTAGCAGATTTTTCCCGGCATGCCAGTGTCGCCCCATCGTCGGCTGGCGCCGCGCCATCACCGCAAGCCTGGCGCGATGGGTATAATGCGCGCCTTTCACCCAGCGCCGCCGGGCCTGAACGCCCACCCGCGGCCTTGCATTCACTATTTGTCAGGTGGTTTTCATGGACAGCATCAACAGCCGTATCGCCGAGGAACTGGGCGTACGCCCGCAACAGGTCGAAGCGGCCGTGGGCCTGTTGGACGAAGGCTCGACCGTGCCCTTCATCGCCCGTTACCGCAAGGAAGTGACCGGCAGCCTGGACGACACCCAACTGCGCCACCTGGAAGAGCGCCTGCGCTACCTGCGCGAACTCGACGAGCGCCGCGCCAGCATCCTGGCCAGCATCGAGGAGCAAGGCAAGCTGACCCCGGAGCTGGCCCGCGAGATCAAGCTGGCCGACACCAAGACCCGCCTCGAAGACCTGTACCTGCCGTACAAGCAGAAGCGCCGCACCAAGGGCCAGATCGCCCTGGAGGCTGGCCTGGGCGAGTTGGCCGACGGCCTGTTCAACGACCCGCAGTTGAACCCGGAAAGCGAAGCCGCACGCTTCGTTGACGCCGAGAAAGGCGTGGCCGACGTCAAGGCCGCACTGGAAGGCGCCAAGTACATCCTCATGGAACGCTTCGCCGAAGATGCCGCCCTGCTCGACAAGCTGCGCAACTTCCTCAAGCAGGAAGCGGTGCTGACTGCCCGCGTGGTGGCCGGCAAGGAAGAGGAAGGCGCCAAGTTCCGCGACTACTTTGCCCACGATGAACTGCTGCGCACTGCGCCGTCACACCGTGCCCTGGCGATCTTCCGCGGCCGTAACGAAGGCGTGCTGAGCGCCTCGCTGAAAGTCGGCGAAGAGCTGCCGGGCACCCTGCACCCGTGCGAGCTGATGATCGGCCAGCAGGTCGGCATCGAGAACCGCAACCGCCCGGCCGACAAGTGGCTGGGCGAGGTGGTGCGCTGGACCTGGAAGGTCAAGCTCTACACCCACCTGGAAACCGACCTGTTCGGCGAACTGCGCGACAACGCCGAGGGCGAGGCGATCAACGTCTTCGCCCACAACCTGCACGACCTGCTGCTGGCCGCTCCGGCCGGCCCGCGCGCAACGCTGGGCTTCGACCCGGGCCTGCGCACCGGCTGCAAGATCGCCGTGGTCGATGCCACCGGCAAGCTGCTGGACCACACCACGGTCTACCCGCACGCGCCGAAGAACGACTGGGACCGCACGATCTCGATCATGGCCGCGCTGTGCGCCAAGCACTCGGTCGAGCTGATCGCCATCGGCAACGGCACCGCCAGCCGCGAAAGCGACAAGCTGGTGGCCGAGCTGGTCAAGAAATACCCAGCCTTGAAAATCACCAAGATCATGGTCTCCGAGGCCGGCGCCTCGGTGTACTCGGCGTCGGAGCTGGCTGCCCGAGAATTCCCCGACCTGGACGTGTCGATCCGTGGTGCGGTGTCCATCGCCCGCCGCCTGCAGGACCCGCTGGCGGAGCTGGTGAAGATCGATCCGAAATCCATCGGCGTCGGCCAATACCAGCACGACGTGTCGCAGGTGAAGCTGGCCCGCGGCCTGGACGCCGTGGTCGAGGACTGCGTGAACGCCGTAGGCGTGGACGTCAACACCGCTTCGGTGGCGCTGCTGACGCGCATCTCCGGCCTCAACGCGACCCTGGCGCAGAACATCGTCGCCCACCGCGACGCCAACGGTCCGTTTGCCACCCGCGCTGCGCTGAAAAAGGTCAGCCGCCTGGGCGAGAAGACCTTCGAACAGGCTGCCGGCTTCCTGCGCGTGATGAACGGCGACAACCCGCTGGACGCCTCGGCGGTGCACCCGGAAGCCTACCCGCTGGTGCAGCGCATCGCCGCCGACACCGACCGCGATATCCGTTCGCTGATCGGCGACAGCGGCTTCCTCAAGCGCCTGGACCCGAAGCAGTTCACCGACGAAAGCTTCGGCCTCCCAACCGTCACCGACATTCTCCAGGAACTGGACAAGCCCGGCCGCGACCCACGCCCGGAGTTCAAGACCGCCACCTTCCAGGACGGCGTCGAGGACCTCAAGGACCTGGAACCGGGCATGATCCTCGAAGGCGTGGTGACCAACGTCACCAACTTCGGCGCCTTCGTCGACATCGGTGTGCATCAGGATGGCCTGGTACATATCTCGGCGCTGTCGGAGAAGTTCGTCAAAGATCCCCGTGAAGCGGTCAAGGCCGGTGACGTGGTCAAGGTGAAGGTCATGGAAGTGGACATCCCGCGCAAGCGTGTCGGCCTGTCCATGCGCATGAGCGACACCCCGGGCGAGAAGGTCGAAGGCAACCGTGGCGGTAATCGGGGTGGCAATGGCGGCAACCGCCAGCAGCAGGCCCCGCGTCCACGCGAAACCACCCCTGCGGCACCGGCGAACAACGCCATGGCGGCACTGTTCGCCAACGCCAAGCAGTTGAAGAAGAAGTGATGGACGTCGCCCCGGAATACGTCGAAAGCGCCTTCAGCCAGCTGCTGGGCTGCCGCCTGCAACGCCTGGACACGGGTGTGGCCGAGGTGGCCCTGGCGCTGGAACCGCACCTGCGCAACCGCGGACAGAAGCTGCATGGCGGGGCGATCTTCAGCCTGGTGGACATCGCCATGGGCCTGGCCTGCTCGGCCAGCCATGGCTTTGACCAGCAGAGCGTGACCATCGAGTGCAAGATCAACTACATGCGCGCCGTCAGCGAGGGCGAAGTGCTGTGCACCGCCCGCGTGCTGCATGCCGGACGGCGCACGCTGGTGGTCGACGCCGACGTGCTTCAGGGCGACAAACTGGTGGCCAAGGCACAGGGAACCTTCGCGGTTCTCTAGCTGATACCGACCCATCTGCGGTATTTTCTGCTGCAGCCGGGTCTGCTGCGCAGCCCATTCTCCGGCAAGCCGGCTCCTACAGGGGAAACACCCTCTCCGTAGGAGCCGGCTTGCCGGCGAATGGGCCGCAAAGCGGCCCCAGATCGGCGCTGCGCATTGCCAGAACCGCGTAAACCAGGCGACAACGCCAGTTCCTTTCCCCACTACCCTTGTAGACCGTCACCTCTACCCCCATATTGGGGCGACTGACGCGTGAAGGAATCCATCTTGAGCGACCTCCTCAACCGCCGCCTGAGCCTGCTCGGCGCGAATCTCGACCTGCTCAAGCAGTGCCTGCACGGCATTGAGCGCGAATGCCTGCGCGTGACCGATGACGGTCGCCTGGCCCAGACCCCGCACCCCGAAGCCCTGGGTTCGGCGCTGACCAACGAGCAGATCACCACCGACTATTCCGAGTCGCTGCTGGAGTTCATCACTCCGGCCCTGGCGGATCCTGCCAAGGTGCTCGAGAACCTCGAAGAGATCCACCGGTTCGTCTACACCCAGCTCGGTGGCGAATACCTGTGGAGCCCGTCGATGCCTTGCGCGCTGCCGGCCGAAGAGGACATCCCGATCGCCGAGTACGGCAGCTCGAACATCGGCAAGCTCAAGCACGTGTACCGCAAAGGCCTCGCCCTGCGTTACGGCCGCACCATGCAATGCATCGCCGGCATCCACTACAACTTCTCCCTGCCCGAAGCGCTGTGGCCGCTGCTGCGCGAAGCCGAAGGCGGCAAGGAGAACGACCGCGACTACCAGTCCTCGGCCTACATCGCGCTGATCCGCAACTTCCGCCGCTACAGCTGGCTGCTGATGTACCTGTTCGGTGCCTCGCCGACCCTGGACAAAGGCTTCCTGCGCGGCCGCCCGCACCAGCTTGAAGAGCTGGATGAACAGACGCTCTACCTGCCCTACGCCACCAGCCTGCGCATGAGCGACCTGGGCTACCAGAGCAACGCCCAGGCCGGCCTCACGCCCTGCTACAACAACCTGGCCAGCTACACCGACAGCCTGCGCAAGGCGGTGGGCACACCCTACCCGCCCTATGTCGAAGTCGGCACGCACAAGGATGGCGAATGGGTTCAACTGAACACCAACATCCTGCAGATCGAGAACGAGTACTACTCGAACATTCGCCCCAAGCGCGTCACCTACACCGGCGAACGGCCGATCCAGGCCCTGACCTCGCGTGGCGTGCAATACGTGGAAGTGCGCTGCCTGGACATCAACCCGTTCCTGCCAGTGGGCATCGACCTGCCCGAGGCGCGCTTCCTCGACGCCTTCCTGCTGTTCTGCGCGCTGGAAGAAAGCCCGCAACTGGACAACGGCGAATGCGGCCAGTGCACCGACAACTTCCTCACCGTGGTCAAGGAAGGCCGTCGCCCTGGCCTGGAACTGCGCCGTGACGGCCAGCCGATTGCCCTGAAGACCTGGGCCACCGAGCTGATCGAACGCATCGGCCAGCTGGCCGACCTGCTCGACAGCGCCCACGGCGGCAACGCCCACGCCAAGGCCCTGGAAGCACAGCAGGCCAAGGTTGACGACCCTGAGCTGACGCCTTCGGCGCAGGTGCTGGCACGCATGACCGAGCATGGCGAGACCTTCGTCCAGTTCTCCCTGCGCCAGAGCCGCCTGCACGCCACGACCTTCCGCGAGCAGCCGCTGCCAGCTGATCGCCAGCAAGCCTTCGAGACCCTCGCCCGCGACTCCCTGGCCGAACAGTCGCGCCTGGAACAGCAGGAAGTCGGCGACTTCGACCTGTTCGTCGGCGCCTACCAGGCCAGCATCCTGGCGATCAGCAACTGATGAACCGCACCGCCACCCCACGCAAGCCACGCGCCAGCAGCCAGGCCAGGATCGAGGCGATCCTGGCCGCGGCCCGCGAGCTGCTGGCCGGCCAGGGCGTGGCGGCGCTGTCGATCTACAGCGTCGCGGAGCGGGCGCAGATCCCGCCGTCGTCGGTGTATCACTTCTTCGCCAGCGTCCCGGCCCTGCTCGAGGCCTTGACCGCGGATGTGCACCGGGCCTTTCGCGAGGCCTTGAGTGCGCCGATCGACAGCGCCGCGTTCAGCACCTGGCACGAACTGTCACGGCTGATCGAGCAACGCATGCTCGACATCTACAACGAGGACACTGCGGCGCGCCAGTTGATCCTGGCCCAGCATGGGCTGAGTGAAGTGGTGCAGGCCGACCGCCAGCACGACCTGGAGTTGGGCGAGCTGATGCACCGGCTGTTTGACCGGCATTTCCAGCTGCCGGCGATGCCGAAGGATGTGGATGTGTTCGCCTTGGCGATGGAACTGAGCGACCGGGTGTATGCCCGCTCGATGCAGTTGCACGAGCAGATCACCCCGCGCATGGCGGAGGAAGGGATGCGGGTGTTCGAGGCTTACCTGGGGTTGTATCTGCCGCCATATCTGGCCAAGCGCACGGCTTGAGGGTGCTGTTCGCCGGCAAGCCGGCTCCTACAAGGTAATCGCTGCCCTTCTGGTAGGAGCCGGCTTGCCGGCGAACACGGCCATCACAGCTTGGCGATGGACACCTCGGTCGATTTCACGAAGGCGATCACTTCGCTGCCCACTTGCAACTCCAGCTCCTTCACCGAACGGGTGGTGATCACCGAAGTGACGATGCCGGAGGCAGTCTGCACGTCGATTTCCGACAGTACCGGGCCTTCGAGGATTTCCTTCACGGTGCCTTTGAACTGGTTGCGTACGTTGATGGCTTTGATGGTCATGGCGTGCTTCCTTTTGCGGGTTTCAGGGGTTCAGTGGGCCCAACGCAGGTGCGTGGGCAAAGGGGCTACAGGTTCCGGCTCGGGCGGGATGCCCGGGACGGACAGGACACGGTTGAGCACTTCGCTTTCCAGCGCCGCCAGGCGGTGCGAACCTCGCACCCGTGGCCGTGGCAGGTCGACGACCAGGTCCAGGCCGACGGCGCCGTCTTCGATCAGGATCACCCGGTCGGCCACGGCGACGGCTTCGCTGACATCGTGGGTGACCAGCAGCACGGTGAAGCCATGCTGGCGCCACAGGCGCTCGATCAGTTGCTGCATTTCGATACGGGTCAGGGCGTCCAGCGCGCCGAGCGGTTCATCCAGCAGCAGCAGGCGCGGCTGGTGGATCAACGCACGGGCCAGGGCCACCCGCTGTTTCTGGCCCCCGGACAACGCTGCCGGCCATTCATGGGCGCGCTCGGCCAGGCCGACCGCGTCCAACGCTTCCAGGGCGCGGGGCCGCCAGTTGCCGGACAACCCCAGGCCAACGTTGTCGATCACCTTCTTCCAGGGCAGCAGGCGCGCATCCTGGAACATCAGCCGGGTGTCCTCGCGGGCCTCGGCCAGCGGCGCGGCGCCCGCCAGCAGCTCGCCGCCGCTGGGCTGGTCGAGCCCGGCCAACAGGCGCAGCAAGGTGCTCTTGCCGCAGCCACTGCGCCCGACGATGGCGACGAACTGGCCGGCCGGGATGTGCAGGTCGACACCGCGCAGCACTTCACGCTGGCCGAAGGTGCGGCGCAGGTCATTGGCCGCCAGGGGGATGCCACGCAGCAGGCGTGGCGGCTGTTCCTTGAGCACGGTCATCATGCGCCCTCCTTCTTCGCCACCTGGTACGCCGGGTGCCAGCGCAGCCACACACGCTCCAGGCCACGGGCGGCCAGGTCGGCGCACTTGCCGAGCACCGCGTACAGGACGATGGCCAACACCACCACATCGGTCTGCAGGAACTCACGGGCGTTCATCGCCAGGTAGCCAATGCCGGAGTTGGCCGAGATGGTCTCGGCGACGATCAACGTCAGCCACATGAACCCGAGGGCAAAGCGCACACCGACCAGGATCGACGGCAGCGCACCCGGCAGGATCACCTGACGGAACAGCGCGAAGCCCGACAAGCCATAGCTGCGCGACATCTCCACCAGCGCCGGGTCGACGTTACGGATGCCGTGGTAAGTGTTCAGGTAGATAGGGAATAGCGTCCCCAGCGCCACCAGGAAGATCTTCGCCGACTCGTCGATGCCGAACCACAGGATCACCAGCGGGATCAGCGCCAGGTGCGGCACGTTGCGGATCATCTGCACCGAGCTGTCGAGCAGGCGTTCGCCCCAGGTCGACAGGCCGGTGATGAAACCCAGCAACAGCCCCAGGCTGCCACCGATGAGAAAGCCAAGGCCGGCACGCCAGCCACTGATGGCCAGGTGGGTCCAGATATCGCCGCTGCGCACCAGCTCGACGCCTGCGCTCACCACCGCGCTCGGGGCTGGCAGGATGCGGGTCGACAGCCAGCCGGCGCTGACCGCCAACTGCCACACCGCCACCAGCAGGATCGGCAGGGCCCAGGGCGCCAGGCGCTTCGGCCAGGTGGTTGAAGATGCACGACTCATGGCCTCGGTCCTCAGCTCTGCGACACGGACTTGGGCAGGATGTCGTTGGCGACCATTTCACCGAACGGGCTGACATAGCCCCCGGTTTTCGGCTGCTCCGGGCGCTGCACGTCCAGGTGCGGGAACAGCAGCTCGGCGACGCGGTACGACTCTTCCAGGTGGGGGTAACCGGAGAAGATGAAGGTGTCGATGCCCAGGTCCGCATACTCCTTGACCCGCGCCGCGACGGTCGGGCCATCGCCCACCAGCGCGGTGCCGGCACCGCCACGCACCAGGCCGACGCCGGCCCACAGGTTCGGCGCCACCTCCAGCTTGTCACGCTTGCCGCCGTGCAGGGCGGCCATGCGCTGCTGGCCGACCGAGTCGAAGCGCGCCAGCGAGGCCTGGGCACGGGCGATGGTGTCATCGTCCAGGTGCGAGATGAGTTTGTCGGCGGCGGCCCAGGCTTCTTCGTTGGTTTCCCGTACGATCACGTGCAGGCGGATACCGAAGCGCACTTCACGGCCCTGGGCTGCGGCTTTCTCGCGCACCTGGGCGATCTTCTCGGCCACGGCGGCCGGCGGCTCGCCCCAGGTCAGGTACAGCTCGACCTGCTCGGCGGCCAGGTCCTGGGCGGCGTCGGACGAGCCGCCGAAATACAGCGGCGGGCGGGGTTGCTGGATCGGCGGATAGAGCAGCTTGGCACCCTTCACCTGGAGGTGCTTGCCGTCATAGTCGACCACTTCACCTTCGAGCACCTTGCGCCAGATGCGGGTGAACTCCACCGACGCCTCATAGCGCTCCTGATGGTTGAGGTGCAGGCCGTCACCGGCCAGTTCGTCCGGGTCGCCACCGGTTACCAGGTTGAACAGCGCGCGGCCATTGGACAGGCGGTCCAGGGTGGCCGCCTGGCGTGCCGCCACGGTCGGCGAGATGATCCCCGGGCGCAGGGCGACCAGGAACTTCAGGCGCTCGGTCACCGGGATCAGCGACGCCGCCACCAGCCAGGAGTCCTCGCAGGAACGCCCGGTGGGGATCAACACGCCGCCGAAACCCAGGCGGTCGGCGGCCTGGGCGATCTGGCTCAGGTAGCCGTGGTCGACGGCGCGGGCGCCTTCGGTGGTGCCCAGGTACTTGCCGTCACCATGGGTGGGGAGGAACCAGAAGATGTTAAGGCTCATTGGAGTTGTCTCCTCAAGGGTGGCTCAAGCCGGGGCGGCGCCCCGGCGCGGCGAATCGTTCAAGGCGCGCTGGCGACCTTGGCCGGGGGTGTCCAGATCACGTCCTTGATGCTCAAGGGCTTGGGGATCAGCTTCAGGGCCGTGAAGGTGTCGGCTATCTTCTGCTGCGCAGCGATGACTTCCGGGGTCAGTGGCGTGGCACCGTAACCCTGGCGTTTCACCGAGGTGAGCGTGATGTCGGCGGGCAGGCCGAGCAGCGGCGCGACCTGGTCGGTGACCTGCTGCGGGTTGGCCTGGGACCACTGGCCCACGGCACGCACTTCCTCGACCAAGGTGTTGATCACCCCTGGGTGCTGGGTGGCATAGCCGCGGGTGGCGAGGTAGAACTGGTGGTTGTCGACCAGGCCCTTGCCGTCGCGCAGAACGCGGGCCTGCAGCTGTTGCTCGGCAGCAGCCTGGTACGGGTCCCAGATCACCCAGGCATCGACGCTGCCGCGCTCGAAGGCGGCACGGGCGTCGGCGGGCGGCAGGTAGACCGGCTGGATGTCGGCGTAGGTGAGGCCGGCGTCTTCAAGGGCGCGGACCAGCAGGTAGTGAACGTTCGAACCCTTGTTGAAGGCGACTTTCTTGCCTTTGAGCGCTTTCACCGACTGGATCGGCGAACCCTTGGGCACGAGGATCGCCTCGCTGTGCGGCGCTGGCGGCTCGTAGGCGACGTAGAGCAGGTCGGCGCCCGCAGCCTGGGCGAACACTGGCGGCGTTTCACCGGTCACGCCGAAGTCGATGGAGCCGACATTGAGCCCTTCGAGCAGCTGCGGGCCGCCGGGGAACTCGGTCCATTGCACCTGGATGCCTTGCTCGGCCAGGCGCTTCTCCAGCGAGCCCTTGGCCTTGAGCAGCACCAGGGTGCCGTATTTCTGGTAACCGATGCGCAGGCTCTCGGCCTGGGCTTGGGTGATGGCGCCGAAGGACACAGCCGCCGCAAACAGGGCGACCAGACCGCGACGCAAGAAGACTGTGCGCATGGCGCTCTCCTGTGCGAGTGGGGTTCGGGTAGCACCTGCTTGCCTCGTTGGCGGGCGAGTAAGGTGGGAACAGCGATGAAGCGGTAGTGACTAGGTTCAGATGCTCCAGCGGGCACTGATCAGGCGTTCGTTGAGCACGCCGGGGGCGACTGGCCGAGGCCGGCGTGCCAAGGCGCTGTGGAACGTTTCCAGCGAATCCTGCAGGCGCTGCTCAAGGGCGGGCGCCAGTTGCGCGGGCTTGCTGCCTTCGCCGTAGGCGATCTGGCCGTCGTCGGCGAAGATCCCTTGCAGGGTCTCCTGCGCCTTGAGAGCCGACAGCACGGGCTTGAGTGCGTAGTCCACGGCGAGCATGTGGGCGATGCTGCCGCCGGTGGCGATCGGCAGTACTACTTTGTGTTCCAGGGCACGCTCGGGCAGCAGGTCGAGCAGGGTCTTCAGCGCGCCGGCGAACGATGCCTTGTACACCGGGGTGGCCACCACCAGACCGTCGGCCTGGGCCACCAGCTCGTTGAAATGGCGCACCTGCGGGCTGTCGAAGCGCGCGTGGAGCAGGTCCTCGGCGGGGAATTCCCGCACCTGGAAGGTCACCACCTCGACGCCACGCTCCTGCAGCCAGTCGCGCGAGCGTTCTAGCAGCACGCCGGAGCGTGAACGAAGACTGGGGCTACCACCGACAGAAACAACCAGCATTGAAAGCGCTTCCTTCGATTCGATTGCAGGGCCGCGAGGGGTTGGCCCCGCTGGATGGAAGTGACATTAACAGCTCGTCACATATACCTATAAATCATATTTTTTTATTTGTTTATTCCATAAAGAGATAATTGACGCTCTTCTCTGTAGGAGCGGCCTTGTGCCGCGAAAGGGCCGCAAAGCGGCCCCGGCGATGTGTGCATTGGCTCTGAAATCCTGGGGGTGCTGTGCACCCCTTTCGCGGCACAAGGCCGCTCCTACACGGGACAGTGCAGACCTTTTCGGCAGGCATAAAAAAGGGCCGTCGAAACGGCCCGAAGATCCCTGCTTGGCTAAGAGCAATACAACGAGGAATTCCTTAACGATTCGGTTGCGGGGTCAGCCGCAGATAGGGTTTCACTGCCCGGTACCCTTTCGGGAAGCGCTGCTTGATTTCGTCTTCGTCCTTCAGCGACGGCACGATCACTACCTCGTCGCCGTCCTGCCAGTTGCCTGGGGTGGCGACCTTGTAGTTGTCGGTCAGCTGCAACGAGTCGATCACCCGCAGGATCTCGTTGAAGTTGCGCCCGGTACTGGCCGGATAGGTAATGGTCAGGCGCACCTTCTTGTTCGGGTCGATGACGAACAGCGAGCGTACAGTGAGGGTATCGCTGGCGTTGGGGTGGATCAGGTCGTAGAGGTCGGAGACCTTGCGGTCGGCGTCGGCGATGATCGGGAAGTTGACCACGGTGTTCTGGGTCTCGTTGATGTCATCGATCCACTTGTGGTGCGAGTCGACCGGGTCCACCGACAGGGCGATGGCTTTCACGCCACGCTTGGCGAAGTCATCCTTGAGCTTGGCGGTCAGGCCCAGTTCGGTGGTGCACACCGGGGTGAAGTCGGCCGGGTGGGAGAACAGCACGCCCCAGCTGTTGCCCAGCCATTCGTGGAAGCGGATCTTGCCGGCGCTGGAATCCTGTTCGAAATCGGGGGCGATGTCGCCGAGTTTGAGGCTCATGGAAGCGGCTCCTGTGCTGTGTCTGGCCTGGATGGGTTCAATGTGCCTGCTTCTGATTAAAAATAAAAAGAATAAATATCGATTTATTTATAACCATATTGCATACGAATTCACAGGCACAAAAAAGCCTCGCACTAGGCGAGGCTTTTCGTGTGCCGCTACGACTTACATGAAGGCGTAAGTGTAGTTCACGATGAAGCGAGTCTGATCCTGGTCGGCGCTGCTTTCGCCGCTACCACGGTAGACACCTTGACGCAGGCTGAAGCCCAGGCCTTTGAGGGTGCCTTGCTGAATGGTGTAGTCGACGCGCGCGTCACGTTCCCATTCGTTGTAGGTACCATGGCCGTTCTGGTTGCGAATGTCGTCACCACGCAGGTAGGCGACGGAAGCCTTCAGGCCCGGCACACCCAGTGCAGCGAAGTCATAGGAGTACTGACCGAAGTTGGTGTTCTCGCCAGCACGGGCGAACTGGTTGATCATGCTGTCGGTGAACAGGTAGAAGCTGGAACCGCCAGCACCTTCCGAAGTACCGCTGTCGTTGACCAGGTTGCCCTGACCCATCCAGACGAAGCCGCCGTCGTCGCCGACCTGCTGGCGACCGAGCATCAGCGCGTGGCCACCCAGGGTGTAGGTGAACATGGCCGACCAAGTCTTGTTGTCGATCTTGCCTTTGTTCTTGGCGTAGCCGCCGTTGTTGTTGAAGTTGTAGGTCGCGTCGTGACCGTTCTTGCCGTCGTTGCTGCTGTCGAAGTAGCGCAGGTCGGTCTTGAACGACTGGTCGTCAGCAATCTTGAAGACGTGGGTGGCGCCCAGGAAGTGCTGCTTGTAGAAGTCTTCCAGGTTCGAGTAGTAGTACTGCAGGGTCAGGTCTGGAGTGAGCTTGTAGTCCAGGCCGCCGTAGCGGAACTTGTTGCTTTCGGCGGTAGCACCGGCAACGGACAGGCCGGTACGGTTGCTCGAGGCACGACCCATCGCGTGGGTCAGCTGACCGGCGTTGATGGTCAGGTTGTCGATTTCCTTCGACTGGATGGTGCCACCCTCGAAGGTCTGCGGCAGCAGACGACCGTCGTTGGAGACCAGGATCGGCAGGTTCGGAGCCAGGGCGCTACCGAAGTGCGCTTCGGTCTTGGAGAAGCGTGCCTTGGCGTTGCCACCGATACGGGCCCACTGGTCCGCGGCGCCTTTGCCATCATCCGGGAAGAAACCGGCTTTGTGATAACCCTTGCCGCCGTCCAGACGGATGCCCCACAGGGCCTGGGCATCAACACCGAAACCAACGGTGCCTTCGGTGAAGCCCGAGATGTAGTCGAGCTTGAAGCCTTGGCCGGACTCACGCTGGTCAGGACGCTTGGCAGTCCCGGTGGCGTGGGCTTCACGGTTGTCGTTGTTGAAGTACATGGTGCGCGAGCTCAGGGACAGCTTGCTGTCCTCGATGAAACCTGCAGCGCCTGCTTGTTGGGCGAGAACCCCCAGTGCCACGGCCAGGGCCAGGCTGGACTTGTACATGCTTTGCTCCTCTACGTTCTAATTTTTGTGCGTCTCAAGCGGCGGGATCTTCTGCCCCACTCGCCTGGATTGGCGATTTAGCACCAATGCGTGACCGCCAAGTCAATCGTTGACGGCCCAATTGCGACTTTGGTCTAACCCGCAACCTGCGCTACAGGATAATGACAATCCTATAAATCCAAAATGACCGTTTTATGAATCTGTAAGATTTTTACGGAATAACATTGGAACCTTTACAGCCATTCGATGTATCGACGCTGTCAATCATACCTTTAGGTTATGTGCAAACGTTTGCCGTAGAGCGGCCCGTTGCCCGACCAAGCGGAGCCGAAAAAGGCTAGCAGGGAACCCTGATTCCGCCAGTGTCGCCCTGACCTGTAGGAGCCGGCATTGCCGGCGAACAGCGGCGTTGGCCCTTGTTCGCCAGCAAAGCTGGCTCCTACAGGACACATGCCGTTCCGAAAAGCCCTTCAGAGCATTTGGCTTTTAAGCTAATGCAAAAAGGTTATTTATTTTTAGTTTCTTAGATCATCTAGTCTTCTCGCCATCCATACCCCCATTTGCCTGACGAGAGGTTCAACCATGATCCCGCATGCTCCGCTGCGCCTGTTCGCCGCCCTGACCCTCGCCAGCGCCAGCTGGCTGGCCCAGGCCGCCGACCTGACCGTCGCCTACCAGACCACCGTCGACCCGGCCAAAGTAGCCCAGGTCGATGGCACCTATGAAAAGGACAGCAAGGCCAGCATCGACTGGCGCAAGTTCGACAACGGCGCCGACGTGATCACCGCCGTGGCCTCGGGCGACGTGCAGATCGGCTACCTCGGCTCCAGCCCCCTGGCCGCCGCCGCCACCCGCAAGCTGCCGGTCGAGACCTTCCTGATCGCCACCCAGATCGGCGCCGGCGAAGCGCTGGTCGCCCGCGACAGCATCAAGACCCCGCAGGACCTGATCGGCAAGAAAGTCGCCGTGCCTTTCGTCTCCACCGGCCACTACAGCCTCCTGGCCGCACTGAAGGCCTGGAACATCGAGCCCTCGAAGGTGCAGATCCTCAACCTGACGCCACCGGCGATCATCGCCGCCTGGAAGCGCGGCGACATCGATGCCACCTACGTCTGGGACCCGGCCCTGGGCGTGGCCAAGGAGAACGGCAAGGTGCTGATCACCTCCGGCGAGTTGGCCGAAAAAGGCGCGCCGACCTTCGACGCCTGGATCGTGCGCAAGGACTTCGCCGCCAAGCACCCCGAGATCGTCAAGTCGTTCGCCAAGGTGACCCTCGACGCCTACGCCGACTACCGCAAGGACCCGCAGGCCTGGCTGGCCGACAAGGACAACGTCGCCAAGCTGGTCAAGCTTTCCGGCGCCAAGGCGGCCGACATCCCGGTGCTGCTGCAGGGCAACGTCTACCCGCTGGCCGCCGACCAGGCCAGCGCATTGGGCGCGCCGACCACCCAGGCGCTGACCGACACCGCCACCTTCCTCAAGCAACAGGGCAAGGTCGAAGCCGTGCTGCCGGACTACTCGCCCTACGTCAGCGCCCAATACCTGCCCAACTGATCCGGAGCCCGTCATGGCCTTGCTTGAACTGGAGCGCATCAGCGCACAGTACCCCGGCGCCACCACCCCGGTGCTGGCCGACATCAACCTGAGCCTCGGGCCACGCCAGCTGCTGGTGGCCCTCGGACCTTCCGGCAGCGGCAAGACCTCGCTGCTCAACCTGATCGCCGGGTTCGTCGCCCCCAGTGGCGGGCGCATCACCCTCGATGGCGCGCCGGTGCAAGGCCCCGGTGCCGAGCGCGGCGTGGTGTTCCAGGACGATGCCCTGCTGCCCTGGCAGGACGTGCTGGCCAACGTCGCCTTCGGCCTGGAGCTGGCCGGCGTGCCCCGCGCCCAGCGCGAAGCCAAGGCCCGCGAGATGCTGGCGCTGGTCGACCTGGCGGGCTTCGCCGAACGGCGTATCTGGCAACTTTCGGGTGGGCAGAAACAGCGCGTGGGCCTGGCCCGTGCGCTGGCCGCCGACCCTCGGGTGTTGCTGATGGACGAACCCTTCGGTGCCCTCGACGCCTTCACCCGTGAACAGATGCAGGAGCTGTTGCTGCAGGTCTGGCAGCGCACCGCCAAGCCGGTGTTCCTGATCACCCACGACATCGAGGAAGCGGTGTTCCTCGCCACCGAACTGGTGCTGCTGGCCCCCAACCCCGGGCGCGTGGTCGAGCGCCTGCAACTGGACTTCGGCCGGCGCTATGCCGCTGGCGAGTCGGCCCGGGCGATCAAGTCCGATCCCCGCTTCATCGAAACCCGCGAGCACGTGCTGGCACGGGTATTCTCGCAACGCCAGGAGTCCGCATGAGCAGCATCGAATTGCCGGCCGCCGCCAAGCAGGCACAACGGACACAACCTGTGGTGAAAACCCGCAAGCCCTTGCCAACCCGCTGGATCAGCACCCTGACCCTCGCCACCCTGCTGCTGGCCTGGTGGCTGGTGACCGCCGCCGGCTGGATCGAACCGCTGTTCCTGCCGCCGCCTGGCGACATCCTGGCCAAGGGTTGGACCCTGCTCACCCAGGGCTACATGGACGCCAGCCTGTGGCAGCACCTGGGCGCCAGCCTCGGCCGCATCGGCCTGGCCCTGGTGGCCGCGACGCTTACCGCCATCCCGGTGGGCCTTGCCATCGGCTACAACCGCGTCGCCCGCGGCATCCTCGACCCGCTGATCGAGTTCTACCGGCCGATTCCGCCGCTGGCCTACCTGCCGCTGATCGTGATCTGGTGCGGCATCGGCGAACTGTCGAAGGTGCTGCTGATCTACCTGGCGATCTTCGCCCCGATCGCCATCGCCACCGCCACCGGTGTGCGCACCGTCGACCCGGCCAAGTTGCGCGCCGCCCAGTCGCTGGGCGCCACCCAGGCCCAGCTGATTCGCCACGTGATCCTGCCCAGCGCCCTGCCCGACATCCTCACCGGTATCCGCATCGGGCTTGGCGTGGGTTGGTCGACCTTGGTCGCCGCCGAGCTGATCGCCGCCACCAGCGGCCTGGGCTTCATGGTGCAGTCGGCGGCGCAGTTCCTGGTCACCGACGTGGTGGTGCTGGGGATCCTGCTGATCGCCCTGATCGCCTTCGCCCTGGAAATGGGCCTGCGTGCCCTGCAACGCAAGCTGGTGCCCTGGCATGGGCAGAGCCATTGATAGCCGAATGACCACGCCGGCAACCCGGCACCTGGAACGAGAAATGACATGAGCCTGACCGTAACCCCTCTCAGCCCGGCCCTCGGCGCGCAGATCAGTGGCGTGGACATCAGCCGCGAGATCACCGTCGAACAGCGCGACGCCATCGAGCAGGCGCTGCTCAAGCACCAGGTGCTGTTCTTCCGCGACCAGCCGATCAACCCCGAGCAGCAGGCACGTTTCGCCGCACGCTTCGGCGACCTGCACATCCACCCGATCTACCCCAACGTGCCGGAAACACCACAAGTGCTGATCCTCGACACGGCGGTCACCGACGTGCGCGACAACGCCGTGTGGCACACCGACGTGACCTTCCTGCCGACTCCGGCACTGGGCGCGGTGCTCAGCGCCAAACAATTGCCTGCCTTTGGTGGCGATACCTTGTGGGCCAGCGGCATCGCCGCCTTCGAAGCGCTGTCGGCGCCGCTGCGCGAGATGCTCGATGGGCTGACCGCCACCCATGACTTCACCAAGTCGTTCCCGCTCGAGCGCTTCGGCACCACGCCGGAGGACCTGGCGCGCTGGGAGGCGACCCGGCGCAACAACCCACCGCTGTCGCACCCGGTGGTGCGCACCCATCCGGTCAGCGGGCGCAAGGCGTTGTTCGTCAACGAAGGGTTCACCACGCGCATCAACGAGTTGAACGAGCAGGAGAGCGAGGCGCTGCTCAAGCTGCTCTTCGCCCATGCGACACGGCCGGAGTTCAGCATTCGCTGGCGTTGGCAGGAGAACGACGTGGCGTTCTGGGACAACCGCGTCACGCAGCATTTCGCGGTGGATGACTACCGGCCGAGTCGGCGGGTGATGCATCGGGCGACCATCCTGGGGGATGCGCCGTTCTGACCGACCGTGGAGTGCGTTCGCCGGCAAGCCGGCTCCTACGAGACCTGTAGGAGCCGGCTTGCCGGCGAACGGGCGATCTAGCGAACCAGATGCAGGTACTGCATGTGCCGCTCGTACTGGTCGAGGATGTCGTTGATGATCTGCTCCTTGCTGTAGCCCACCAGGTCGTAGTTCTGGCTGCCTTCGCTCAGGTGCACCTCCGCCCGGTAGTAGCGGCGGTTCTTCAACTCCTGGGTACCCAACCCACCCAACGCGAACGAGGGCGTGAAGTAGCCACGCATCTGCACCAGGTAGATGAACGGCTGTTCCTCGCCATGGCCGATCTTCAGGCTGACGTTGTCGTGGCTCGGGTCGTCCTGGGTGATCAGCACCAGGCCCTTCTGCTCGAACACCTCGCGCACCTCGGCGATCGCCGGGCGCACCACGTCATCCATGAAACGGTACACCTCGTCCCGCGACGGGAAGTGCACCGCCTGGCTCAGGCGCTGGCGCCAGCCGCCACGCCCGCGCCGCGACTGGGCGAACGGCGCCAGCGAGTGCATCTGCGCGATCTGCCGCTGGCTCTCCAGGTAGAACGCCTTGTGCAGCCCCCACATCATGCACAGCAGGATCAGCGAGAACGGCAGCGAGGTCAGCACCACCGCCGACTTCAGCGAATCGATGCTGCCGGCGAACAAGAGGCCGCCAGTGATCAGCGCGGTCATCGCGCCCCAGAAGATCCGCAGCCAGTTCGGGCCATCCTCGTCGGCGCCGCCGCCCTTGGCCGACAGCGTCGACAGCACCACGGTGCCGGAGTCGGCCGAGGTGACGAAGAACACGAAGCTGATGAACACCGTCACGGCGATCACCGTCTTGCTCCAGGGGTAGGTTTCCAGCAGCAGGTACAAGCTCATCGACGGGTTGTCGAGGGCCGACTGGCCGAGGGCGGTCATGCCGTGGTCGAGCACCTGGCTCATGGCGCTGTTGCCGAAGATCGACATCCACGCCAGGGTGAAGCCCAGCGGGATCAGCAGCACGCCGAAGACGAACTCACGGATGGTGCGCCCGCGCGAAATGCGCGCGATGAACAAGCCCACGAACGGCGCCCAGGCAATCCACCAGGCCCAGTAGAACACCGTCCAGCCACCCAGCCAGTCGCGGTTCTCGCCATAGGCGTACACATCGAAGCTCTTGCGCGGCAAGGCGCCGAGGTAATCGCCGAGGTTCTGGATCAGCGTGTTGAACAGGTGCTGGGTAGGGCCGGCGAACAGCACGAACAGCAGCAGCGCGCAGGCCAGGAACAGGTTGATGTCGCTCATCACCCGCACACCCTTCTCCACCCCGGCGACCGCCACGGCCACCGCCGCGCCCATCATCAGGGCGATCAGCAACACCTGCACCCACTGGCTGTGGCTGATGCCGAACAGGTAGTCGAGGCCTGCATTCAGATGCAACACGCCAAAGCCCATGTCGGCGCCCAGGCCGAACACCGTGGCAATGATGCCGAAACCGTCCACCGCATAGCCGATCGGGCCGTTGATACGCTTGCCGATCAGCGGGTACAGCGCCGAACGCAGGGCCAGCGGCAAGTTATGGCGGTAGGCGAAGTAGGCCAGCGCCATGCCGACGAAGGCGAACACGCCCCAGCCGTGCAGGCCCCAGTGCAGGAACAGGATCTGCATCGCCTGGCGCCCGGCCTCGGCCGTGCCCGCTTCGCCTTGCGGTGGCTGCAGCATATGGGTCAGCGGCTCGGAGACGCAGAAGAAGAACAGGGTGATGCTGATGCCAGCGGCGAACAGCATGCCGGCCCAGGACAGGTAGCTGAACTCGGGTTCGTCGTGGTCGGCACCGAGCTTGAGCTTGCCGTAGCCGGACAAGGCGGTGACCACCACGAAGACCAGGTACAGGGTCATGGCCAGCATGTAGTACCAGCCGACGGTGTTGGCCGCCCAGTTCTGCGCCGCCAGCAACCACTCGCCCGCCGCTTGCGGCTGGGCGATGACCACCAGGCCGAAAATGAGGATGAAACTGGCCGCGAAGTAGAACACGGGGGGGTTCATGCGGATCTTGCCGTTGGCAAGCTCGGGGGTCGGTGCACTCATTGAACGGGCACCTCGTCGAAGGACGTGAGGTTCGGATTGAACGGGTTCAGCAAAGGCGATTCCTCCTTTTGAACACCGGCAATGGACCAGCGTTTTTCGTTGAACAAGCGTTCAAGTTAAACATGGATCGGCCTTCAATGCGACCCGATGTCGCTGGGCGGGAGCCTTGCGGGGCTGCATTGCAGCCCTTCGCCTACAAGCCGGATCCTACGTTCTAGACGGGTTTACGCTACACGTAGGAGCCGGCTTGCCGGCGAACAAATCAGAAAAGCCAACAGCAATACGAGGTCAATTCTTATCCTGGCAATCCAGCTGCAGGTTGGCCTGGGTGATGTTGCTGTCGGCCGGCACGCTGCGGGTCAGCCACACGTTGCCGCCAATGGTCGAGCCCTTGCCGATGGTGATCCGCCCGAGGATGGTCGCACCGGCATAGATCACCACGTCGTCCTCGACGATCGGGTGGCGCGCCAAGCCCTTGTGCAGGGTGCCCGACTCGTCGCTGGGGAAGCGCTTGGCGCCCAGGGTCACGGCCTGGTAGATGCGCACCCGCTCGCCGATGATCGCGGTCTCGCCGATCACCACGCCCGTGCCGTGGTCGATGAAGAAGCTCTGGCCAATGCGCGCGCCAGGGTGGATGTCGATACCGGTGGCCGAGTGCGCCAGCTCTGAGCTGATCCGCGCCAGCAGCGGCAAGCCGGCCTGGTACAGGTGGTGGGCCAGGCGGTGGTGGATGATCGCCAGGATGCCGGGATAGCACAGCAGCACTTCATCAACGCTGCGCGCCGCCGGGTCGCCGTGGTAGGCGGCCAGCACATCGGTATCGAGCAGCACGCGCAGGGCCGGCAGGGCCGCGGCGAAGTCCTGGATCAGGCGCAGGGCGTGGCCGTCGACGTCGGTGACCTCGGTCTTGCCGTGGCGCGCGGCGTAACGCAGCTCCAGGCGGGCCTGGGCCAGCAGGGCGGTGAGCGCGGCGTCAAGGGTGTGGCCGACGTAGAAATCCTCGCTCTCTTCGCGCAGGTCCACCGGGCCCAGGCGCATAGGGAACAGCGCGCCGCACAGTTGTTCGAGAATCTGACGCATCGCTTCGCGCGAAGGCAGCTCGCGCCCGCCCTGCTCGCCGCTACTGCGGCCATTGCGGCTGCGCCACTGTTCACGGGCACTGCGCAGGCCGCTGACGATGCCCTGCAACTGCCAATACCCTATTGATGGTTGTTCGCTCACGGTGTTTCTCCTGCCAGGCAGCTTTCTCGGTATGCACACATTCCCTGTAGGAGCGGCCTTGTGCCGCGAAAGGGCCGCGTAGCGGCCCCGTCGATAGATGTTTCTGCGCGAGATCCCAGGGCCGCTGCGCGGGCCCTTTCGCGGCACAAGGCCGCTCCTACGGGGGAGGGTGTAAGCCACGATACGTCAAATCTGCTCTTGGAAAAAACAACGCTTTATTCCATCCTGAGCTAAGTCGGGCATAAGCCATTGCGGAAAGCAAAATAGGAATAACAACCTGATTTTTTATTATTTCCCGACCTATAAAGCCCACCTCTATAGTCGCCACCTCACTACTTCCACAACAAGCGCGGGGCCTGCCATGACCAAATTCGCCAAACCCCTTCTCAACGCCAGCCTGGCGCTCCTGCTCGGCGCCGGCCTGCTCGGCCAGGCCTTCGCCGGCGAGCAACTGAAGACCATCCAGGAAAAAGGCGTGATCAACGTCGGCCTGGAAGGCACCTACCCACCGTTCAGCTTCCAGGACGAGAACGGCAAGCTGGCCGGCTTCGAAGTCGAGCTGTCCGAGCTGCTGGCCAAGGAGCTTGGGGTCAAGGCCAAGGTCCAGCCAACCAAGTGGGATGGCATTCTCGCCGCACTGGAATCCAAGCGCCTGGACGTGGTGATCAACCAGGTCACCATCTCCGAAGAGCGCAAGAAGAAGTACGACTTCTCCGAGCCCTACACCATCTCCGGCATCCAGGCGCTGATCCTGAAGAAGAAGGCCGAGCAGCTGAACATCAAGACCGCCCAGGACCTGGCGGGCAAGAAAGTCGGCGTGGGCCTGGGCACCAACTACGAGCAGTGGGTCAAGCAGGACGTACCGAAGGCTGAAGTACGCACCTACGAAGACGACCCGACCAAGTTCGCCGACCTGCGCAACGGCCGCATCGACGCCATCCTGATCGACCGCCTGGCCGCGCTGGAATACGCGCAGAAAGCCAAGGACACCGAACTCGCCGGCGCGCCGTTCTCACGCCTGGAAAGCGGCGTGGCCCTGCGCAAGGGCGAGCCTGAACTGCTCGAAGCGCTGAACAAGGCCATCGACAAGCTCAAGGCTGACGGCACGCTGGCCAAGCTGTCCGAGAAATACTTCGGTGCCGATGTCACCAAATGATCGCTGAAAGCCTGCAACTCGTTGTCGACTCCGTGCCCTTCCTGTTGAAGGGCGCGGGTTATACCGTGCTGCTCAGCGTGGGCGGCATGTTCTTCGGCCTGGTGCTGGGCTTCGCCCTGGCACTGATGCGGCTGTCGAAGATCCTGCCACTGGACTGGCTGGCGCGCGTCTACGTGTCGTTCTTCCGGGGCACGCCGCTGCTGGTGCAGCTGTTCGTGATCTATTTCGGCCTGCCGCAAATCGGTATCGAGCTCGATCCGATCCCGGCGTCGCTGATCGGCCTGTCGCTGAACATGGCGGCGTACATCTGCGAAATCCTCCGCGCCGCGATTTCCTCCATTGACCGTGGCCAGTGGGAAGCCGCGGCCAGCATCGGCATGACCCGCACCCAGGCCATGCGCCGGGCGATTTTGCCGCAGGCCTTGCGCACCGCGCTGCCGCCGTTGGGTAACAGCTTCATCTCGCTGGTCAAGGACACCGCCCTGGCGGCGACCATCCAGGTGCCCGAGCTGTTCCGCCAGGCACAGCTGATCACCGCCCGGACCTTCGAGGTTTTCACCATGTACCTGGCTGTCGCGGTGGTCTACTGGATCCTCTGCAGCATCCTGGCGTACTTCCAGAACCGCATGGAAGCGCGGGTCAACCAGCACGACCAGGAGCACTGAGATGATCGTAGTAGAGGGCCTGACCAAACGGTTCAAGGGCCAGACCGTGCTCAACGGCATCGACCTGACCGTGCAACCCGGCGAAGTGGTGGCCATCATCGGCCCCAGCGGCTCGGGCAAGACCACCTTCCTGCGCTGCCTGAACCTGCTGGAAACCCCTGATGCCGGGCGTATCCAGATCGGCGACATCACCATCGATGCCGGGCGCCCGCTGGGTAGCCAGCAGAGTGCGATCCGCCGCCTGCGCCAGCAGGCCGGGTTCGTGTTCCAGAACTTCAACCTGTTCCCCCACCGCACCGCCCTGGACAACGTCATCGAAGGGCCGGTGATCGTCAAGAAGACGCCCCGCGAGCAAGCCGTCGAACTGGGCAGGCGCCTGCTGGCAAAGGTCGGCCTGGCGGGCAAGGAAGACGCCTACCCCCGGCGGCTGTCCGGTGGCCAGCAGCAACGGGTGGCCATCGCCCGTGCCCTGGCCATGGAGCCGGAGGTGATCCTGTTCGACGAGCCCACCTCGGCGCTCGACCCCGAACTGGTGGGTGAGGTGCTGGCGACCATCCGCGGCCTGGCCGAGGAGAAACGCACGATGATCATCGTCACCCACGAGATGAGCTTCGCCCGTGATGTGGCCAACCGGGTGATCTTCTTCGACAAGGGCGTGATCGTCGAACAGGGCGAGGCCAAGGCGCTGTTCGCCAATCCGAAGGAAGAGCGCACCCGGCAGTTCCTGCGCAAGTTCCTCGGGACCACTGCCGCGCAGGACTGAAATCCGGCGTTGTCTTCTTCGCGGGTAAACCCGCTCCTACAGGATCGCTGCTGAACCTGTAGGAGCGGGTTTACCCGCGAATGCTTTCGCACATCCGAAGCCGATTCCGACTTCTATAGATATTCCAAAGAGTTAGTTCATAAAACTTTTATAAACGAATAGGGTATATCCACCGGACCACCGGACCAGCAAACGTCTGTCGCCATCAGCTGAGGCGGCACATTCAACTTTGTGAGGTAAGGAATGGTCAGGATCACAATCACCCCAGTGGCCAACGCCAGGGCATTGAGTGCAGCCAAGGAGCGGTACTGATGTCCAGCCAGCCAACTACCCAATTCCACAGCGATATCGACAGCTCGCCCCTGCTGTTGCCGGCCAAGGTGCTGCGCAATGACGAGGAGGCCCTGCACGCCGCCCGCGAGCTGGCCCAGGTGGCCCGCCAACAGGCCGCACGCCGGGACCAGCAGCGCAAGCTGCCATGGGCCGAGATCGAACAGTTCACCCGCAGCGGCCTGGGCAGCATCAGCGTACCCAAGGCCTTCGGCGGCCCCGAAGTGTCCTTCGAGACCATCGCCGAAGTCTTCCGCCTGATCAGCGCCGCTGACCCAGCACTGGGGCAGATTCCGCAGAACCAGTTCGGCATTCTCCAGCTGGTGCGCCTGACGGCCACCGAAGCGCAGCAGGAAGCGATCTTCCGCGCCGTGCTCGACGGCTGGCGCATCGGCAATGCCGGCCCTGAACGTGGTACCAAGGACACGCTCACGCTCAAGGCGCGCATCACCCGCGACGGCGATGGCTATCGCATCAGCGGCGAGAAGTTCTACTCCACCGGCGCCCTGTTCGCCCACTGGGTGGCGGTCAAGGCCCTGGACGAAGAGGGGCGTCAGCGCCTGGCGTTGGTTCGCCGGGGCAGCCCGGGGCAGCCCGGGGCTGCGCATCGTCGACGACTGGTCCGGCTTCGGCCAGCGCACCACCGCCAGCGGCACCGTGCTGCTCGACCAGGTGCCGGTGGACGCCGACCTGGTCATCGACAACTGGCGCCATCGGGAGCAACCCAGCACCCAGGGCGCGGCCTCGCAACTGATCCAGGCCGCCATCGACGCCGGCATCGCCGAGGCGGCCATCGATGACGCGATCCAGTTCGTGCGCGAGAAATCGCGGCCGTGGATCGAAGCCAAGGTCGAGCGCAACAGCGACGACCCCTACGTGATCGCCGACATCGGCCGCCTCAAGCTCGACCTGCACGCCGCCGAAGCGCTGCTGCGCAAGGCCGCGAAGGTGCTCGACGAGGTCAACGCCGGCCCCGTTGACGATGCCGCCGCTGCACGGGCGTCGATCGCCGTGGCCGAGGCCAAGGTGCTCACCACCGAGATCTCGCTGCAGGCCAGCGAGAAGCTGTTCGAGCTGGCCGGCAGCCGCGCCAGCCTGGCCGAGTTCAACCTCGACCGGCACTGGCGCAACGCCCGGGTGCACACCCTGCACGACCCGGTGCGCTGGAAGTACCACGCCGTCGGCGCTTACTACCTCAACGGCACCCTGCCAGCCCGCAATTCCTGGATCTGATTCAAGGCCCTTCGCCAGCAAACCGGCCCCTACGCAATCCCCGTAGGCGCCGGCTTGCCGGCGAACAGCCCCTGCGGAGAGCACCATGACTGCATCCCTCATCACCAGCGACGCCCAAGCCCTGGCCGTCGCCGAAGAAATCGCCCAATCACTGCGTCACGACAGCGCCGCGCGCGACCGCGAGCGCCGCCTGCCCCACGCCGAACTCGACCACTTCGTGCACACCGGCCTGTGGGGCATCAGCGTGCCCAAGGCCTACGGTGGCGCCGGCGTCTCCAGCGCCACCCTGGCCAAGGTCATCGCCCGCATCGCCCAGGCCGACGCCTCGATCGGGCAGATCCCGCAGAACCACTTCTACGCCCTGGAAGTGCTGCGGGTGAACGGCACCCCGGAACAACAGCAGCGCCTGTATGCGGAAGTCCTCGCCGGCCGCCGCTTCGGCAACGCCCTGGCCGAGATCGGCACCAAGAACGCCCATGAGCGCACCACCCGCCTGAGCCGCGACGGCGACCATTACCGTATCGATGGCCGCAAGTTCTATTGCACCGGCGCCCTCTATGCCCAACGTATCCCGACCCTGGTGATCGACGAACAAGGCGTGTCGCACCTGGCCTTCGTGCCCGCCGACACTCCGGGCATCGAGGTGATCGACGACTGGAGCGGCTTCGGCCAGCGCACCACCGGCAGCGGCTCGGTGGTGTTCGACAACGTGTTAGTCCGCGCCGAGGACGTGGTGCCGTTCCAGAGCGCCTTCGATCGCCCGACCACGGTCGGCCCGCTGGCGCAGATCCTCCACGCCGCCATCGACACTGGCATCGCCCGCGCCGCCTTCGAGGACGCCCTGCACTTCGTGCGCACCCGCAGCCGGCCCTGGATCGACTCCGGCCTCGACAAGGCCAGCGACGACCCGCTCACCCTGAAGAGCTTCGGCCACCTGGCGATCCGCCTGCATGCCACCGAAGCGCTGCTGGAGCGCGCTGGCGAGATCCTCGACATCGCCCAGGCCGACAGCAACGCCGAAACCCTGGCCGCCGCCTCCATCGCCGTGGCCGAGGCCCGGGCAATCAGCACCGAGATCTCGCTTGCCGCCGGCACCACCCTGTTCGAGCTGGCCGGCAGCCAGGCTACCCTGGCCGAGCACAACCTCGACCGCCACTGGCGCAACGCCCGCGTGCACACCCTGCACGACCCGGTGCGCTGGAAGTACCACGCCATCGGCAACTACTACCTCAACGACGAGAAACCACCTCGCCGGGGGACTATCTGATGGCCCGCCAGATCCTGCTCAATGCCTTCAACATGAACTGCATCGGGCACATCAACCATGGCCTGTGGACCCACCCACGGGACACCTCGACCCAGTACAAGACCCTGGAATACTGGACCGACCTCGCCCGCCTGCTGGAGCGCGGGCTGTTCGACGGCCTGTTCATCGCCGACATCGTCGGCACCTACGACGTCTACGGGCAGTCGGTGGACGTGCCGCTGAAAGAGGCCATCCAACTGCCGGTCAATGACCCGCTGCTGCTGGTCTCGGCCATGGCCGCGGTGACGAAACACCTGGGCTTCGGCCTCACCGCCAACCTGACCTACGAGGCGCCCTACCTGTTCGCCCGGCGCCTCTCCACCCTCGATCACCTGAGCAACGGCCGGGTCGGCTGGAACATCGTCACCGGCTACCTCGACAGTGCCGCCCGGGCCATGGGCCTTGAGCAACAGCCCGAGCATGACCGCCGCTACGACCAGGCCGACGAGTACCTGCAGGTGCTGTACAAGCTGCTCGAAGGCAGCTGGGACGACGACGCCGTGATCGCCGACCGCGAACAACGCGTGTATGCACGCCCGGACAAGGTGCGCAAGGTCGAGCACCACGGCGAGTTCTACAAGATCGAGGGCTACCACCTGTGCGAACCCTCGCCCCAGCGCACGCCGGTGCTGTTCCAGGCAGGCAGCTCGGCGCGCGGCCTGGCGTTCGCCGGCAACCATGCCGAATGCGTGTTCATCAGCGGCCAGGACAAGCCATCGACCCGCGCCCAGGTCGACAAGGTCCGCGCGGCGGCCAAGGCGGCCGGGCGCGATCCCCAGGCGGTGAAGGTGTTCATGGGCCTCACCGTGATCGTCGCCCCGACCGAGGAGCAGGCCCGCGCCAAGCATGCCGAGTACCTGCACCACGCCAGCGCCGAAGCGGGCGTAGCGCACTTCGCCAGTTCCACCGGCATCGACTTTTCGCGCTATGAACTGGACGAGCCCATCGGCTTTGCCAAGGGTAACGCCATCCAGTCCGCCACCCGTCAGTTGCAGGACAACGCCTGGACCCGCCGCCGCCTGCTCGAACAACACGCCCTGGGCGGGCGCTACGTGACCCTGGTCGGTGCCCCGGAGCAAGTGGCCGAGCAACTGATCGCCTGGATCGACGAAACCGGCCTGGACGGCTTCAACCTGGCGCGCACTGTCACTCCGGAAAGCTACGAGGACTTCATCGACCTGGTGATCCCGGAACTGCAACGCCGTGGCCGCTACAAGACCGCCTACACAGACGGCAGCCTGCGCCAGAAGCTGTTCGACACCCCCCACGCCCACCTGCCCGCCGACCACCCCGGCGCCGCCTACCGCAACCCACATGTCCCTGCCCCGACTGGAGCCTTGCACCATGCTTGAGAAACTGTTCCGGCCCGTCGCGGCCATCGCCCTGGGCCTCGGCCTGTCCGCCGCCGCCTTCGCCGCCGAGCCGCTGAAGATCGGCACCACTGCTGCCTTCGCCATCCCGCTGGAAGCCGCCGTGGAAGAGGCACACAAACAAGGCCTGGAAGTGAAGCTGATCGAATTCAGCGACTGGATCGCACCGAACGTCAGCCTCAACAGCGGCGACATCGACGTGAACTACTTCCAGCACATCCCGTTCCTGGAAAACGCCAAGGCCGCCGCCGGTTTCAACCTGGTGCCCTACGCGCCGGGGATCATCAACAACGTCGGCCTATACTCGAAGAAATACAAAAGCTTCGCCGAGCTGCCCGAGGGCGCCAGCGTGGCCATCGCCAACGACCCGATCAACAGCGGCCGAGGCTTGCAGTTGCTGGCCAAGGCCGGGCTGATCACCCTCAAACCGGGTGTGGGCTACAAGGCCACCGAGGACGACATCGTCGCCAACCCGAAGAAGATCAAGATCCTCCAGGTTGAAGCAGTGCAACTGGTGCGCGCCTATGACGACGCCGACCTGGTCCAGGGCTACCCGGCCTACATCCGCCTGGCCAACAGCTTCGACGCCACCTCGGCGCTGCTGTTCGACGGCCTTGAAAACAAGGAATACGTGATCCAGTTCGTGATCCGTCCGCAGGAGAAGAACGACCCACGCCTGGCCAAGTTCGTCGACATCTACCAGCACTCGCCTGCCGTGCGCGCCGCCCTGGACAAGGCTCACGGCAAGCTCTACCAGGCCGGTTGGGAAGGCTGACATGGCCCAGGCCAGCGCCCTCAGGGCGCCCGTCCCGCCCGCCGCACCGCACAAGGCCGTGGAGCAGGCCCTGCGCCCGGACGTGAACCAGGCCCACGTGCGCTTCATCGGCCTGGGCAAGACCTACCCGGGCCAGGCCCAGCCAGCGTTGCACGGCATCGACCTGAACATCCGCCGCGGCGAGATCTTCGGCATCATCGGCCGCAGTGGCGCTGGCAAGTCGTCGCTGCTGCGCACGATCAACCGCCTGGAACAACCCAGCCAGGGCCGGGTGCTGATCGACCAGGTGGATATCGCACCGTTCGACGAAGACCACCTGGTGGCCCTGCGTCGGCGCATCGGCATGATCTTCCAGCACTTCAACCTGATGTCGGCCAAGACTGTGTGGCAGAACGTCGAGCTGCCACTGAAGGTCGCCGGGGTGGCCAGGGCCGAGCGGCAGCGCAAAGTACGCGAGCTGCTGGATCTGGTCGGGCTTTCGGAGAAGCACCACGTCTACCCGGCGCAACTGTCGGGTGGGCAGAAGCAGCGGGTCGGCATCGCCCGGGCACTGGTGCACGACCCTGAGATCCTGTTGTGCGATGAAGCCACTTCGGCACTGGACCCGGAGACCACCGCCTCGATCCTCGAACTGCTGCGCGACATCAATCGGCGCCTGGGCCTGACCGTGGTGCTGATCACCCATGAAATGGCCGTGATCCGCGATATCTGCCACCGCGTGGTGGTGCTCGAACGTGGCGAGGTGGTCGAGCAGGGCGAAGTCTGGCAGGTGTTCGGCGCGCCGCGCCATGAGGTCACCCGCACGCTGCTGGCCCCCTTGCAGACACGGCTCCCTGAGTCATTGCAGGCCGGTCTGCGCGCAAGCCCCGCCAGCCGCGACGCGGCCGTGGTGCTCAAGCTCAGCGTGGTCGGCGAGCCGGAACTGAGCACCCTGTTCGCCGACCTGGGTGGGCGGGTGCGCCTGCTGCAGGGCGGCATCGAGACCATCGGTGAACATGCCCTGGGGCAACTGATCCTGTCCGTGCGCGGCTCGCCGCTGGACACCCGTCAACTGCTGGAGCGCGCCCGTGGCTGGGCTGCGGATGTGGAGGTGCTTGGCCATGTGGATTGAGCGTTTGCTGCAAGGCCTGCTCGACACCTTGCTGATGGTCGGCGTGTCGTCATTGGTCGCGTTGATTGTCGGCGTGCCAATGGCGGTGCTGCTGGTCACCAGCGACAAGGGCGGGATCTTCGAGGCCCCCGCACTGAACCGGGTGCTAGGCGCGATCGTCAACCTGTTCCGCTCGATCCCGTTCCTGATCCTGATGGTCGCGCTGATCCCCTTCACTCGCCTGGTGGTCGGCACCACCTATGGCGTGTGGGCGGCGGTGGTGCCGTTGACCATCGCGGCGACACCGTTCTTCGCGCGAATTGCCGAGGTGAGCCTGCGCGAGGTGGACCATGGCCTGATCGAAGCGGCGCAGGCCATGGGTTGCCGGCGCTGGCACATCGTCTGGCACGTGTTGCTGCCCGAGGCGCTACCGGGCATCGTCGGTGGGTTCACCATCACCCTGGTGACGCTGATCAACTCGTCGGCCATGGCCGGGGCGATCGGTGCCGGGGGATTGGGAGACATTGCCTATCGGTATGGGTACCAGCGGTTCGACAGCCAGATCATGCTGACCGTGATCGTGATGCTGGTGGCGTTGGTGGCGCTGATCCAGCTGGGCGGGGATCGCCTGGCGAAAGGCTTGAACAAGCGTTGAGCCCTTCGCCGGCAAGCCGGCTCCTACATCGATAGCGTTGCCCCTGTAGGAGCCGGCTTGCCGGCGAACCGCAACACCCTCATCCCCAATGCAGTTCGCTTGCCGGAACCGGCCTGCCAAACCAGTACCCCTGCCCCATCTGACATTGCTGCACCAACAGGAACCGCGCCTGTTCGGCCTGTTCGATCCCTTCGGCATGCACCTGCATACCCATGCTGCGCGCCAGGGCGATGATCACCCGCACGATGGCGATGTCGTCCTCATCATGGGGCAAGCCGGCAACGAAGCCCTGGTCGATCTTCAACTTCTGCACCGGCAAGCGCTTGAGCCGCAGCAATGACGAATATCCTGTGCCAAAGTCATCGATGGCCAGGTTCAGGCCCAGTTCGCGCAACCGGTGCATCTGCTCCAGCGCCACCTCCGGGTCCTCCATCACCGCGCTCTCGGTGACCTCGAGCTCCAACAGGGCCGGGTCCAGGCCGGTGTCGTGCAGCACATCGGCCACCTGCCGATACAGTTCGCGCTGATTGAACAACCGGCTGGAGATATTCACCGCGACAAACTCCAGCACCCGCCCCTCGGTCTGCCACTGCACCATCTGCCGGCAGGCCTGCCCCAGCACCCAGGCGTCGATCTCGGCGATCAGCCCGGTGCGCTCGGCGATGGGGATGAACTCCCCTGGCGGGACCAGCCCACGCGTGGGGTGCTGCCAGCGTACCAGCGTCTCCACCCCGATCATCCTCGAGGTGAACAGGTCATGCACCGGCTGGAAGAACACCCGTAACTCCTGCTGCTCCAGCGCTCGGCGCAACTCGCCAGCGGTCTCTACCCGCTGCTGGGCATGGGCGGTGAGCTCTTCGGTGTACAGCGCGTAGCAGGCCCGGCCATTGCCCTTGGCCTTGAACAGCGCCGAGTCGGCGTTGCGCAGCAGTTGCTCGGCACTCAGCGCGTCGCTGGGGAACAGGCTGATACCGATGCTGGCGCTGATGAACAGCCGGTTGCCCTCGAAGCTGAACGGTTCTTTCAGCCGCTCGATGATGGTCTGCGCCAGCTTGCCGGCCTGGCCGACCTGCTGGCAGTTCTCGGCCAGCACCCCGAACTCGTCGCCGCCCAGGCGGGCCAGGGTAACGCCGTTGCCCAACACTTCACGCAGGCGTTCGCCAACCAGTTTGAGCAACTGGTCGCCGATGGTATGGCCAAGACCGTCGTTGATGCTCTGGAAGTGGTCGAGATCGAGCAGCAGCAGGGCGCAGCCGCGCTTGTTGGCCTGGGCGGCGGCCAGGGCCTGCTCGACACGGTCGTTGAACAGCAGCCGGTTGGGCAAACCGGTGAGTGGATCATGGTGGGCGAGGTAGGCCAGCTCCTCTTCAGTGTGCTTGATCGCACTGATATCGCTGAACACCGCCACATAGTGGCTGAGCTCACCACCATCGTCGCGAATGGCGCAGATCGTCTGCCATTGCGGGTAGATCTCGCCACTTTTTCGGCGATTCCAGATTTCCCCGCTCCACTCGCCCTTGTCTGCCAGCGCGGCATAGATCTGCTGGTAGAACGGCGCGTCATGGCGGCCCGACTTGAACTTGCTCGGGCGCTGGCCAACCACCTCGTCCTGCTGGTAACCGGTGATGCGCATGAACGCCCGGTTGACGTGCACGATCAGGCCGTTGCGATCCGTCACCAGCACGCCCTCCAGGGTGCTGTCGAACACCGCGGCGGCCATGCGCAAGCGTTCGCGGTCCTCGCTGCGCAGGCGGGCGCCGATACCGATGAAGTTGAGCAGACGGGCGCGCGAGACGAAGATCAGCAAGGCACTGAGCAGCACCCAGACCACGACATTGATCTGCCGCCCCACGGTCAATGCCAGCGGGTCCTCGGTCATGCCATGCAGGACCAGCTCGGACAGCGCCAGCCAGAGGATCGAAAGCACCACATAGAGCCCGGCCATGCGCAAGGCGTCGCGAACGGAAACAGACATGTCGGGTGGGTTAGCCCATGGAAAAGGAAGGGGCATTATAGGGGCTGAAACACCCTGTGACTTCCTATCAAAAAGGGCGACTGGTTTTATTTCCCCGCCAAGGGATAATGCGAGCGCTGTTCCCCCTGTGTTTTCGAGGGTCTTCCCCGTTATGTGGTACTACGGTCTGCTCGACCTGTCGGCCTGGCAACTGGTCGCGGTCACCTTGCTGATGACTCACCTGACCATCGTCAGCGTCACCATCTACCTGCACCGCTACTCGGCCCACCGGGCCCTGGAGCTGAACGCGGGCCTCAAGCATTTCTTCCGTTTCTGGCTGTGGCTCACCACCGCGCAGAACACCCGCGAGTGGACCGCCATCCACCGCAAGCACCACGCCAAGTGCGAAACCCCGGATGACCCGCACAGCCCCGTGCACAAGGGCCTGGGCACCGTGCTGCGCAAGGGCGCGGAGCTGTACCGCGAAGAGGCACGCAACGAAGAGACGCTGCGCATCTACGGCAAGAACTGCCCCGACGACTGGATCGAGCGCAACCTCTACACCCGCTATAAGCTCGGCGGCATCGCCCTGATGGCAGTCATCGACTTGCTGCTGTTCGGCACCATCGGCATCACCATCTGGGCCATCCAGATGATGTGGATTCCGTTCTGGGCCGCCGGCGTGGTCAACGGTCTGGGCCACGCGGTGGGCTATCGCAACTTCGAATGCCGCGACGCGGCCACCAACCTGGTGCCCTGGGGCATCATCATTGGCGGCGAGGAGCTGCACAACAACCACCACACCTACCCCAACTCGGCCAAGCTTTCGGTGCGGCGCTGGGAATTCGACATGGGCTGGATGTGGATCCGCCTGCTGAGCCTGCTGCGCCTGGCCAAGGTGCAACGGGTCGCGCCCATCGCCCACCGGGTAGAGGGCAAGGCCTCGCTGGACATGGACACCGCCATGGCCATCCTCAACAACCGCTTCCAGATCATGGCCCAGTACCGCAAGCTGGTGATCGCACCTTTGGTGAAGCAGGAACTGGACAAGGTCGACGCGTCGGTGCGTCACCGCTTCCGCCGCGCCAAACGCCTGCTCTCGCGCGAAACCAGCCTGCTGCAGGACCGCCATCACGTGCGCATCGAGTCCATGCTGGCCCACAGCCAGGCACTCAAGACCATCTACGAAAAACGCCTCGCGCTGCAGCAGATCTGGGCCCGCACCAGCGCCAACGGTCACGACATGCTCGCCGCCATGAAAGAGTGGGTGCACGAAGCAGAAGCCAGCGGTATCCATTCGCTGCGCGACTTCGCCGCCCAGCTCAAAACCTACTCGCTGCGCCCCGCCACGGCCTGACCGCCGTTGATCGGCACGCTCCGCAATGGCGCGTGCCGACCGGAACTTACCCTTCGCACACGGCTCAAACTCGACATATCGCCCGCGTGGCGGGCCTGACCGTGGCCGCACGCCTATCGTCGAGAACCGCTCCGTGCTCATGGCCAAAGAACTCCCACCCACGCACACCGGCACACCCCGCCCCGAAGCCGCCCAGACCTTGCTGGCCCTGCTCCACGCCCAGGGCGAAGTGGCGCGCCTGAGCGAACGCGAGCAGTTGTACAGTTCTCTGCTCGACAGCGTTAACGCCGTGCTGTGGGCGTTCGACTGGGAAACGCGCCAGGTGCTCTACGTCAGCCCTGCCTACGAGCGCATCTTTGGTCGCCCGGCCAGCCTGGTGCTCGCCGATTACAACGAGTGGCGCGACGCCATCTACCCCGACGACCTCGAGTACGCCGAGCGCAGCCTGGCCCAGGTGCTGGTCAAGGGCACCGTGGAAGACCGCGAGTACCGCATCCTCAACGCCGCCGGCGAAGTGCGCTGGATCAGTGACAAGTGCTACATCAACCAGCCGCGCGAGGGTGATCAGCGGGTGATCATCGTGGGTATCGCCGAGGACATCACCGAGAAGAAGCGGCTGGAGGGCGAACTGCAACGCCTGGCCACCACCGACGTGCTGACCCAGAGCAGCAACCGCCGGCACTTCTTCGACTGCGCCCAGCAAGCCTTCGACAGCGCCCGTGAAGGCGGCACGCCGCTGGCTTTCCTGCTGCTGGATATCGACGACTTCAAGCAGATCAACGACAGCTACGGCCACCAGGAAGGCGACCAGGTGCTGCAACGCATCGCCGACGCCGGCAAGGCCGTGCTGCGGCGTGGCGACCAGTTTGGGCGTATTGGTGGTGAAGAGTTCGCGGCGGTGTTCCCCGGCTGCACGGCACAAATGGCCGAGCAGATCGCCGAGCGCCTGCAGCGGGAGATCCAGCGCCTGAGCTTCAGCCACGGGCAGCAGACCTACGGCGTGACCGTGAGCCAGGGCCTGACCGGACTTAGCGACGAAGACGAGACGCTGGACAGCCTGTTCGCTCGAGCGGATGCGGCCATGTACCGGGCCAAGCGCCAGGGCAAGAACCAGATCGTAAAAGGCTGAGTGGATCACCTACCATTCACACACCGAAACAGCTCGGCTCACTTCAAGGCGGTGGAACTCCACTCATAGTCGATCGGGCCGCTGCGTGGCCCGGCCAATATTCCCTCAGGCTCTTTTTCTCGACCTTCCTTGAATGCAACTTCAAGAATATGCCGCTGCTGGTCCGTGATACCACCCGCCAAGGCGATGGCTTCGGCAGTGTATCGCTTGATCAATGCAGCCTTCCTCGAGTTTGTCGGATATTGCATGGACACCTCTGATATCTGGTCAGTGATTTGCGGAGTAAGCGCCCCTACCGGCATCACAAGACGCCCAGCTGGGTCACGGGTGAAACCAAGCGATAGATACAAGGGTTCAGCACCCGAGTCAGGTTGCTGAACTTCAATTTGCGAGCACCTGAGCATCCTGGCGTATTCAATGACAGCTAACAGCGATAGCGATGCCACCAGCCCCCTCAATGGATTTGTCGGGCCTGGGTTACCCTCCAGCAAAATGATCTTTATGCAGTGGCTGCTCCTTCGAGGACTGGCATAGCAGAGGCCGCAAAGCTCGCGGGCAGACCACAACGAGACGTCGAGCCCCTTGAAATCTCGATCAGTCCAACATGGCACCTCCTCCCAGGGAAAGTGATGAGTTTGCCTGCCCCAGAGCTGCAGGGCTTCAATAGCACCATGCCCGATAGGTTCGAACCGTACCTTGTCAGCATCAAGCTCTGTACCAGGCGAGCAGGCACCGGTGGAGAATGCTTCGTGAGCGAGCATTCGCGCCTGGGAGCGATAGACCTGATAGCGCAAACCACGGTGTCTGTACGTGCTCATCTTCAGCCGCAACCTTCCTGCCATTCCGTTGGTGGAGTGGAGGCAAAGCTACACCTGGGAGACTTGCCTGGATACGAACCAACGTCTGCAAACCCTGTAGGACCAATCCCAAGCCTGAATCGCCTACAGCAATGATCAAATCAGGCCGGACGCTCCTCGTCTGTTTCGGCCGGGGTTTCCGCCAGCGCCGGATCGATCAAGGTGGCTTGCGCTTCGTCGGTGGCGGCCTGTGCCGCCTGACGCTCGGCCTCCTCGCGCGCCAGCGCCTCCGGGTCCACCTTGCGCAGCCGTGTCAGCTCCGGCAACCCCAGCTTGAGCAAGCGTGCCGTCTTGCTGCTGGCGACCTTCTCCAGCCCTTCGCTGGGCCGCAACCGTGCCAGCTGTCCCGCCAGGTTCATGGCCAGGATTTCGCGGGAGTACACGCCGCCACCCAACTGATACACAGAAGCGATCAGCTCGCGCAGGTTCAACGGCAGGCGCCAGCGAGTGCGCAGCGCCGACCCGAACGGGGCGCCGAATTCGTTGAGCGACAACTCCACCTGGTCCTCGTCCAGCTCGCCGCCGGCCAGGCGCCATTCCTGCAGGGTACGCAGGACGGCCAGGTCGCCCAGGCAATGCAGCAGGCCAGCGCAGTAGCAAAGGCCCTCGTCCACCTCGACCATGCGCGCCAGGGTACGGGCGTAGTCCGCGGTGTGCAGGGAAAGGTTCCAGTAGTGCGCCGCGTAGCGGGCCAGCAACGGGTCGCTCAATCGCGCGCTGCGCTTGAGCGTAAGGCCAAGGATGAGGTTCATGCTCTGGGTGCTGCCGAGCTTGTTCAGCGCCTGCAGCAGGGTCTGCACCGGTGACTCGCTGTGCAGCGCGGCACTGTTCGCGGCGGCGATGAGCACGCCAGTGATCTGCGGGTCGTCACGCACCTCCTCCTCGAGCACCCGCAGGTTCAGGCCCTGGGGGTTGAGGGCACGCTTGATCGCCACCTGCACGTCGGCGAACAAGGGGCCGCCATCGGCCGTGGCGCGGCGTTGCTCAAGGAACGCCGGCAGCTTGAGCCCGGATTGCAGGGGCGGTACCGGGCAGGCGATCTGCTCGCCGACTTCCAGCAGCAGGTTTTCCAGGCGCTTGCGCAGGTTGTCCAGATCGAGCGGCTTGCTCAGGTAGGCGGTGGGATGCAGCGGCAGCGCCTCGCGCACACTGGCGCTGTCGGTACGCTCACTCATGAGGATGAACGGCAGGCCAGGCTGCCCGCCCTTGCCGCGGACCCTACGCAGCAAATCGAGGCCATCGAGCCCGGACAGTTCACGGGCCGCGATGATCAGGTCAGGCTTGGCGGACAACGCACTCAGCGCCTGGGAACCATCGGCGCATACCTGCAGCCGGGCATCGCAGCGCACGCTGAGCAGCATTTCTCGGAGCATGTCACGCACCCAGGGGTCGCCTTCGGCGATCAGTACGCAAGGGGGGACGGGATCGACAGCGCTCATGGGCTTTTCTCCAGGCAATGACGCGCGTTCCTTCGCAGCTTCCTCGGAATCCTCGTACAACCTTAGCGCCTGACGCCTACATGCGGCATAAAAAAAACCCGCCGAGGCGGGTTTTTTTCTGAAGCGTGTCACATTTTTCAGGCCAGTTCAGCGAAGCACTCTTCGATGATTGCCAGGCCTTTGTCCAACAGTGCATCTTCGGCGGTCAGCGGCACCAGGATGCGCAGGACGTTGCCGTAGGTGCCGCAGGACAGCAGGATCAGACCCTTGTCGCGCGCCTTGGCCACAACCTGTGCAACAGCGGCGGCGTTCGGAGTGTGAGTGCCTTTCTCGAAGACTTCCACGGCGATCATCGAGCCCAGACCACGGACGTCGCCGATGATCGGGTGCTTCTTCTGGATTTCGCGCAGGCCAGCGGTCAGACGCTCGCCAACAGCCTGGCTACGCTCCAGCAGCTTCTCTTCCTCGAACACTTCGATCACCGCCAGGGCCGCGGCGCAGGCGATCGGCGAACCGGCGTAGGTGCCGCCCAGGCCGCCAGGGGCGATGGCGTCCATGTATTCGGCCTTGCCGCACACACCGGCCAGCGGGAAGCCGCCGGCGATGGACTTGGCGAAGGTGGTCAGGTCAGGCGCGACGCCCATCTGCTCCATGGCGAAGAAGGTGCCAGTACGGCCAGCGCCGGTCTGCACTTCGTCGGCAATCAGCAGGATGCCGTGCTGGTCGCACAGGGCGCGCAGGCGCTTCATCAGCTCTTTCGGCGCTGGCAGGAAGCCGCCTTCGCCTTGTACCGGCTCGAGGATGATCGCGGCGATGTCACGCGGCTCGGCATCGTTCTTGAAGATGCGCTCGACCGAGGCGATGGCGTCGTCGACGCTGATGCCGTGCAGCTCGCTCGGGAACAGGGCGCGGAAGATGCCGCCTGGCATCAGGCCCATGCCGGCGGAGTACGGCACGACCTTGCCGGTCAGGCCCAGGGTCATCATGGTGCGACCGTGGTAGCCGCCGGTGAAGGCGATCACGCCGGCGCGGCCGGTGGCGGCACGGGCGATCTTCACGGCGTTCTCGACGGCTTCGGAGCCAGTGGTGACCAGCAGGGTCTTCTTGTCGAAGTTGCCTGGGACCAGCTTGTTGATCTTCTCGCACAGCTCGACGTAGGGCTCGTAGGCCAGCACCTGGAAGCAGGTGTGGCTGACCTTGGTCAGCTGCTCTTGCACGGCTGCGACCACTTTAGGGTGCAGGTGGCCGGTGTTCAGTACCGCGATGCCGCCGGCGAAGTCGATCAGTTCGCGGCCTTCAACGTCGATCACCGTCGAGTTCTTCGCGGTATCGACGAAGATCGGGTGAATCTGGCCGACGCCACGTGGAACGGCGGCGATACGGCGTTGCATCAGGGATTCGTTGGTCTTGCTCATAGTGCCCTCAATTGCGCCGGTTCTGCGGCGCTTTTATTCGGGGGTGGCTGGATGCAGGCGTGCACAGTATTCGTTGATCGACTGTCACGCCTGCCCTGGCCACCAGGTACCGCTATGTCAAAAAGGCCAGCGAGACGTCGCTCTCGCGCCCCGCTGGCAGAGGTAAAACCGTTTACCTGGCGATCAGACGCTGATGCACAGGTATTTGATCTCGAGGTAGTCCTCGATACCGTACTTGGAACCTTCACGGCCCAGACCCGAAGCCTTGATGCCGCCGAACGGCGCGACTTCGTTGGAGATCAGGCCGGTGTTGATGCCGACCATGCCGTATTCCAGGGCCTCGGCGACGCGGAACACGCGGCTCATGTCACGGGCATAGAAGTACGAGGCCAGGCCAAACTCGGTGTCGTTGGACATGGCGATGACTTCGGCCTCGTCCTTGAAGCGGAACAGCGGCGCCAACGGGCCGAAGGTCTCTTCCTTGGCGACGGCGGCGGTTTTCGGTACGTCGACCAGGATGGTCGGCTCGAAGAAGTTGCCTTCGATCAGCTTGCCACCGGACAGCACCTTGGCGCCTTTCGAAACGGCGTCCTCGATGTGCTCCTGGACCTTGGCAACAGCCTTGCCGTCGATCAGCGGGCCAGTGGTGGTGCCTTCTTCCAGGCCGTTACCGATCTTCAGCTTGGCGACCGCAGCCTTGAGCTTCTCGGCGAAGGCGTCGTAGACACCGTCCTGCACATAGATACGGTTGGCGCAGACGCAGGTCTGGCCGTTGTTGCGGTACTTGGAGATGATCGCGCCCTCGACCGCCTTGTCCAGGTCGGCGTCGTCGAACACGATGAACGGCGCGTTGCCGCCCAGCTCCAGGGAAACCTTCTTGATGTCCTTGGCGCATTCTTCCATCAGCTGGCGACCGATTTCGGTCGAGCCGGTGAAGGACAGCTTGCGTACCAGGGCGTTGCCGGTCAGTTCGCTGCCGACTTCGCCGGCGCTGCCGGTGATCACGCTCAGCACGCCAGCCGGGATGCCGGCACGGGTGGCCAGCTCAACCAGGGCCAGGGCGGAGTACGGGGTCTGCGAAGCGGGCTTGAGCACCATGGTGCAACCGGCGGCCAGGGCCGGGCCGGCTTTGCGGGTGATCATCGCGGCCGGGAAGTTCCACGGGGTGATGGCGGCGGTGACGCCGATCGGCTGCTTGATGACGATCAGGCGCTTGTCAGGCTGGTGGCCAGGGATGACGTCGCCGTACACGCGCTTGGCTTCTTCGGCGAACCACTCGATGAACGAAGCGGCGTAGGCGATCTCGCCCTTGGCTTCGGCCAGTGGCTTGCCCTGCTCGGTGGTCATCAGGCGGGCCAGGTCGTCCTGGTGCTCGATCATCAGCTCGAACCAGCGGCGCAGCTTGCCGGCACGCTCTTTGGCAGTCAGTGCGCGCCAGGCCGGCAGGGCCTTGTCGGCGGCCTCGATGGCGCGGCGGGTCTCGGCGGCGCCCATCTTCGGCACGGTACCGATCACGTCACCGGTGGCCGGGTTGGTCACCTTGATGGTCTGGCCGCTGTCCGCATCCAGCCATTCACCGTTGATGAAGGCCTGCTGGCGGAACAACTGAGCGTCTTTGAGCTGCATGTCGGCTTCCCTTTACTGCGAATTATTGATTGTTGAAAAGGCGCCCCCAAAAGGGGGCGGCCGTCAGAAATTCGTGCACCAGGGTGTTCGACGCCTGGGTGCTGAGCGTTTGAAATCTCAAACGGAATGCTAAGCGGGGGTTGGGGTGTTGGACAATAGGCTGTTCGAAAAAAAGAACGAATGGTTGAACACCCTGTCTGAAATTCGCGTCGCCCCATTCGCGGGCAAACCCGCTCCTACAGGGTCGGCGGTGAACCTGTAGGAGCGGGTTTACCCGCGAAGAGGCCGGTACAGGTTAGCCGATAACCTGTTGGAGGGAGGATTGAGTCAGAACGCCTTGTCGAGGTCGATCACCAGCGCGCGGTAACCCACGCTGCCCGGCTGGCGACTGTGCACTTTCAGCTCCACCGCCACCTCCTGGGTGCCGCGACGCACTTCATTGAGTACGGTGGTCGTCAGCTTCTCCGGCGTCAGGAAGTTCACCGAGGCCGAATAGATGAACTGGGTATCGGTATCCGCCCGGTACGCCACCACCGAGGTGATCGGGCTGTACCACTCGTCCCCGCGCTCCTTGCCGTACTGCCACACCTGTTCGACCGTGCCCTTGGCCTCGTCGATCCGGTATTCCACCGCCCGGCTGTAGTTGCCGGCCAGCTTCGTCGGCCCGAAGTCCCGACCCCAGCCATTGTCGAACACGTTCAGCGTGCCACGCCCGGTCAGCCAGGCAGTGTGTTGGGTCCAGGACCACTCGAAGCCCTCGCCCACCGGTTTGAGCACTTTGTCCTGCAAACGTGCCGGCCAGCCTTGCGGCGCGGCGAGGATCCACTTCACCTGCTTGTCGCGGCCGATCTTCACCACGCCCTGATGGCGTGCTGAAACGATGATGCTGTCGTCATCGGCGTCGTAGTCGATGGCATTGACGTGGGCCCAGTTGCGCCCGGTGCCGACGCCGGGGGTATCGCCGAACGGCAGGTCGCCTTCGGCCAGCTCGTTGGCCAGGCGGTCGTCTTGTTTCTGCACGCCCTCTGGCAGCTGGATCGCCACCTTGCCGAGGGTCTCCAGCAGTTCGCCGCGATACGGATCGAGGATCTGGTTCAGGTCCCAGAAGTCCAGCACGTCACCCGCTTCGTTGACCTCGATGATGTGGTCGCGGATGGAGCGCACGCGCTTGCCGTCAGGGCGGCGGTAGTCGCTGGTGCCCACCCGCAGCAGGTAGGTGCCATTCACCGTCTCGCGGATCTCGTGGGAGAAGTCGGCGAACTTGTCCGGCAGGCTGCGTTGCCACACCTGCCGGCCCAGCAGGTCGTACTTGGAGTACGTCTGGCCCTGGCCCCAGATCAGCTTGCCGTCGCGGGTCTGGTGGAAGCCCATGGTGCCGCCCAGGCCGTCGCGACGGTTGGAGTCGTGGATCTGTTCGATATCCAGGTACCAGCGCACATCGCCCTTGCTGTCGGCGATCCAATTGTTGCCCACCGAATCCCACTCGGCGGCGCCACCCAGGCCATTCCACTTGAAGGCACGCCCACCGGGGATCTCGGCCAGCAGGTGGTTGAACAGGTACAGGCGTTTTTCGAAGCCAGGGGCGACCTTGATCGGCTCCACCTCGGGCAACGCCGCGGTCTGTTTCGCCACCACCGGCAGGCGTACGGCCGGGGCATAGATCTCATAGCGCTGGCGGATGCGCTCGCCGTCGAGCTTGTAGCTGACCTCGACCTGGTTGACGTGGTCCGGATACAGGCCGAACACCGGGATGCCGCCGTAGGTCCACAGCGAACGGTCGGAGACGTCGTAGGTGATGTCGACTCCACGCTCGCCCCGGCCCAGCACCCGCACATGGGCACTGCCGATGGCGCGACCTCCGTCGCGGATGATCGCGGTCAGCGGCGCCAGGCGGTAAGGGTTGACCACCACGTCGCCCAGCAGGGCTTCGTCGCGATCAGGTACCTTGGCGGTGAGGCAGGCACCTTCGGGCAGTTCATGCGGTTGAGTCTTGGCATTCATGGCAAAGCTCCTTGTGCTCAGAAGTCGTAACGGGCGGTGGCGCCCACGGTGCGCGGCGTACCCAGCACGCCGGCATAGCCGCCGTTGGCGGAGTTCCACAGGCTGGTGAAATAGGTCTTGTCGCCAGCGTTCTTCACCCATAGCGACAGGTCGAGCACGCCGTCGCCCTGGTCCAGGCGCACGCCGGTGGAGAGGTTGACGATGCCGTAGCTGGGGATCTGGCCGTAGTCGGAGTCGTCGATGGTGCCCACCGCCTTGGAGCGGAAGGCGTAGCTGGCAGTGACGTAGGGCTCGATGCGCTCAGCCAGCTGCCACTTGTACTGGCCGTTGAGGTTGGCGATGTACTTGGAGGCGCCAACTACCTGATGGCCGGACAGGTCGCAGGTGGCTGCGGGGTTGGCCAGGCTCACCTCGGGCGGGCACGGCGCGTCCTTGTAGTCGGTGTAGCGCACATCGTTCCATGAACCGTTGAAGTTCACCGTAAGACCACGGATCGGCAGGGCCGTGGCCTCGAACTCCAGGCCACGCGAACGCACGCTGCCGGCGTTGGCCAGGTACTGCACGCGGTTGGCCTCGTCGTAGACGTTGGCCTGGTAGCCATGCACTTCGGTCCAGAACAGGTTGGTGTTGAGCTGCAGGCGGTTGTCGAACAGGGTGCTCTTGAGCCCGAGTTCGGCGTTGTTGGCGCGCTCGGTACCCACCAGCAGCGAATCGGTGCCCAGCCGCGGCGCGGCGCCGACGGTCAGGTTGACGCCCCCGGACTTCTCGCCGTGGGACAGGCTGGCATAGCCCAGCAGGTCGTCAGTGAAGCGGTAGCTCAGGCTGAGCAGGCCGGACGGGGCGAAGCTGTACTGGTTGAGGTTGCCCGAATCATAGGCGCCCACCCGGCCCTGCCGGGCCGTAGCCGCGGCACCGGCCACCGCCGCACCACCGTAGGGCGCATCGCGGGTAACCCAGGCACTCTTCTCTTCGTAGGTACCGCGTACCCCGGCGGTGAAGTCCAGGCGTTCGGTCAGGTGCCAGGTGCCCTGGGCGAACAGCGCATAGCTGTCGGTGTCGATGTGGCCATTGCCGATGGTATTCACATTCGCCAGGGCACCGGCCGGGGTCAGGTTCCAGATATCGGCCTGCGGCCCGTAGTAAGTAAACGATTTGTTGTCCAGGTCCTGCTTGAAGTAGTACGCGCCCAGCACGTAGTCGAAGAAGCCGCCGGTGGGCGATGCCAGGCGAATCTCCTGCGAGTACTGCTTGTCCCGCACCGACACCCCGGCGCTGTAGAACACCGGCACATTGAGACCGTCGTCGTTGCGCGGGGTGAAGTCCCACCAGCGGTAGGCGCTGATGGAGGTGAGGGTGAAATCGTTGGGCAGCGTCCAGTTGGCCTCTATCGACGTGCCACCCTGGAATACCTTGACCATCTGGTCGGCGTCGAAATTGACCTTGCGGTCCTTGCCCGACACCAGGGTCGCCCCGGCCTGGGCGGCCAGGCTTTCGTAGCGGTTCACGCCATTGAGGGTCGGGCCGGTGCTGTAGAGGCTGAGGATGCCGTTGTCGGAGTTCTCTTCGTTGTACTCGCCGATCCAGCGCAGGTTGAACGTCTCGCTGGGCTTGAACAGCAACTGCGTGCGAAAGCCCTGGCGCTTGCCGCCGTTGAGGTCATGGCCATCGTGGATGTTCTTCACATAGCCGTCGTCTTCGGTGTGATAGGCGCTAATGCGCCCGGCCAGGGTGTCGCTAAGCGGGCCGGAGAAGCTGCCCTGGGTCTGCCAGTAGCCATCTTCGCCCAGGGAGGACTGCACGCTGCCCTCCTGGTGGAAAGTCGGTTTGCGCGTGGTGATGTTCAGCACCCCGGCGGTGGTGTTCTTGCCGAACAGCGTGCCCTGCGGGCCGCGCAGCACTTCCAGCTGCTCGACATCGAGCAGGTCGAACACCGCCATGCCGGGGCGGCCGAGATAGACGTTGTCCAGGTACACACCGACGCTGCCCTCCAGGCCATCGCTGGCCGGGTTGTTGCCCAGGCCACGGATGGAAATGCTCGACTGGCGGGCATGCACGTAGGACACGTTGGTGCTCGGCACCAGTTGCTGCAGGTCTTGCACCCGATAGATGCGTTGGGTTTCCAGGGTTTCGCTGCTCAGCACGCTGATCGGCGTGGGCACGCTCTGGGCGGTTTCCTCACGGCGCCGGGCATTGACGGTGACCGTACCGAGCTTGGCTTCCTGCTCGACGGCAGGCGCTGGAGTGGGTTCTTCGGCAAAAGTGGTGTCGGCGGCGGCCAGCAACACGCCAGCTGCCAGGGGCTGCAAGGCAAATAACGATACGCGCGCGGGCCAACGGGAAAGTCGGGACATGCAAATGCTCCTTGAAGGCATGGGCCCTGGCGAGCATTTCCGTTGGCGGAACCGAATCGCGGTCAAACGGGCTTATATTCTTTTAAGAGATATAAATATTTGTAATTCATATTTTGTGGAATAAGTAAGTCCCTTTATAAGGTTCCCAACCCTTCCCAGCAATTGCATTCCACCGAAAGTTTCCATGTAGAAAATGCATATCGACCTGCGCCAGCTCCGCCACTTCATCGCCCTTGTCGAGCACCGCAGCTTCGTGGCCGCGGCGGCTGCGGTGAACCTTTCGCAATCGGCCTTCAGCCGCAGCATCCAGACGCTGGAACACAACGTCGGCTGCCGCCTGGTCGACCGCGCCAGCAAGGAGTTGGCGCCTACTCGCCAAGGGCTGCTGGTGCTGGAGCATGCGCGGCGGCTGGTGCATGGGGCGCACAACCTGGCCAACGAGATCAACCAGTTCAATGGCGCCACCACCGGCGTGGTGCGCTTCGGCTCTGGGCCGGCGCCAGCCGGTGGGCTGGTGCCTCGCGCGGTAGCGCGGTTCGTTGCCGAGTACCCGGCGGCGCGCACGTGCTTCCAGGTGGACAACTGGCAGGCGCTGAACCGGCGATTGATTGCCGAGGAAATCGAATTCTTCGTGGCCGACACTCGCCAGTTCGAGGCCGACCCGGACTATCAAGTGCTCAAGCTCAAGCCACAGCGCTGGCACTTCTGCTGCCGCGCCGGGCACCCGTTGACCGAGCAGGCCGAAGTACAGGCGCGGGACCTGTTCGAATACCCATTGGCCACCACGTTTCGCCCGCCGAACATCCGCAAGATCCTCAGCGACCTGAGCGGTCGGCAGGACTTTCTGCCCAGCGTGGAATGCGAACACGGCTATGCCCTGCTCAATGTGGTGTTGCACTCGGACACCATCGGCATCGCTTGCAGCGCGAACCTGCGGCCGTATCAGGGGGAGCGGGGGTTGGTGGCGCTAGAGTTGGCGGACTTGGCGCCGGAGCAGGAAGAGGCGTTCTACACGCGATATGGCGTGGTGAGCCGGGTGGGGTATGGGTTGTCGGCGTTGGCGCAGGGGTTGGTCAGGCAGTTGGTGGCCTGTGATACCGAGTTGTGACGGGTTCGCCGGCAAGCCGGCTCCTACGGGATGGTCGTAGGAGCCGGCTTGCCGGCGAACCTAGGTCAGCCTTTGCGCGTGGTCCGGCTCACTTGCCCATCCACTCCCACCGGCACCTCTCCAGCCAGCGTCACCCGCCGCACGATGCGCGGCTGGGTGCCGTAGTCATCCACCGCGTAATGCTGCGTCGCGCGGTTGTCCCAGATCGCCACGTCCCCCGCCTGCCAGCGCCAGCGCACGGTGTTCTCCAGGCGTGTCACGTGCCCTTGCAGCAGCGCGAACAGGTGCTGCGAGTCGGCCAGCGAATAGCCCTTGATGCGTTTGACGAAGTGCCCCAGCTGCAATACCCGCTCGCCGCTGATCGGGTGCACCCGCACCACCGGGTGCTCGGTCTCGTACACCGTCGAGGTGAACACCTTGCGGTAGCGCTCGAGCTTGGCCGGGTCGACGTCCGGCTTGACGCTGGCGTAGTCGTACTCGTTGCTGTGCACCGCCCATAAGGTGTCGGCCAATGCTCGCAACGGCTCGGGCAGTTCCTGGTAGGCAGCGGCGGTGTTGGCCCACACCGTGTCGCCACCCGATGCCGGAGCGACCACGCTGCGCAGGATCGAGGCCTTGGGATAGGCGTCGACGAAGGTCACGTCGGTGTGCCAGGAGTTGGCCCGCTGGCCCTCGGCACCGTCGAGCTGGAGCAGATAACTCGTGCCGTCGACCACGGGTACGGTGGGGTGGGCGATGGGCTCGCCGAGCAACTGGGCGAAGGCCTCCTGGCCTTGGTCATCCAGGTGGTCCTGGGCGCGGAAGAAAATCACCTTGTGCTGCACCAGCGCGGCCTGGATAGCCTCGATGGTGGCGGGGTCCAGGTCGGCGGACAGCTTGATGCCTCGGATTTCAGCGCCAATACGCCCGGCAACGGGCTGGATGTCGAGTTCGAGTGTTTGCGGCGCGGTGGCCAGTGCAGCGTTGCTCATGGTCGTGCTCCTCACGGTTTTTTGTCGGGTTCGGGTTCAGCGGGCAGCCTGGGTGGCCTGGTCCTGTTGCAGGGCAGCGTCGAGGAAGCGCGGCTCGATCCAGTCGGCAACCTGGAAGCCACGGCGGATCAGGCGCTCCCTGGCGGCCAGGTCCACGCCCTGTTGCAGCAGACTGACGAATTCGGCGTCCAGGCGTGGGTCGAAGTAACGGGCGAGGTTTTCCTGGGCCAGGTCGTCGCGCAGGATCGCCCGTGGCCAGTTGGCCTGGGTCGACACCAGGTCCACGTAGGCGTCTCGGTTCTGTTCGTTCTGCAACCACCTCACCGCTTGCTGCTGGGCGGTGACCAGGCGCTGCACCAGGTCGGGGTGCTGGCGGATGAACTCGCCGGTGCCGATCAGCACGGACTGGGTACCACCGGCACCCTTGAGGTCGCGGGAATTGACTGGCAGCTCGACCAGGCCGCGCTCACGCAACGACAGCAGGTTGGAAAGCCCCCAGGTGGCGTCGACCTGCTTGGCGGCCAGGGCGGCGTTGGCAGCATTGAAGTCCAGGTTGATCACCTTCAGCTCACGTTCGGACAACCCCTGGCTGGCCAGGGCGCTGGCGAACGACAGCTGGTTGGCGGTACCGCGGAATACCGCCACACGCTTGCCCTTCAGATCCTGCAAGCTGTGGATGCCCGAGCCAGGCACCACGCCCAGGTAACTCTTCACCCCACGCACTCCGGCAGACAGCACGCGGGTGTCCAGGCCATTGGCCTTGCCGATGATTGCCGCCAGGTCACCCAGGTAGGCGAAGTCCGCCTGGCCGTTGGCCAAGGCTTCATTGACCACGGGCCCCGCCCCCTTGAAGAAGTGCCAGTCGATGCGAATGCCGTCCTTGGCAAACTCCTTCTCCAGCAGTTGCTGGTCGCGCAGTACATCGACCACGCCGCCGGCGCTGGGCTTGCTACCGGCACTCAGGTCCGGGACGGCAATGCGGATGGACTCGGGCTGGGCGGCATGAGCCGCCATTGGCAAGGCACTGAGCAGGCCGGCCAGCAAGGGAGTGAGCAGGTGGCGGAATGGGGTTTTCATGGCGAGGCTCCTGGGCAGGCTGCCACCGGCGATGGCCGGCGCTTTGGCCAGAAGCTAGGCAGGTCGGGTTAGAACCTACAAAGATCAAAACTTCATTTTTTAGTAACCAGAAGACATAAACCAGACGTCATGCGGGCCGGCGGATGGCTTGCAGTGCGCGCATGGAAAATATGAGGAAAACGCAATGGCTTGGGGCTTTCGCATGCAACGGGCGCATGCTCTTATCCCTTGAATATCGTTTGTGAGAATTTTTAATTCCATAAACGTATAAACAAGGAATGGTTTGAGAGGTGCCTTGATGAGCGAAGTCTTAAGCGTGAGCCTGCGCCGCTTATGGGGGCCGCTGCGCGGCCCTTTCGCGGCTCACGGCCGCTCCTACGTACCGTGGGTCGTGCCGTTGGCGGTGGCGGCATTGTGGATTATCGCCAGCCATGACCACTGGATGAGCGAGCAAATCCTGCCCGCGCCGTCGCTGATCTGGCAAAGCGCCCTGGAATTCGGCTCCGGAGAGCTCTGGGGGCATCTGTGGATAAGTTTGCAACGGCTGATCTGGGGGCTGCTGGCGGGGATCGGCAGCGGGTTGCTGCTGGGGACCTGGCTGGGCGCGTCGCAGCGAGCGCAGACGCTGGTGCTGCCGACTTTCATTGCCCTGGCGCAGATCCCGACCCTGGCCTGGATCCCGCTGTTCATGCTGTTCTTCGGCATCGGCGAACTGCTCAAGCTGGTGGTGCTGGTCAAGGCCGTGGTGGTGCCGGTCACCCTGCACACCCTGGTCGGCGTGCGCGACGCCCAGCCCAAGCTGCGCGAAGCCGCCGCCACCCTGCGCCTGCCCGTCCACCTGGTGTTCCTGCGCCTGCTGCTGCCGGCCGCCCTGCCGGCGTTCCTCGCCGGGGTTCGCCTGGCCCTGGCGACCGGCTGGACGTCTCTGCTGGCAGTAGAACTGCTGGCCTCCAGCGAAGGCATCGGCTACCTGATGGTCTGGGGCCGACAGCTGTTCATGCTCGACCTGGTGTTCCTCTGCATCCTGGTGATCGGCCTGGTCGGCGCGTTGATGGATCGCGGTTTCTCGCGGCTGGAACGCAGCCTGCTGTTCTGGCCTCAACCGGCCACGGGTGAGCAGGCGCGTGGCACCGTCACGAACAACTGGCAGAGCCTGTTGCTGCCTGCCGCGGTGTTGATGGTGTGGCAGGCGGCCAACAGCTTCGGTTGGGTCGATGCGAACATCCTCAGCTCACCGCTGGACGTACTGCGCAGCCTGTATGCCGGGCTGCTGGATGGTTCACTACCCGAGGCCCTGCGCCTGAGCCTGCAACGCACCCTGGCCGGGTTGCTGCTCGGCGGCGGCGCGGGCTTCACCCTGGGTTTGTTGCTGGGCCTGTCGCAAAACACCGAGCGCCTGCTCGGCCCCAGCCTGTCGGCGTTGCGCCAGGTGGCGCTGTTCGCCTGGGTACCGTTGCTCACCGCCTGGTTCGGCCTGGGCGAAGGCGCCAAGCTGGTGTTCGTCGGGCTGGCGGCGTTCTTCCCGCTGCTGATCGCCACCCAGCGAGGTATCGCCAGCCTCTCGCCGCAACTCGGCGAAGCGGCGCAAGCCTTGCGCCTGAGCCTGCCCCACCGCCTGCGCCTGCTGGTGCTGCCCGGCGCCGCCCCGGCCATCTTCGCCGGCCTGCGCCTGGCGCTGATCTACGCCTGGCTCGGCACCATCGGCGCCGAGTACTTCATGCCTTCGGACGGCGGCATCGCCAGCCTGATGATCGGCGCCCAGCAGTTGTTCCGCATGGACCAGGTGATGGCCGCCATGGTCCTGATCGGCCTGGTCGGCGCCCTGTTCGGCCACCTCGGCCAACGCCTCGAATCGCGCGCCACGCGCTGGAGATCCGCATGAACGCCTTCATAGCCCCGGCCCTGCACGCGGCCAACCAACCCGATGCCACCCCACCGCTGGTCAGTTTCGAGGGCGTCGGCAAGACCTTCAGCGTCGACGGCCAGGCCTTCGAGGCCATCCGCGACTTCAACCTGGCAATCGACGAAGGTGAATTCATCGCCATCGTCGGTGCGTCCGGGTGCGGCAAGTCCACCCTGCTGCGCCTGCTGGTGGGGTTGGACAACGACTTCAGCGGCAGCATCCGGGTCGACGGCCAGCCGGTCACCGGCATCGGTGGCGAGCGGGGCATCGTGTTCCAGGAGCACCGCCTGTTCCCCTGGCTGACCGTCGAGCAGAACATCGCCCTGGGCCTGGTCAATGAACACCTCACCCAAGGTGAGCGCGCCCGGCGCGTGCATGAATACGTGCAGCTGGTGGGGCTGGTGGGTTTCGAGTCGGCCTACCCGCACCAGTTGTCCGGCGGCATGGCGCAGCGCGTAGCCATCGCCCGTGGCTTGGTGGCCAGCCCGCGGATCCTGTTGCTGGATGAGCCGTTCGGTGCGCTCGACGCATTGACCCGCCAGCAACTGCAGGACGAACTGCTGGCCATTCGCGAACGCTCGGGCATCACCACGCTGCTGGTGACCCATGACGCCGAAGAGGCTACCTATCTTGCGGACCGGGTGGTGGTGCTGGAGCCGCGCCCCGGGCGGATCAAGGCCGTGGTGCCAATCGACCTGCCGCACCCACGCCGGCGTACCGGCGTGGCGCTGCATGGGTTGCGGGAGAACGTCCTGCACCAGATCACCGGTGGCCAGGCCTATGTCAAGCCAGCGCCCTTGCGGGTGGAGGGGCTGCGGCCAGAACTCATCGCGCTTTGAGGGCAGTCCTTTCGAGGTGTTCGACGCAAGAGTTGCAGTGCCTATCCGATTGAGCGGCGCCCACGCGGCGCATCGCGGATGAATCCGCTCCTACAACTGCTGCACCTGACAGGCCATGGTGTCCGCCTTTCGTTTGGCTTTACCGCCGCACGTTGCAACAAACGTAGGAGCGGATTCACCCGCGATGCGCCGCATGGGCGGCGCTCGATCTGAAGAACGCTGCAAGGCCATAGCCCTGTCCGCCGACAAAGACCTTGAAAGGGACAGATTTCAAGGGTCAGCGCCACTGCGCAGCCGGGAAAAATCGCTCGACCCACGGGGCATACCCCACCTGTTCGGCATAGGCCATGCGTTCGAATGGCTGGCCGCTGCGCAGGTCGAACGCCGGCACCCCGACAGGTCGTGGCACCTCGCGAAGCCTGACCTTGAGGAACCGGTAGTGCTCGCCCCGCACATCGCTGATGTCATCGATCAGGAACGTGCGGCCCGGGGTAAACAACACTTCCGCTTCCTGCCAGTTCAGCGACAACGGCGCCACCGGTTTCCCGCTGAGCTGCTCGTTGCCGACCAGCTCGTAGAGCACCGTGTTTTCGTCGAAGTGCTCCGTGACTTGCGCAAGCGGAAGATCGACAGCCTCCTTGGGCAGCATGAAACGGCGCGGGATATAGGGGCTTTCGGTAAACGACGTGAGGTCGGTCGAAACCAGCACGTCACCCGCCTTGATCGCGCCTTCACGGTACCGTGCGCCCAACGAGACACGCTCCCCCCTTCCCCCGCGCCAGAGCAACGAGGCCTGGCTACCCGGCAGTTGCTCCAGCGAGTCAGCCAGCTTGCCGATGAAATCGTTCAGCGCCTCATTGGAAAAACCTTGCAGGCGGGTGCGATCGCCCCTGAACAGGTCGTTCACCTTGGCCATGTGGCTGCTGTACTCCATGGCCAGGTCGTTATGCAGCGCGCCCTCCTGCCTGAAGGTGTAGAACCGCGTGCCAGCCGAATCGACATAGTGGTGCCCGTAGGCGTCGGCGGGGGCCATGTGCCCCAGGTATTCCGGCAGGCCTGCGTTCTCCAGCCAGCGGGTCTGGCGATCGAGCAATGCCATTGAAAGCCGCTGCCCAAGCACTTTGTCAGGCTCCATGTAGGTGTCCCAGAACTGCGTGGTCAGCGCATCCGGGTCACCGTCCGGCGCGTACAGCCGCCAGCTGCCGTCCAGCCCCCGACGAACCAGCAGGCTTTCACGGATTTCAAGATCGTCCAGATCCCTCAACACCATCCAGCTGGACCAGGTGCTGTTGTAGTGGACGGGTAGTACCGACTCGCCCAGCTGGATCCAGCCGCGCCCTTGCCCATCGATGCTGACCCCCTGCAGCAGCCCGGCTGGTTGGGTGGGCTCATCCACAATGAGATTGCTGTCCAGATCATCGAGCACTTGCCGGATCCGTCGCGCCTCCCTTGCAGGTTGCATGAGCGCCGCTGCGACCCCGGCGAAGTGAGGCGGCTCACGGTACTTCAGGGCCCGGAGGCCAAGGCCTGTCTCGATGATGGCGAAGACGATGACCAGCGCGTCCGCGATCGACTCGAGTATCGCCTGGCTGCGCTCGCGGTCGCTGCGTGCCCAGACCGCCGCTTCGACATCCAGCGTCATTCGGGCAGCCCCCGCGCCGAGCATGACCAATCCGAGAGGCCAGGCCATCAGCGAGAAGCTGCCAAAGACATGGATGAAGGCGCCCAGGTAACCGCGCCAAAGCTGCTTGCGCAGGTCGGCATTGCTGACCAGGTTGTGCAGGGCCAGGCCAAGGTCGGCCTTGGCCCACAGCATCAGGGTGTCGAACAGGTCCGGCAGGTGAAGCGCCTGGCCCTCGCCAAATGGCCACAGCGGCCGTGCATGGGAGCCGCTGCGTCCGCGCACGGCCGACAGCGCCGCTTCTCGTGTGTCCATCGGCGCCCCTGGGTCCACCCGGTACAACGCGTCCAGCCATGCCTGCGCATCGTTGGCCTGTACGCGCCTGGCTACCCAGCGGAGCATTTCGTCCTGACTGGAAAATGCCTGCAGGGGGGCATCCAGCGAAGGGGTGTAGAGCACCACCCGTCCCGACGTGTGGCGCAGGGTGACCAGGTGACCATTCCCTACCAGGAAATGGCGCACGACCATCTGCGGCCCCTGCCCGGAGAAGGACAGCGCGGCCAACGTCAAGGGCTGCCCGGCATCAAGGCCGAGCCAGCCCCACAGGTTCTGCTTGTCGACCGAAGCCAGCAGGCCGTTCGCCAGCCCCTGGTTGATCGCGGCCAGAAAACAGGCGCGGGCCAGGATCGGGAAGTCCAGCCCCTCTTCACCCCAGAAACGTTCCTCCCGGGCCCTGACTTCGGCAGCGAAATCCAACTTCCAGAGGTAGTCCATCACCGTGCTCGGCAGCAAGGCCACCTCGTTACCCGCACCGTACTCACCAGCGCCAGGCCCCTGAATGTAGAACCCGCTGTACATCCCCAGGGTGTCGGGCGCGGCCTGGAAGCCGCCATCGAACCGATGGATCAACAGTTCGGTAAAGCGCATCGAATGCCGGGGCGGGCCGGAATGGCGCCAGCCGGTGGTGGTGGCGGCATTGACCGCACGATCGAACACATGCCACCAGACCTTGTCGGGGTCCAGGGGCTTGCCCGTGTGTTCAAGCAGGTAGTCGGCGGCATGTTGATGCGCCAGCCGGTAAGGGTCGGGCCAGGCCGCGAGATAGGCGCGGGCCTTGTCCATCAAGGCCCGCGCTTCGCCAAGTGAAGCCAGGCTGCGGGCGAAATGGTCGAGGTCGAGGGGCATGCTGAGGATCCTTGGTCAGGTGGAAATCCTCGATTCAGCCTCGCCTCGTGCAGCCTCAGGTGCTAAGGCGATACCACCCGTTTCAACCCAGGCCGCGCAAGTAGCTCCAAGGGTAAATGCCACGATCATGCCCGTCGCTGAACACCAGTTGCAGGCCGTAGCCTTGAGGTACGACACGCACCACCCGAACGTCCTGCGCAACCAACGCGATAGTCCCTTGCAACCGTGCCGCCCGGCACCGCGAGCACGGACAGGCGCCGCGCAGGCGAATATGGCCGAGCACCTGCGGCCCTTCCGGCCATTGCACTTGCAGTTGGCCTTCCCCCCGCAGATTGCGCACCGCGCTCGGCACGCTCATCGGCCCAGGCCCTGCAACTGCGCCAGTGCGATACGCACCGCCTTGCGCACCTCCGGGTCAGCGTCGGCCTGCGCCACTTGCAACGCTGGCAAGGCCTGCGCCAGCCCGAGTTCGCCAAGGGCCAGGGCAGCCTCCTTGCGCAGGTTGGCGATGGCATGCCCCAACAGGCCAGCCAAGGGTTCCAACGCCGCGCCGTGGCGCAACCGCCCGAGCGCGCGCGCCGCACGCAGGCGCACCTGCCAATAATCGTCCGCCAGGGCCTCGACCAGGGCCAAGCCTGCATCGGCTTGGCCCACCTTGCCCAATGTGGTGGCGGCCTCCTCACGCACCTGCCACGCAGGATCAGCCAGCGCGCTGATCAAACCCGGCAGCACACTGGCATCGCGAGCCAGGCCCAAGGCACCGATGGCCGCACGACGCACGTCGGTATCCGGCTCCTCGACGGCGAGTCGCGCCAGGTCGGGCAAAGCGGCAACATGTTTGAGCCACCCGAGGATGCCCACGGCCTCACGACGCACGCCGGCATCCGGATCGCGCAGCGCCAGCAATGCAGGCGCTGCAGCCTCCTCCAGACGCAGCTCGCGCAGGGCACGCAAGGCACTGGCGCGCACGAAGGCATCGGCGTGGGTGGCCCATGGCAGTATCAGCTGGCCAACCTCCAGGCTCTTGAGTTCGGCCAGGCTCTGCGCGGCCTCGGCGCGGACCTCCTCGGCCGGGTCGGCCAGCACCGCATCGGTCAGCCATGGCAATCCGTCCGGTTCTTCCAGGTCGGCCAGGGCGATCAAGGCGATGCGCCGTACGCCGGCATCGGCATCGGCCAGGCGTGGCAGCAAAGCCAGGATATCGGGGTTGTCGCTGTGTCGTTCAGTCATGGGGCGATCCTTGGCGCAGGCGTCAGCGCAACAGGTAGGGAATGTCGACCTTCACCGCACCGGTCGGGCAATCCTTTTCGCAGGGCATGCAGTACCAGCATTCGTCGAAAGCCATGTAGGCCTTCTGGGTGGCCGGGTTGATCGCCAGCAGGTCCATGGGGCAGACCTCGACGCAGACCGTGCAGCCTTTTTCGGCGATGCACTTGTCTTCGTCGATGGTGACCGGAGCGCTGCTGCGAAAGAAGATGTCTTGGGGTTGGTAGGCCATATCACAAATCCTCGGGGCCTGAGGCCCTCTTGATCGAAGGTGTCCACATTCCCTGTAGGCGCCTAGGCGGCGTCGGTTTTTACCCGTAAGCGGTCGTAGGCGCTCTGTTCCTGGACATCCAACGGAATCAGGTACGGCTCCACCGGCTGCTTGAAGCTGATCATCTCGCCGTCATCGCCCTTCTTCAGGTGGCAATGACAGAACCATTCGCCATCATTGCGCTCGGGGAAATCGACCCGATGGTGATAAAGCCCCCAACGGCTCTCTTCCCGGAACAACGACGCCCGCGCCGCCATCTCGGCGCAGTCGCGGATCACCGCGACCTCCATCGCCCGCATCAGTTCGTGGGGGTTGTTGGCTTTCATTTGCGCCAGGTCACGCCCGATCTCGGCGAAGCGCGTCAGGCCGATCTGCATCTTCTTCGTCACCTTCGGCGGCTGCAGGTAGTCGTTGACCATGCGCCGCAGCTTGTACTCGACCTGCGCCGGAGGCAGCCCATGCTCACGGTGCAGCGGCGCAAACACCCGTGCTTGCTCGCGCTCGACCTGCCCGGCATCGACCTCGGCGAAATCGCGCCCGACCACGTACCGCGCCGCGTTCACCCCAGCGAACCAGCCATAGGTGAAGGCCCCGAGCATGTAGTTGTGCGGCACCGCCGCCATGTCGCCTGCGGCGTACAAACCCTTCACGCTGGTCTCGGCCTTTTCGTTGACCCACACCCCCGAGGCCGAATGCCCGGAACAGAAGCCGATCTCCGAGATGTGCATCTCCACCATATGCTGGCGGTAGTCGGTGCCGCGCCCGGCGTGGAACTGGCCACGGCTGGGGCGCTCGTTGCCGTGCAGGATCTCTTCGATGTTCTGGATGGTTTCCTCGGCCAGGTGGTCAAGCTTGAGGAACACCGGGCCATTGCCGCCTTCGAGCTCCTGGTGGAACTCCCACATCATCTGCCCGCTCCAGTAGTCGCACTCGATGAAGCGCTCGCCCTTGCCGTTGGCGGTATAGCCACCGAGCGGGCCGGTGACGTAGGCGCAGGCCGGGCCGTTGTAGTCCTTGATCAACGGGTTGATCTGGAAGCACTCCAGGTTGGCCAGCTCCGCGCCGGCATGGTAGGCCATGGCGTAACCGTCACCGGCATTGGTGGGGTTCTCGTAGGTGCCCATCAGGTAGCCCGAGGCCGGCAGGCCCAGGCGCCCTGCCGCGCCACAGGCGAGGATCACCGCTTTGGCGCGGATTACCCGGAACTCACCGGTACGGCAGTCGAAACCGAGCACGCCAGCCGCGGCACCCTGGTTATCGAGCAGCACGCGGGTGCAGACCATGCGGTTGCTGATCTCGACCCGCGCGCGCTTGAGCTGGCGGTAGAGCACCTTCTTGATGTCGTGCCCTTCGGGCATCGGCAATACGTAGGCACCCATGTGGTGCACCTTCTTCACCGCGTAGTCGCCGGTCTCGTCCTTCTCGAATTTCACCCCCCAGCGGTCGAGCTGCTCGATGGTCTCGAAACTCCGGGTGGCGTAGGCATGCACAGTGGCCTGGTTGACGATGCCGTCATTGGCGACGGTGATTTCCTTGGTGTACTGCTCGGGCGTGGCGTGGCCGGGAACGATGGCGTTGTTCAGGCCATCCATGCCCATGCTGATGGCGCCGCTGCGCTTGACGTTGGCCTTTTCCAGCACCAGCACCCGCAGTTGCTTGTCCTGCTCCTTGGCCTTGATCGCGGCCATGGGCCCGGCGGTGCCGCCGCCGATGACGACGATGTCGTAGTCCTGGGTTTGCATGCTCATGCCTTGGGTCCCCTCTGGCGGTCGATGCGCAGGCGATACTGGAACGCGTCGCCACGGTAGTAGAGGTGCTCGAAATCCAGGGGCGTGCCGTCGGCAGCATGGGTCAGGCGCTCGATACGCATGATCGGCGAGCCCTCCTCCACCTCCAGCGCCTGAGTGAGGTCGCTGTCGGCGAGCACCGCGTCGATGGCCAGGTCCGCGTGGCCGAGGGCGATGCCGCAGTCGTTCTCCAGCAGCAGGAAGATGTCGCGGGTGACCAGGTCGGCCTTTTCCAGCTTTTCGCCGACGTTCTTCGGCAACCAAGTCAGTTCCAGCGACACCGGCTCGCGGTTGATCAGGCGCACGCGGCGGATCTCGGTAACCAGCGCGCCCTCCTCGACCTGCAAGCGCGCCGCCACCTGTGCACTGGCCGGTACATGGCGGAAGCTGCGCAGGCGGTTGAGCACTTCGTAGCCCATCTGCGTCATCGACTCGCCCAGCCCCTGCAGGGTGCTTACGTTCTGGAACGCCTTGGGCTTTGCGACGAAGGTACCCTTGCCATGGATCTTGAAGATCAACCCTTCCTTCTGCAGGTCGCCCAGCGCCTGGCGCACGGTGATGCGGCTGACGTCGAAGGCCTTGCCTAGTTCGTTTTCCGAGGGCATGCGGCTGTGGGGTGGATAGGTGCCGTCGAGAATGCGTTCGCGCAGCAGTTCCTTGAGCTGGGTGTAGAGCGGTACGGGTGAGAGAGGGAGCAGTTCGGCCATGGTTGTCTTCGCTGTTGGCTGACTTGTTATAACAAGTTGTAACCAGAAGATAGCGGTCATAAGACCGCGAGAGGAAATATCGATATTGCATATGAATAGACATTTTTGCCGACCGTGCCGGCCATTTCCCTGTAGGAGCGGCTTCAGCCGCTATGCGGGCAGCGCGGTGCCTGGATCGCGGCTGAAGCCGCTCCTACAGAAGGCAACCCACAGGGAAAAACAGCCTCATATCAAGGCGATGGACGCCACCGGCACAGATGGGTATCATGCGGCCCGTTGCACTCGTAGCTCAGCTGGATAGAGTACTGCCCTCCGAAGGCAGGGGTCGTGGGTTCGAATCCCGCCGAGTGCGCCATCTTCTGAAACCCCGGAATGCTTCCGGGGTTTTTTCGTTTCAGGGCACCGGTAGCGTGAAAGCCAACTGCGGGACCACTGTGGCGCTGCTTGTCTGTCTTGGCCTGCATGGCTGCTCGACCTTGCCCTTGCCGCAGCAGCGCAACCAACAGGCAGACGCGCTGGCCAGCACCGTGAACTTGATGCGCGAGCAGGTACGCACCGATACCTTCGTGCTGACCAGTTACGTGCGCATCGAACGCCCGGACCTGCCGCTGACGGTATACATCGAAGGCGACGGCCTGGCCTTCCGCACCCGTTCGCAACCCTCGGACAACCCCACGCCGCTCAACCCGGTGGGGCTGGCGTTGGCGGTGGCGGACTCGTCTGCCAATGTGCTCTACCTCGCCCGCCCCTGCCAATTCACCCGGATGGCCGACAACCCGCGCTGTGCCCTGGCGTACTGGACCGATAGGCGGTTCGCCGAAGAGGTGGTGCAGGCCATGAACCAGGCGGTCGATCACTATGCCCGGCAAGTCCCCGGGCAACCGCTGCACCTGGTCGGCTACTCCGGCGGTGGCGCCATCGCCGCACTGCTGGCGGTGCGCCGGGGCGACGTGGCCAGCCTGCGCACCGTGGCGGGCAATCTCGATGTAGCCGAGTTCAACCGGTTGCACAGGACCACCCCCATGCCCGCGTCACTCAACCCCATCGACCAGGCTGCCAGGCTGCGCGCGCTGCCACAGATTCACTTCCATGGCACCGCCGACCGCGTCGTGCCTGGCGTGATCGCCGAACGATTCGCCTGGGCGGTGGCAGGCAAGTGCACGCAAGTACGCGCGGTTCCTGGGATGGGCCACGGTGGTGACTGGGCGGCGCGATGGCCAGGCCTGCTCGCCGAACCAGCGCGCTGCGGGCGCGATCACTAGCTGGCGAAATTGTGCACGAATGCACGGTGCCGCCTCTCCCAAGGAGGCGTGCATTGGTGTTAGCGTGGGCACCTTCCCGTTTGCGTAAACGGGCACCTCCCACTCTTGCAAAGGAATGCGCACACCCATGCCATTTTCCAAGCTTTCCGCCGCTTCCGTGATGCTGGCCAGCCTGGCGATGCTCTCGATTCCGGCCCACGCCAACCTCTCCCAGCAACAGTCCGCCGCCATCATCAAGGCCTATGACGGTAGCAACCCGGCCGACTTCAAGCAGTTCCTCGGCAAACTGGCCGGCAGCGACCTGGCCAAGGCTGACAAGCTTGGCGACACCCTCAAGCTGTACCTGGCCGGCAAGCCGCTGAGCACTGAACAGCAGGACGAGATCAACCGCCTGCTGGGGCTGTACACCCGGATCAAATACGGCGAGGCCGCCAAGCAGACCCTGCGCGAACTGGTGGAGATCCCGACGGTGCGCAAAGAGGGCGTGCCACAGCACGAGAACCCGGAATTCCTCAAGATCGCCGACAAGATCAAGGCCCTGGCCGAGGGCTTCGGCCTGCAGTTCCGCAACGTCGACAACCGTGTCTACGAAATCACCCTCGGCGAAGGCAAGGAAGTGATCGGCATCCATGCCCACGCCGACGTGGTGCCGGTGACCCCGGAAAACTGGAAGCTCAAGGACGGCACGAAACTCGACCCGTTCAAGGTCACCCTGGTGGGCGACCGCATGTACGGCCGTGGCACCGAGGACGACAAGAACGGTATCGTCGTCGCGCTCTACGCGTTGAAAGTGGCCAAGGACGAGAAGCTGCCCCTGGCCCGCCAGTTCAAGCTGCTGGTGGACACAACCGAGGAAACCACCGGCGATGCGATCCCCTACTACTTCGCGCGCAACGCCACCCCCGACTACAACCTGGCGCTGGACGGCGGTTACCCGGTGGTGATCGCCGAGAAGGGCTACGGCACCGTCATGGCGACCTTCACCAAGCGCGCCGGCACCGGCAAAGGCGCCGAAGTGGTGAAGCTGACCGGTGGCCTGGCCACCAACCAGATCCCCGGCAGCTCGGTGGCGACGCTGGTCGCTGACAAGCCAGCCGACGTGGCCAAGGCCCTGGAAAAAGCCGGCGCCGAGTACGTCAAGCAACACGGCGGCGACTTCAGCATCGACGCCAAGGCCGAAGGCAAGCAAGTACTGCTGACCGTGACCGGCGTATCGGCACACTCCTCCGAGCCTGAGTCCGGGGTCAACCCGGTGGCGCGCATGCTCGACTTCCTCAACGGCGTGCAGAAGCAGGTGCCGCTCAAGCACAACCACATCACCGACGCCGCCCGCTACGCTGCCGACAACTGGGGCCTGGACTACCTGGGCAACAAGCTCGGCGTGGGTTTCAAGGACGATTTCATGGGCCCGCTGACCACCTCGCTGACCTTCGTCGGCCTGGATGACAAGGCGCTGAAGCTGGCGGTTAACCTGCGCATTCCCAAAGGCAAGTCGCTCGAGACCCTCAAATCCGAAATCTCCGACAAGCTCGGTGACTGGGCGCGCACCAGCCACACCTCGGTGGCCTTCGACTACACCCTCGACGAGCCGATGTACCGCAACCCCGAAGGCGAATGGGTCAAGGCGCTGCTGGCCGTGGCCAGCGAGAACCTGGGCATGAAGCACGAGTTCGGTACCTCCGCCGGCGCCACCTCGGTGCACGACCTGCCCAACGGCGTGCAGTTCGGCCTGGCCATGCCGGATGTGAAGTACACCGGTCACAACGACAACGAGTTCAAGACCGTGGAGCAGTTCATGCTCGACCTGCAGGTCGTCAGCGAGATGGTGGCGCGGATCGGGCAGATGCCGAAGCTCTGAAGCACTGGACTGAAACCGGAAGGCGCCTGCGGGCGCCTTTCTCATTTGCGCGTTAAATTTTTGGCGCCACTGTTTCGCCATCTATGAAATGTTTGGTAACCTTCGCGCCGGCCACCCGTTCGGGTGACACGTTATGCGAACAGGGACGCGTTCGACGAACGCTACAAAAGGAATTGCGATGGCGATGGTCTATTGCCGCGGCTGTGCAAGACAGCTGCACGAGACGGCACCCACTTGCCCACAATGCGGCGCTCCACAGCACGCAACTTCCCCTACGAACCCGACCACCGGCGAATCGCCGTGGATGGGCATCACCTCCCTGATTCTCGGCATCCTCTGTGTACTGACGCTGTTCGATGACGCTGACTGGGACGGTGAAACCCTCCTTGGCATGGTCATGCTCTCAATGGCGGGCCTGGTCCTGGGCATCGTCAGCATCAACCAGAAGAAACCCGGTCACGGCATGGCCATCGCCGGCGTGGTCATGGCAGTCATTTCACTGCTGTGCTTCATCGGCCTATCTGCTAGCTAATCAAAACGTGAGGGAAAACAAATGAGCATGGTGTTCTGCCGCGGCTGCGCCAAACAGATCCATCAATCGGCCCTGAGCTGCCCGGGCTGCGGCGCACCCCAGGCCGCCACTGCCGGCAACGGCACAATCGCGGGCACCGCTGCCGTGAGCAGTGGCAATGCCTACCTCGAAGTGATGAAGAAGTACGCCGTATTCAAGGGCCGCGCGCGCCGCAAGGAATATTGGATGTTCGTGCTCTTCAACCTGTTGATCACAATCGCGATCGGTTTCGTCGACAACGCAATCGGCACCAAACCGCTGCTGGGCCTGGTGTACAACCTGGCGATCATGATCCCGAGCATCGCCGTTGCTGTACGTCGTGTGCACGACAATGACCACAGCGGCTGGTGGTTGCTGGTCCCTATCGTCGGCTTGGTATTCCTGATCAAGGACGGCACCCCAGGCAACAACCGCTTCGGCCCGAGCCCCAAGGGCCTGGTGTAAGCGCAGCCTGTGCGTGAATTGAAAGGCGGCCTTCGGGCCGCCTTTTTTCATGCTGCCCGCGCATGACGTTTTTCAATCGCCTCCATGCCGTTTCCTGCATTGCCGTGCAGAGCGCCGTGCCGGATGCTTTATTTACTCCGACACATCGCCGTCCCACCCACTGAGGCCCGTATGAAGAACGTCGAACAGATCCTGAAAAACAAGTCGCAACCTCAGGCCGTCTATACCATCGCGCCTGATGATTCGGTGCTCGATGCCTTGAAACTGCTGGCGGAGAAAAACATCGGCGCCCTGCCGGTGGTGGAGAACGACCAGGTGGTCGGGATCGTCAGCGAACGCGACTACGCTCGCAAGCTGGTGCTCAAGGGCCGCTCTTCACCGTTCACGACCGTACGCGAAATCATGAGTTCGCCGGTGGTCACCGTCGACCCCAAGCAAAACCTCGAGTACTGCATGAACCTGATGACCAACCGCCACCTGCGTCACCTGCCGGTAGTCGATAACGGCCAACTGCTCGGGCTGCTTTCGATCGGCGACCTGGTGAAAGAGACCATCGCCGAGCAGGCCAACCTCATCCTCCAGCTGGAGCAGTACATTCGCGGCGAATGACCCTCAGTGGTAGGCGCGCTCCAGCTCGTCCAGCTGATGGTCGAAGCTGCGCAGCCGCGCCGACCAGGTGTACACCAGCACTTCCAGGTCACGGTTGAGCACCGCGGTGTTGCCACCGTCGCGCACCGGCGCATCGCACAGGTCCAGCTGATAGCGCTCGCGGGCCATGGCCGTGGCCACGCTGGACAGGTCGCGGGCATTGGCCAGCCAGTGGTGATGGTGATCATGCACTTCCCGGTCGAGCTCCCGGCACTGGCGCTTGAGCGCATCCAGGCTCTGCTCCAGGGGCGTGCCCTTGAGCTCGCCCATGACCTCTTCGAACGTGCGCCCGGAATGCCAGTAACTACCCCAGAAATAGCGGTCGAACACCGTCTCGACCCGGCGCAGGGCGACCTTGGTGTTCCAGATGGTCAGCAGTGTTCGCCCCTGGGCCACTTCGCGGCGGTTCAGGTGCAACTGCTGCCAGGCTATCCAGGCCAGCCCGCACAACGACACCGCCGCGGTGACGGCGGCGGCGGCATACAGAAACTGCACGGCCTGGTTCATCTGCTGGGTGTGCCGGATACCGTAGAAGTAGCCGGCGGTCAGGGTGCCCAGGATCGTCACGGAGCACCAGAAACCTGGTGCGTAGGGATCTTTCATCGCGCCATCCCCTGTTGTTTTTCCTGAGCATAGCAACGGCCCGATCACCCATCAGGTGCCGCTCGGCGCTTTATTTTCGCGGGCGACGCAAAGCCTCGTTGAGCTGGTCGAACAGCTCCGCCCAATCGGCATCTTCCTCGATGCTCTGCTTGAGAAACCCCCGCTGGGCGTCGTTCCAGAAGGGCGCATCCACCAGCTTCACATCCCCCTTGAGCGGCGAATGGCTGGTAATAAACTGGTCGATGCCCAGCGGATCATCCGGCAGCCCCAGTTGCTTGAACAGTTCGGAAAACTTGTGGATCGGCGCTTCCATGGTTCACTCCTTTGGCCGGGCCGGTCATCCACGATGCCAGCCCGGCATGGGTTGCGAGCATCAGCTCAATTCGCGCACTTCGGCGTGCGGCACCAGTTTCAAGTATTGCTCCATGCTCATGTGGATCAGATGATCGTGGTCACCTGCCTCGAGGTAGACGTCACCCTGGCGGGTCAGCGTGCGGTCGAGCAGCATCGGGATGTTGTAGGCATCGCCGAGCGCCGGGATCGCGCCACGTTCGCAGTCACCGAACAGGCTGGGCAACGCGCTCTCGCGGGTCAGCTGCCAGGCGCCGGTCATGCGCACCTCGGTCATGTCCAGGTGCCGGTTGGCCGGCAGCACGGCCATGATGTAGTTGCCATGGCGGTCGTCGAGCATCACCGACTTGGCGACCCGCTCGGCGGGCACGCCGGCCGTGCGCGCCGACTCCAGGCTGGTGGCCGAATGTGGATGGGGAACGATGTCGTAATCGCAGTTGGCCTGGTCCAGGCGCTGCTGAAGGGTCTTGGCCATTCGCATGATGCACCTCCGGTTTAGCCCCCACCCTCAAGTTTAGGCCGTGGTCGGTCGGGCACGGCTAAACTTCAGGAACAGGTCCGCACGAGGTGACGACAGGTGATCGCTCACGGCTGGCGCGTATTGTTGCTGTCACTGTTGCTTGGCCTCGCCCCGGGCGGCCAGGCTGCGCCAGGCGGCGATGTCTGGCTACTGAGCGTCGACGATGCCATTGGCCCGGCCAGCGCCGATTACCTGCTGCGCGGCCTTGAACAAGCACAGGCACAGAGCGCGCAACTGGTGGTAATCCGCCTGGACACTCCGGGTGGGCTGGACAGCGCCATGCGCCAGATCATCAAGGCCATTCTCGCCAGCCCCGTTCCAGTGGCCACCTTCGTCGCCCCGGGTGGCGCCAGGGCCGCCAGCGCCGGCACCTACATCCTCTACGCCAGCCATGTGGCGGCGATGGCGCCTGGTACCAACCTGGGCGCGGCGACACCGGTGCAGATCGGCGCGCCCGGCATGGGCGACAAACCGCCCGCCAACAAGGAAGACGACACCCTCGCTCGCAAGCAGGTCAACGATGCCGCCGCCTATATCCGGGGCTTGGCCGAGTTGCGCGGGCGCAACGCCGACTGGGCGGAAAAAGCGGTGCGTGAGGCCGTGAGTCTCTCGGCCAGCGAAGCCCTGCGCCTGAAGGTGATCGACCTGGTCGCCAGCGACCTGCCTGAACTGCTGCGCCAACTCGATGGCCGCACCTTGCAGGTCGCCGACCAGCCCGTACAACTGCGCACCGCCGACGCTGCAGTGGTGGAGCACCTGCCCGACTGGCGCACACGCCTGCTGGCAGTGATCACCAACCCCAGCGTGGCGCTGATCCTGATCATGATCGGCGTGTACGGCCTGTTGTTCGAGTTCATGAACCCCGGCACCGGCGCGGGAGGCGTGGTCGGCGGCATCAGCCTGTTGCTGGCGTTATACGCCCTGCAACTGTTGCCAGTCAGCCATGCCGGCGTGGCGCTGATCCTGTTGGGGATCGCTTTCATGGTTGCCGAAGCGTTCCTGCCCAGCTTCGGCGTGATCGGCTTCGGCGGCATCGTCGCCTTCGTGGTTGGCGCACTGATCCTGATGGACACCGACGCCCCCGGCTTCGGCATTCCCCTGGCGCTGATCATCAGCCTCGCCGTGGTCTCGGCACTGCTGCTCGGCGGCGTGCTGGGCATGGCGCTCAGGGCGCGGCGGCGGGCGCTGCTCAGCGGCGACGCCGGGCTGGTGGGCAGCCTGGTCACCGTGACCGTGGTACACCAGGACAACCCGTTCCTCGGCTCGGTACAGGCCCAGGGCGAACAGTGGCAGGCGCAGTGCGCGACCCCCTTGCAACCCGGCCAGCACGTCAGGGTCTTGGCCCGTAACGGCCTGACGCTCGAGGTCAGCGCCACTGCGCCCACGGCGCAAGGAGAGTGAAGATGTTCATGCAATTCGGTTTCGGCACCCTGCTGGTGCTGCTGGCCCTGTTGCTGCTGTCGGCCTTGCGCATCCTGCGCGAGTACGAGCGCGGGGTGGTGTTCCAGCTCGGGCGCTTCTGGCAGGTCAAGGGCCCGGGGCTGATCATCCTGATCCCGGGGATCCAGCAAATGGTGCGGGTCGACCTGCGCACCGTGGTGCTCGACGTACCGCCCCAGGACGTGATCACCCGCGACAACGTCTCGGTGAAGGTCAACGCCGTGGTGTACTTCCGCGTGCTCGACCCGCAGAAAGCGATCATCCAGGTCGAGGATTTTCTCAACGCCACCAGCCAGCTGGCCCAGACCACCCTGCGCGCGGTACTTGGCAAGCACGACCTCGACGAGCTGTTGGCCGAGCGCGAGCAGCTCAACGCCGACATCCGCGCCGTGCTCGACGCGCAGACCGACGCCTGGGGCATCAAGGTGGCCAATGTCGAGATCAAGCATGTCGACCTCAACGAGTCGATGGTCCGCGCCATCGCCCGCCAGGCCGAGGCCGAGCGAGAACGGCGGGCCAAGGTGATCCACGCCGAAGGCGAATTGCAGGCGTCGGAGAAACTGATGCAGGCAGCACAGATGCTGGGCAAGGAGCCTGGGGCTATGCAACTGCGCTACATGCAGACCCTGGGGGCGATTGCCGGGGACAAGAGCTCGACCATCGTCTTTCCGTTGCCGGTGGACCTGCTCAAGGGGCTGATGGACAGACAGCGTTGAGACAACACAATCCCTTGTAGGAGCCAGCTTGCTGGCGAACAGGGCCGTTCGCCAGCAAGCTGGCTCCTACAGGGTGCAGTTCAGATCGGCGCCCGACGCAGAGTCGCCAGGAAGGTCGCGGCACCGATGAACAGCCCGGCGAACGTGCGGTTCAGGCGCTTCTGCTGCTTGGGGGTGCGCAGCAGGCGCAGCACCCGCGAAGCCAGCCCGGTGTAGCCTGCCATCACCAGCATGTCGACGCTGATCATGGTCACGGTGATCGCCACGTACTGCGGCAGCAGCGCTTCATGGGGGTTGATGAACTGCGGCAGCACCGCGAGCATGAACACCAGCGCCTTGGGGTTGCTGACATTGACCAGGAAACCCCGGAACACCAAGCTCAACGGCTTGCCGATCGGGCGTACGCCGGACTCGTCGCTCATGTCCATCGGCAAGGCTTTCCATTGCTTGTAGGCAAGGTAGACCAGGTAGACGACACCGAACCACTTGATGATCTGGAAGGCGGTGGCCGACGCGGCGAGGATGGCGCCGACACCGGCGGCGATGATGGCGATCTGCACGATCAGGCCCAGTTGCAGGCCCAGGGCGTTCCAGTAGCCGCGCCAGAAGCCGTACTGCAGCCCGCTGGACATCGAGGCAATCGCCCCGGCGCCCGGCGACAGGCTGATTACCCAGCACGCGGCAAAGAAGGCCAACCACGTTTCCATCGACATCGCACACCTCGCTCGAACATTTATTGCAAAACGTTAAGCTACGGTGCTGGCGAAAAAATAACCAGTGGTTTTTACACCATCCACAGGTACTGCGCTGCACCTGTAGGAGCCGGCTTTGCCGGCGAACCGGCCAGTGCAGATGACGTCAGGCTTCAATCAGCCTCGATAGCCGGGTCTTTGACGGGTACCGGCACTTCAGCCCCCCGCCAACGCCGCACCGCCTTCTGGAAGAACTGGCTGTTGGGCACCTGCACCAGCGCCCCACCCGCCTCGGGCGTCTCCATCAGCGTGGTGTAGAGCAGGTTGATGGCGATCACCCGGCCTTTGACCCCCGGCTTGTCGAGGGTATCGACCAGCTCGACCACATCACCGATGCGAAACGGCCCGACGGTAAAGATCAGCACCGCGCACAGCAGGTTGGACAGCACGCTCCAGATGGCGAAGAAGGCCACCGCCGCCACCGCGACGAAACCGGAGAGTGCCGTCCACAACACCGTGGCCGACACCCCCATGCGCTCCAGCACGAACAGCAGCGCGCTGCCCATGATCAGCCAGCGCAGGGCGCCGCGCACCGGCACCATCAACTCGTGCGGCAGCGGATAACGCTCGCCGAGGCTCCTCAACCCACGGGCGACCATGCGCTGCAGGATGAACGCGGCGATCAGGATCAGCAGGATCTGCAGCCCCAGCCAGAACGTATCCATCCATTGCCCTGGCAGCAGCGAACGCAGTGCCTCCATCAGCTCAGCGCCTCGAGCTCGGCCTGCATGCTTTCCAGTGTTTCCAGGGCTTCCATCCAGGCCTCTTCAAGCTCGCCTTCGCGCTGCTTGAGCTTGGTCTGGCGGGCCAGCAGGTCGCGCAGCTCGTCCTTGCGCGAGGCCTCGTACAGGCCACTGTCGCCCAGGGCCGCTTCGATCTCGGCCAGTGCCTTGTGGACCTGGTTGAGCTCGGCTTCCAGCTTGTCGGCCGCCTTCTTGTGCGGCGCCAACTGCTGGCGCAAGGCCGCGGCGGCCTGGCGCTGAGCCTTCTTGTCGGTCTTGTCCGGGTTGACTGGCGTGCTGCTGGCCGGCGCGTTGCGCTGACGGTACTCGACCAGCCAACGGCTGTAATCGTCCAGGTCGCCGTCGAAGGTGTCGACCTTGCCGTCGGCCACCAGCAGGAAGTCGTTGGTGGTGCTCTTGAGCAAGTGACGGTCGTGGGAGACCACCACCACGGCGCCGGCGAACTCTTGCAGGGCCATGGTCAGCGCCAGGCGCATTTCCAGGTCCAGGTGGTTGGTCGGTTCGTCGAGCAGCAGCAGGTTCGGCCGCTCCCAGGCGATCAGCGCCAGGGCCAGGCGCGCCTTCTCGCCACCAGAGAAATTGACCACCGGCTCGTCGACGCGATTGCCGTGGAAGTCGAAACCACCGAGGAAGTCGCGCAGGGTCTGCTCGCGCTCGCCGGGGGCGATGCGTTGCAGGTGCAACAACGGGCTGGCCTTGTCGTCCAGCGAATCGAGCTGGTGCTGGGCGAAGTAGCCGACGGCAAGGTTCTCACCCCGCACCAGGCGGCCGGACAACGGCTGCAGCTCGCCGGCCAGGTTCTTGATCAGGGTCGACTTGCCCGCGCCGTTGGGGCCGAGCAGGCCGATGCGCGCGCCAGGCGCCAGCTGCAGCTTGACCTTCTCGAGGATGGCTTTGTCGCCATAGCCCAGGCGGCCTTCGGACAGGTCGAGCAAGGGGCTGGAGATTTTTTCGGACTCGCGGAAGACGAAGTCGAACGGCGAGTCGACGTGGGCCGCCGACAGCTCCTCCATGCGTTCCAGGGCCTTGATCCGGCTCTGCGCCTGGCGGGCCTTGGTGGCCTGGGCCTTGAAGCGGGCGATGTACTTTTCCATGTGCGCGCGCTGCGCCTGCTGCTTCTCGTAGGCTTGCTGCTGTTGCGCCAGGCGTTCGGCGCGGGTGCGCTCGAAGGCGCTGTAGCCGCCCTTGTAGAGATTGAGCTTGCGCTGCTCGACGTGCAGCACATGGTCGACCACGGCATCGAGGAAGTCGCGGTCGTGGGAGATCAGCAGCAGCGTGCCCGGGTAGCCCTTGAGCCAGTCCTCGAGCCAGAGGATGGCGTCGAGGTCCAGGTGGTTGGTGGGCTCGTCGAGCAGCAGCAGGTCGGACGGGCACATCAGCGCCTGGGCCAGGTTCAGGCGCATCCGCCAGCCACCGGAGAAGTCGCCGACGCGGCGGTCCATCTGCTCATTGGTGAACCCAAGGCCGGCCAGCAGCTTGCGCGCGCGGGCGTCGGCGGTGTAGCCGTCGGCGCTGTCCAGCTCACTGTGCAGGCGCGCCAGGGCGGTGCCGTCATGGGCCTGCTCGGCGGCGGCCAGGTCAGCCTGGACCTTGCGCAGGCGGGCATCGCCATCGAGCACATAGTCCACGGCGATGCGGTCGAGGGTATCGACCTCCTGGCGCATGTGGGCGATGCGCCAGTCGCCAGGCAGCAGGCAGTCGCCGGCATCGGGCGACAGCTCGCCGCGCAGCAGCGCAAACAGGCTGGATTTGCCGGCGCCGTTGGCACCGATCAGGCCGGCCTTGTGACCGGTGTGCAAGGTCATCTCGGCGCCTTCTAGCAGGCGCTGTGGACCACGCTGTAAAGTGAGGTTCGATAGTCTGATCATGATGGTCGCGGAGTCTACCAGCTTCCCCGATCACTGGCGCGAGTGAAACCATGCACACCGACCTGTGGAACCATGCCTTGGCCCTGTACGCACGGCCAGGTGTCGAAGGCGCCTGCCTGGCCCTCCAGGCGTTGGGCGGCGATGTCTGCCTGCTGCTCTGCGGCACCTGGCTGCAGGCACGCCAGGTAGCCCCGAATGAACAACGGATACAGGCCCTTCAAGCATTGGCCAGCCCCTGGCAGCGAGACGTGGTCACCCCACTGCGCACGTTGCGCCAGCAGTGGCGCGAGCAGGCATTGGCCGACCCGAACTTGAGCGTGCTGCGTGAGCAAGTGAAGAACCTGGAGCTACAGGCTGAACGCACGCTGCTTGAGCGCCTGGAAACATTGGCCCGCGTGTGGCCCGCCGAACAGAATGAGACGGAAGATTGGCTGGCCCGACTGACGCCGGACCAGGCCCGGGATCACGACGCGCTGCATACGCTGCGCGCCGTGGCCCGGAGGCTTCAGGAGGCCGAGGAGGGCGACTGAGCCGGGGTGCTGGCCGCTGCGGGGGCTGGTGCTGCCGGGCTGGCCACCGGGGCCGGCGTGGTGCTGGCGGCTGGCGTGGCTGGCTTGGCGGCGGGTTTCGCCGCTACGGGCTTGGCTGGAGCCTTGACGGTGGCTGGCTTGGCCGGTGCCTTGACGACAGCGGGCTTGGCTGCAGGCTTCGCAGCAGCAGGCTTGGCCGGGGCTTTTGCGGCAGCAGGTTTAGCGGCTGGCTTGGCTGCAGGTTTCGCAGCGGCGGTCTTGGCCGGGGCTTTTGCGGCGGCAGGTTTGGCGGCTGGCTTGGCTGCAGGTTTCGCAGCGGCGGTCTTGGCCGGGGCCTTGGCAGCGACAGGTTTAGCGGCTGGCTTGGCTGCAGGTTTCGCGGCGGCGGTCTTGGCCGGGGCCTTCACGGCAGCGGGTTTGGCGGCTGGCTTGGCTGCAGGTTTCGCGGCGGCGGCCTTGGCCGGGGCCTTCGCAGCGACAGGTTTAGCGGCTGGCTTGGCTGCAGGTTTCGCAGCGGCGGCCTTGGCCGGGGCCTTCGCGGCAGCGGGTTTGGCGGCTGGCTTGGCTGCAGGTTTCGCAGTGGCGGTCTTGGCCGGGGTCTTTGTTGCAGCTGGCTTGGCGGCCGGCTTTGCAGCGGCTTTCGGTGCCTCTGAGCGCAAGTGCAGCGCCTTGGCCGCAGCCTCGCGAACCTTGCCCACGCCTTGGGCCAGTTTCAGGCTTTCCTGGGCATCACGCTTGAGCTGCTGGATATAGGTGCGGGTCTGGGCCTGGCGGTCCTTGAGTGCATCGAGCAGTGCTTCAAGTTCACCGGCGGCTTTCTGTGCCTTGCCTTGTGCCTTGGCTTTGCCAGCCTTGGCCGCGTCCTGCAACTTCAGGCGCGCGTTGTGCAGTTTCTCCTGCGCCTTGCCACGTTGTTTTTCCAACTTGGCCAACAGTTTCTCGGCATCCGCCAATGCTTGGGAGCAGGCATCTTCCAAATGTTCGAGCAGGCTGCCCGAAAGTTGCTGGAGCAGGTGCAACGGCGTACTGACTGCTTTCTTTTTGGCCGACATGGATTACCTCCTGGCTGACGAGAGTGCGACTCATACTATGCTTCTGCTGCTACTGCCGCTAGGGCATGTTGACAGTATCAGTAGCGCCGCGTTGCATGCCTGGGCAAAGTTGTTGTCTTGCAGCTGGAAGCAAGTGTAGTTGCCTGTTAATTCCTTGCCGACAATTGCACATCTTTCTTCGACAACGCTGGCATACTTCGCGCTCTTTGCAGCAGGAGTCGACCATGCCTCGTTACCTGATTCTCGGCCTGTGCCTGGTGGCCCCACTGGCACTGGCCAACCCCGAGTCCCCACCCGGCAACGACAGCGACCTGGCCTACAGCCTCGGTGCCAGCCTGGGCGAGCGCCTGCGCCAGGAAGTGCCAGGCCTGCAGCTCGATGCCCTGGTCGAAGGCCTGCGCCAGGCCTATCAGGGCCAGCCGCCACGGATCGCCAAGTCACAGATGGAGGCGATCCTGCAAAAGCATGATGAGCAGGCCAATGCCGCCGCCGAACAGGCGCGCGTGGACACCCTGCTGAGCGCGGAAAAACGCTTCATGGCCACCGAGCGCGCACGTGCCGGCGTTCATGAGTTGCCCGAGGGCATCCTCTACAGCGAACTGGCCAGCGGCAACGGTGCACAACCCAAGGCCACCGGCAGCGTGCAAGTGCGTTACGTGGGGAAACTGCCGGACGGCTCGGTGTTCGACCAGAGCCAGCAACCGCAGTGGTTCAAGCTGGACTCGGTGATCGAAGGCTGGCAGGTGGCGCTGCCCAGGATGAAGGCGGGGTCGAAATGGCGGCTGGTGATACCGTCGGCGCAAGCTTATGGCGCCGACGGCGCGGGCGACCTGATCGCGCCCTACACCCCTTTGGTGTTCGAGATCGAACTGCTGGCGGTGGCCAACTGAGTCAGGCCTGCACCGCGTCCTCTTCCTTGTGCGCGGTGTGCAACACTTCGATGAGGCAATCCTCCAGCTCGAAGCGTTCGCGCAACAGGCCGCCCAGCTTGCCCAGCTTGTCCGCGAAGCGCTCGGGGTCGGTGCACTCGCCCTTCTCGCAATGGTCGTTGAAGGCCAGCGCGATCTGGGTGCTGTCATCGATACGCGGGTTGATCTGCGTGGCCAGTTCCAGGGCCTTGGTATCGCCAAAAGCCTTGGCCTCGCTGACCAGCTGCTCGCTGACCTCGAAGTGCCAGGCCGAGACATAATCGACCAGGAGCGCACAGAAATCGCGGTTCTTGTCCTTGTCGGCAAAGGCCGGCTTGGCATCGCGCAATGTGCGGAAGGCTTGCACCAGTTCCTGGCGCTCCTCCAGCCAACGATCGATCAGCTTGTGAACACCGCCCCAGCGTTCCTGGGCGTTCTGGCAACTATCGAGCATGGCGATCTCTTCCCTTCTGGATAGATGCCGCTGCACCTCGCGACACAATACCGTGGCACAAAGGTGACATCAGCAGGACGGCATCGAACAGGTGTGTTTTGGGTATGCGTGCTGCGAGATTATTCCCGCGCGACCTGGCCTTCAAGGTACGCAGTGGACAAAGTTCATACAAGCGTTTAATCCCGTTCCCACCTGCCGCTGGTCGAGCAACCCCTACGGCATTGCTCTGGATCAAGTCATCGCGCGCTTGCGGAAACGATACGCCACCAGCCAGGACAAGGGCATCGCGGCCAGCAGCAAGAACGCCAGCAAGCTCCATTCGGGCAAGGTCAGGTCGAGGAAGCTCCAGCTGATGGAGACACAATCCGGGCTGCCCAGCAGGAACATCTGCAGTATCTCGCCCAGCGGGCGCTGCAGGATCTGCTCGACCGGCAGGTGACATCCGTCGACCACCTGAGGGTCGCCCTGCAACCAGACATGCCGGCCGGCCAGCAGCGCGCCGCCGAACGCGCTCGCCAGCGCCAAGCCTGCATAGGCACGTCGCCCTCGGGCGGTGGGTGAATGCACGAGCGCGGCCAGGCACACCAGGGCGTACACCCCCAGCATCAGGCGCTGGCTGAAACACAGCGCGCAAGGCACAAGGCCGACCACCGACTCCAGGTGGAACGACGCCACCAGCACAGCCATCGAGGCCAGCAGGGCGGGAAGGAAAAAGCTGCGCAGGCAGGCCAGCGACATGGGTGATGAATGTCCGCGAAGTGGGGGAAGTGGTTGGAAACGGTAGAGGAAAGGAGCGCTTTGTATCAAGGCGCTACGGCGCGGACAAGTCGCTGATTGGCAAGGAAACGCTTCTAATGCAAGTAGGAGCATTCCTATGGAGCAAGAGGATTTTTCGACGCGGCGCTGTAAGGCAGGCTCCAAGCCGCGCTGGAGCCTGTGGATAAGTAATTCGCTATTGCCGGGCCGTGCCTTTCCAGCCTCCGCCCAAGGCCAGGAACACGCCAATCTGCCCCATCGCCACCTGGCTGTTCGCCGCCGCCAACTGCGACCGCACATCGGTGTAGGTACGGGTTGCCTGCAAGTCGGCGAGGAACGACTCACGCCCCACCTGGTAACGCAGGTGCGTCTGGTCCGCCGATTCCTTGGCCGAGCGCTCGGCGTCGGCCAGGGCATCGCGGCGGTCGAGCAAGGCGCTGTACTGGGCCAGGCGGGTCTGGGTTTCGCGGATGGCGTTGAGCACCACGCCGTCGAAGTGCGCCAATGCCGCCTGGGTGGAAGCCTCTGCCTCGCGAATGCGCGCGCGGGTGCCGTTGGTGGGGATGTTCCAGCTGATCTGCGGGCCGAAGCCCCAACGGTTGGTCGACGGCTCGCCGAGGTTCTTCAGCAGGCCGATGGTACCCACCTGGGCGCCGATGCTGATGTCCGGGTACAACGCGCCCGTGGCCACGCCGATATAGGCGGTCGCCGCCGCCAGCTGGCGCTCGGCCTGGCGCACATCGGGGCGGCGCTTGAGCAATGCGGCGCCGTCACCCACCGGGATCAGTTGCGCCAGCTGCGGCAGCTCGGCGCAATCGGCGGTGCCCGCAGGCAGTTGCTCGACGGGCTTGGCCAGCAATGCGGCCAGCGTGTACAGGCCGGCCTCACGCTCGGCCTTGAAACGCGGCAACTCGGCACGCAGCGACTTGAACTGCGTCTGCGAACGGGTGACCTGGGTCTCGTCGCCGCGGCCGGCGTCACGCAGGCGCTGGGTCAGTTGCACGCTCTGCTCCTGCAGGTCCAGCGACTCGCGGGCGATGTGGTATTCCTCGTTGGCCGAGCACACCTGGGTGTAGGCCTTGACCACATCGGCCACCAGGGTGATGCGCGCGGTGTCGGCAGCCGCCTGCACCGCGTCGGCGTTGGCCTTGGCAGCCTCGGTGCCGCGCTTGAAGGTGCCCCACAGGTCGAACTGGTAGCTGGCGCTGATGATCGCCTCGCCGATGTTGGCCACCGGCACCTTCTCCGGCAGCAGGAAGGCTTCGCCGGACTCCTGCAGGCGCTGGGCGCCCGCCTTGATACCGCCGTTGAAGCCCCCCTGGGATTCGGCCACTTCGACCTGGGCACGGGCCTTGGCGATATTGGCGGCGGCCACGCGCAGTTCTGTGTTGGCGCCCAGGGCCTCACGCACCAACGTATCGAGGCGCGGATCCTGGTAGAGCTGCCACCAGTCCTCGGCCACCGGTGCCGACACCACGCTGTCAGCGTCCTGGCGTAGCGGGCCGTTGAGGTCGGCGCGTTGCACGGCTGCGTCCTTGGGCACCTCGTAGTTCGGGCCGACCATCATGCAGGCGCCCAAGGACAGGCTGAGGCCGGCCAGGATCAGGTGTTTCATGGGCGCTTGTCCTCGATGATCGACACCGTGGCGGTGCGCCCGGCAATCATGCGGAAGTCCTGTGGCACTTCGTCGAAGGCAATGCGCACCGGGATCCGCTGGGCCAGGCGCACCCAGCTGAACGCCGGGTTGACGTTGGGCAGCAGGTTGGCGCCGCTGCTGCGGTCACGGTCCTCGATGCCGGCGGCCAGGCTCTGCACGCGGCCGCGCAGGCGCGTGTTGTCACCCATCACGCGGATCTCCACGGCGTCGCCAATGTGGATGCCGCCCAGCTTGGTTTCTTCGAAGTAGCCATCGACGTGGTAGGAAGCACTGTCGACCACCGACAGCACCGGGTGCCCGGCGCTGACGAACTCGTGGGCGCGCGGGGCGCGGTCGTTGAGGTAGCCGTCCACCGGGCTGCGCACCACCGAGCGGTCGAGGTTCAGCTGGGCGACGTCCACCTGCACCTGGGCTTCGTTGACCGCCGAGCGCGCGCGGGCCTCGCGGGACTGGCTCTCTTCCAGTTGCTCGGCCGCCACCAGGTTGCCCAGCTTGCGGTTGCGCTGGGCTTCTCGCGAAGCCTGGGCCAGGGTTTCCTGGCGCTCGGCCAGGGTCGCCTTGGCCTGGCGCAGGGCCAGGGTGAAGCGGTCCTGGTCGATGGTGAACAGCACGTCGCCGCGCTTGACGGTCTGGTTGTCGCGCACCTCGACCTTCTGGATCAGGCCGGAGACATCCGGGGCGATCTGGATCACGTCGGCGCGGATATGCCCGTCGCGGGTCCACGGCGCGAACATGTAGTACACGACCATCTGCCACACGAGCACGGCGGCGAAGGTCACTACCAGCAAGGTCAGGACCACGCGGCCCAGGGTCAGCAAAGGTTTTTTCATGGCAGCATCAGGCTTCGGCAAAAGTGGTCCACCGCGCCAAGCAGCACGGCATACAGGGCAACGTTGAACAACGCCCGGTGCCAGACCAGGCGGTAGAAATGCAGGCGCACCAGCACCGCGTGCACGCCCAGGTACAACAGGTAGGTGCCAAACATCATCACCAGCAGCGTGGGCAGGAACACCCCGCTGATATCCAGTTCACCGATCACAGGGGCGCTCCATCGAGGCCAGGGGGCAGTTGCGTTTGTTCGGCAGGCTCGAGCATCACCTCGACCCCCGGCAGCAGCGCCAGGCGCAGGCCAGCCAGGGCATGCAGCAGGTGAGTGCGGGCATCGCCGCGTTCGTACAGTTCGTCCAGGTTCAGCGCCAGACGCGCGCGCTCCATGTTGCGCAGCAACGCCGCCGGGGCGTGCAGCCGCTGGTTGGCGCGCAGGCAGGCGGCGTAGTGGCCGCCGACTTCCTCGACCACGGTACGCAAGCGCTCGCGGGCCTGGCTGCCGGCGCGGGGCATGTAGGCCAGCAGGTCGAGCAGGTTCAGGCCCACGCGCAGGTCGCGCAGGGCCACGCCGCTGTCCTGGCCGGTCTGCGACAGGCGCGGCAGGTGCTGCATCAGGCGGTCGAGCATCTGCACACCCACCTGGCGATGCTCAGCCAATGTTGCCGGCTCGGTCATCTCGACGATGTCGCGCCAAGCGAAGCGGGTCATGCGCTTGGCCGCCAGTTCCACGCCGAACGGGCGCACGACCAGGGTCCAGATGAAGGCGAACAGCAACCCCACGGGGCCGGCCAGGTTGGCGTTGATGAAGGTGAAGAAGTCGGCGTCGTAGGCGCCCTGGATGCTGATGAAGGTCGAGGTGTTGACGATGGTCAGCAGGGTGCCCAGGTAGAAGCGCGGCTGCACGGTCAGGGTACCGACGCAGATGAACGGCACGGCGAAGGCCAGCACCAGCATGGCGAAGTCGTGCAGGTTGGGCAGCACCAGGAACAGGTACAGGCTGGAGAAGATCACCGACATCAACGTCCAGAAGAAGAACCGGTAGATCTGCGGCGCCGGGTCGTCCATCGCGGCGAAGAAGCTGCACGACACGGCGGCGAGGATCACCGCGGTGGCGCCGTCGTTCCAGCCCAGGCCGATCCACAGGCCGCAGGCGACGACGATGGCGGTGACCGTGGAGAACACCGAGTAGAGCATCAGGCCGCGGTCGAAGAACGGTGTCAGGCGGCCCAGGCGCCAGTGGCGGTACACTGCGCGCCAGGGCTTGGCGTCATCCTTGCGCAGGGCGTGCTGCAGGGTGCAGCAGTCCTGCCAGAGATCGGCCCACTCGGTCAGCCGGTAGAGGGCGTTGGACAGCAGCAACTCGGCGCGCTGGTCGATGGCCGCGGCGCCAGGCTGCAGGCGGTCGATCTGCTCGTGCAGGGCTGTCCAACGCGCCACCGAGGCACTGTCGGCGGTGCCCTTGAGCCATTCGCGGGCGCTTTCCAGCACCGGTTGCAACTGGGCGAACTGGGCGGGGGCTCGGCCTTCGAGGGCGACCAGGGCATCGTCGAGCGCGTCCATTACCGGCAACAGGTGGATCATGCGGCCGCGCAGCTCGCGGGCGTTCTTCAGAGTGTGCGGGCCGGCGCCTTCATGGCCGAGCTGGCCGATCATCATCTCCAGCGAGTTGAAGGTGGCGACCATCGCGCCGCGCATGCCGCCGAGCTTGTCGGCACTGGCTTCGCGGGCAAGGTAGGTGTCGCTGTAGCGGATCGCCTCGTTGAACCAGCTGCCGGTGGCGCCGACCACCACCGGTGCCAGGCGCCGAGGCCAGAAGACTGCGCCAACCACCGCCGCGCAGACGATCCCCAGGCAGATCTCCTGGGCGCGGGACGAAGCCACGTCGAACACCGCCAGCGGGTTGTCGACCACGGCCAGGGCAATCATCGGCAGGGTGTAGCCGGCCAGCATCAACACGTAGTTGTTGGCCGTGCGCAGGTTCAGCGAGAGGAACAGCAGGGTGCCGGTCCACAGGGCGATGGCGATGCTCAGCAGCAGGGGTGACTGCACCAGCGGCGGCACCAGGAAGATCGCCCCACCAGCGCCCAGCAGCGTGCCGAGGGCGCGGTACAGCGCCTTGGAGGTGGTCGGGCCGAGGAACGGGCTGGAGACGATGTACACCGTAGCCATCGCCCAGTACGGGCGCGGCAGCTGCATCAGCAGGGCGATGTACAGGGCGATCATCGAGGCGGCGAAGGTGCGCACGCCGTAGAACCAGTCGCGGGCCGGAGGCACCGAGCTGAAGAAACCGTTCATGGCAGCGTGCCCGCCGCTTCGAAGGCCTGGATCACCCGCAGGGTGGCTTCCAGGTCGGCCTGGTCGATGCCGTGCAGCACTTCGCGCCGCAGGCGCACCAGTTCACCCTCGATGGACTCGGCCAGGGCGCGGCCCTCGGTGGTGAGGCTCAGGGCTTTGGCGCGGCGGTCCAGCGGGTCCTCGCTGCGGCACACCAGGCCCGCCTTGCACAACTGGTCGAGCAGACGCACCAGTGACGGGCTTTCCAACCCGGCTGCCTGGGCCACCGCCACCTGGTGCACGCCATCGCCCAGGCGCACGATCATCAGCAACGGCACGGCGCAGGCTTCGGAAATGCCATAGCCGGTCAGCGCGCCCTGGCACAGGCGACGCCAATGCCGGGCGGCCACGACCATGCCGCTGCTGATCTTCAGGTGCAGTGCGTCAAGGGACATAAAGAGAACCGAGGATATTCATAGTTTGCTAACTATCAATATACGCCCTGCCCTCCCCCTGTCGTCAACCGGGGGCGATGGCAGGTTTGGATGAAAGGTTGTTCATGATCCTTGTAGGAGAGGCTTCAGCCGCGATGCCGGCAACGCGGTGCCTGGCACCCGCTCGCGGGTGATCGCAGCTGAAGCCGCTCCTACAGAGGATTCTTCAAATCAATGGGTTATGGCTGGATTTGATCTTCCAGCTTCATGGTCAACGCCAGGTTGCTGCCCAGCTTGATCGCCTGGTCGCGCCACCCCAGGTAGCGCGCCGCGTCGCGGCTGCTGAAATGCACCGCCAACTCTTCAGCCGCCTGCATCACCCCGGTCGCCGCCGCCAGCTCGAGCCAGTACAGCGCGGCCTTGGTATCCGGGTCCACATACAGCCCATGCAACAGGCGATAGCCCACCTCGAAACGGCAGCGCGTCTCACCCTGTCGGGCCCCGCGCAGGAACCACTGGTAGGCTTCGCAAGGGTCGACCTGCCAGTCCTGGCCGCCGTCACAAACTTCTTCCTCGTACAGGTCCCCCAGCGCCGCAGCAGCCAGGGGCATGCCGCGCTCGAAGGCATGCCGGTAGTACTCGGCGGCGTTGGCATAGGAGATATCCACACCCTTGCCGAAGTAGTGCTGCTGCCCAAGGTTGAACCAGGCCGCGGCATTGCCCTGCAAGGCCGCCATGCGCAACAGGTGCCCCGCCAGCACCGTGTCGCCGCGCCAGTACTTGCCATTGAGCCAGATCCAGCCCAGGTCGTTGAGCACCGCCACGTTGCCCAGCAGTGCCTGGCGACAGAGGTCGGCATAGATCGCCTGCAAGTCGACCGCTTCATCCAGGCGGTCGACCAGGCCGAAGCGTTCGCCCGCCAGCGCCTGCTGGCTCGGCATGCCGATCCCGGCGAACAGCCGGTGGCGCTGCCCCGGGCGCGCCGGCGCCGGGACGATCCGCTCGGGTAGAAGCCGCGCGAGCAGCGAATGGATATTGCTGGCAGCAGACATGTTCATCCTCATTGAACGACCCACAGCACCGACCACGACTGTGATGAGGCGTGATTCTGCGCGATGCCACGACAAAACCTGTCGCGAACGATTCGATCCCTGGCAACCATTTGCCTGTTCCTTGATCTGAGCAGGCTGTGGCCAATTGCCATGCCCCACCCGTGTCGCCATCCTATGGCGGCATAGCCTAGACAAGGACGTTTCCTTTTGCCGTTCGCCACCACCCGCGCCACCCTCAGCCGCCAATGGGCCTTGCTGCGCCAGCTGCCCAGCCGCTCCCCCGGGATCACCAGTGCCGAGCTGGTGTGGCGCCTGCGTGACGTGGGCTTCAGTGTCAGCAAGCGCACGGTGGAGCGGGACCTGAACGAGCTGTCGCTGATCTTCCCGCTGGAGCGTAACGACAAGAGCATTCCGTTCGGCTGGCATTGGTCGGCCAGCGCCGGAAGCGAGCTGAGGGGGAATTTCGATCTGCAGGGCTACCTGCGGGGCGATTCGCTGCAGCCGGCCGTGGATGAAGGGGTCGAGTTGCAGGCGTGGGTCAGCGACCACCTGGCCCGCCAGCTGCGCGAGGCGCCGTTGACCGGGGACATGCAGCTGACCGCGCTGGAGCAGGGGCACCGGTTGCGGGCCACGGTGGTCGATGGCTGGCCGCTGCGCTGGTGGCTGCTGAGCCAGGGACAGGGGTTGGTGGTGGAGTTGCCGAGCACATTGCGCGAGGAAATCGCCCGTACGCTGGCCGCCGCCGCCGCCCAGTACCAAGGCCTGTAGGAGCCAGCCTTGCTGGCGATGCAAGGCGTAGCCTTGCCCGGGATACCGAGCGAGGCCGGTTCGCCAGCAAGGCTGGCTCCTACAGGGCCAAGCTAGCGCTGCATCCCCCAGCGCCTCAGCGTCAGCCGCTCCAGGGTATTGAACACCAGCCCCTCCACCAGCAAGCCGATCAGGATCACCACCGCCAACCCGGCGAATACCTTGTCGGTGTACAGCTCGTTGCGGTTCTGGAAGATGTACCAACCTAGCCCACCCTTGCCGCTGCTGGCGCCGAACACCAGCTCGGCGGCGATCAGCGTGCGCCAGGCAAACGCCCAGCCGATCTTCAACCCCGACAGGATCGATGGCAGCGCCGCCGGCACCAGGATGTGCAGCACCAGCCGCAAACCACGCAAACCATAGTTGCGCCCCGCCATGCGCAGGGTTTCGGATACCCCGAGAAAACCGGCGTAGGTGTTCAGCGCCAGCGCCCACAGCACCGAGTGCACCAGCACGAAGATCAGGCTGTTGTCGCCCAGGCCGAACCACAGCAACGCCAGTGGCAACAGAGCGATGGCCGGCAAGGGGTTGAACATCGAGGTGAGGGTCCCAAGCAGGTCACGCCCCAACTGCGTCGAGACCGCCAGGCTGGTCAGGCCGAAGGCCAGGACGATACCCAGCACATAGCCCTTGAGCAGTACCACCAGCGAAACACCGACCTTGGCCGGCAGCTCGCCACTGGCCAGGCCACCCCCAGTGCCGTGGCGGTCTGCAGGAAGCTGGGCAGCAGCAGGTCATTGCCGGTATAGCGGGCCACCGCCTCCCAGATGCCCGCGAGCAGCACCAGGATCAGCGCCTTGCGCAGCCAGCCCTGCTGCCACAACCGCTGTACCACCGGCAGCTCGCGTTCCAGCGGCACCCCGGGCAGGGGTTGCAGTTGCACTTCGTATTCCTGGCGTACAGGTGTCGTCGTCATGCCCTGGCTCCTGTCAGTAGGCGATACGGATGTCGTTGAAGCCCAGGTCATCCACTTGCTGCGGGGCATCGGCCTCGTCGAACAGCAAGCGATGGATGCGCCGGGCGCTGGCCTGGAAATCGCCGCCACCCAGGCTGCCGAGGTCGTACTGATGGCTATGCACCTCGGCCCGCACACGCCCGGGGTGCGGCGACAGCAGCAGAATGCGGTTGCCGACCACCAGCGCCTCCTCGATGGAATGGGTGACGAACAGCAAGGTGAAACGCACCTCCTCCCACAACAGCAGCAGCTCTTCCTGCATCTTGCGTCGGGTCAGGGCGTCGAGTGCGGCGAATGGCTCGTCCATCAGCAGGATCTTCGGTTGCGTGGCCAATGCCCGGGCGATAGCCACACGGGCCTTCATGCCGCCGGACAGGGTATGGGGATAAGCGTCGGCAAAGGCCGCCAGGCCAACCTTGTCGAGATAGTGCAGCGCCCGCTCCTCGGCTTCGGCGCGCTTGAGCTGCCCGGACACCAGCAGCGGGAACATCACGTTCTGCTTCACCGTTTTCCACGGCGGCAACTGGTCGAACTCCTGGAACACCACGATGCGGTCCGGCCCGGGGCCGCGCACCGGCTGGCCCTGGAGCAGAATCTGCCCTTCACGCGGCGCGATGAAGCCGGCCACGGCCTTGAGCAAGGTGGACTTGCCGCAGCCGGACGGGCCGAGCAGCACGAAACGGTCGGCACGATCAACTTCGAAGCTGACCTGATGGGTGGCCCGCACCACGCGCTGGGCGGTGCGGTACTCAAGGGTGAGGTTTTCCACCGCCAGCAGCGGTGGGGTGGCGACAGGGCTCAGATTGCTGGCCGTGTGGCCTGGCAATGGGGCGGTCATGGGTGATCAGCTCCCCTGCAGCGGGCGTTCATCCTGGAAGAAGTAGTCCTTCCACGACGCAGGCTTGTTCTTGATCGCGCCGACCCGGTAGAGGAAATCGGCCAGCTTGTAGGTGTTCTTCGGAGTAACGGTGAACTCGTACTGGGGGTTGTCGATCAGCTTGATCAGCGCCTCGCGGTCGATCTTGGCCTGGGTCACGCGGATGTAGGTGTCGGCGGCGGCAGCCTTGTCCTTCTGGGCGAAGTCGGCAGCCTCAGCCAGGGCATCGATGAACGCCTTGTAGGTCTTCGGGTTGTCGCTGCGGAATTTCTCGGTGGCGAACAGCAGCGTCGGTGAGTTGGGGCCGAGCAGGTCGTAGCTGTTGAGCACCACATGCACATTTTTGTTGGCCAGCACCTGGTCCTGGAACGGCGGGTTGGAGAAGTGCCCGTTCAGCTCGGTGCCCCCGGCCAGCAGCGCGGCGGTGGCGTCCGGGTGCGGCACGGCCAGGGTGTACTTGTCGAGGCGGTTGTATTCCTTGTCGCCCCACTGTTGGGCGGCGGCATATTGCAGGAAGCGCGACTGCACCGAGACGCCCACCGCGGGCACGGCAATGCGGTCCTTGTCACCGATATCGGCGATGGTCTTCACATTGGGGTTGCTGCTGACCAGGTAATACGGGAAGTTGCCCAGCGAGGCCACAGCCTTGACGTTCTGCCGGCCCTTGGTGCGGTCCCACACGGTGAGCAGCGGGCCGACGCCGGCACCGGCGATGTCTACCGAGCCGGACAGCAGTGCGTCGTTGATCGCCGCGCCGCCGGAGAGCTGGGCCCAGTCGACCTTGATGTCGATGCCCTGCTCCTTGCCGTGCTTCTCGATCAGTTGCTGGTCACGGACGACGTTGAGCAGCAGATAGACGATGCCGAACTGCTCGGCGATGCGGATCTGCCCTTCGGCGTGGGCCACGGTGGGCGCCGCGAGGCTGCCTAGACCCAAGCTGGCGCCCAGGGCGATGCTGGCCGCCAGGCGGCTGATGGATGTACGCATGATGAATGTCCTCAGTCGTCAGAACGGGGCATCGCCCTGGATAGTGGTGCGATACAGCTTGCGCCGCAGGTGCGCGGGGCAGCCGGCGGCCAGGTGGATCAGCGAGCGGTTGTCCCAGAACACCAGGTCGTTCGGCCGCCATTGGTGACGGTAGATGTGCTGCTCGAGCACGCTCAGGGCGTACAGCTGCTGCAATACATCGCGGCTTTCGTCATCCGGCAGGCCGACGATGCGGGTGGTGAAGCCCTCGCTGACGAACAGCGCCTTGCGGCCGTTTTCCGGGTGGGTGCGCACCACGGGATGGATGACTTCCTGGACCTGGGCCAGTTGCTCGGCGGTGAGGGTCGGGCGCCAGTTGCCTTCGAACTTGGTCTCGGCGTAGCGGGCGGTATAGGAGTGAGCGGCGACGCGGCCTTCGACGACGTTGCGCAGGGCGTCGGGCACGGCGTCCCAGGCCTTGTGCATGTCGGCAAACAGCGTGTCGCCGCCCTCGCTGGGCAGCTCCTGTGCATGCAGCATCGAGCCCAGGCTGGGGAGCTCCTTGTACGAAAGATCGGAGTGCCAGAACTTGCCGGCATCGCCCAGGCCGACGTTGCGGCCGTCCTCGACGATGTTGGACACGATCAGGATCTCGGGGTGGCCCGCCAGCAGGAACTGCTTGAGCACGTGGATCTGCAGCTCGCCGAAGCGGCGGCTGAAGGCGATCTGCTGTTCGGGGCTGATGCGCTGGTCGCGGAACACCAGGACATGGTGGTCCAGGTGGGCACGGTGAATTCGGGCGAAATCCTCGGCGTTGACTGGCAGGGCCAGGTCGAGGCCGACGATCTCGGCACCGACGGCACCCGGGAACGGGCGGATGTCGAAAGTTTGCGGCAGGGCGCTGTCGATGGACGACAAGGCGTTCGAGGTGGCTGGCATTGGTCACTCCCACGCAGTGCGCGACTTCAGGGCGCGCAACGATCGGAAACGCACGGGGTTTGCCCGTGTGGGTTCGAGTCGTGCGGCGCGCCGATTGGTCGGCGGGTACGCAGTGGGAGTGACTATAAAGTCATAAGAACGATATTTTAAATACCGTTACAGCATATCCATATGAAGGGGTTGTACCTTCAGACCCTGCGTTCACCTGCGGGGGCAACTGTCTTGTGCTGGCTGCACCGCCCCCTTCGCCGGCAAAGCCGGCTCCTACAGGTGAGGCGTTAGCCTTGAGACTGGCTCGATCCCTGTAGGAGCCAGCCTTGCTGGCGATGCCCGGCATGGCCGGGCCAGCTGCTCTCACTAGATCGATCAACGCTCGCGCAGGGCTTCCGAGCGGGCCTTGATGATCGGCTTGAGCAGGTAGCTCATGATGGTCTTCTTGCCGGTCATGATGTCCACCGTCGCCACCATCCCCGGGATGATCAGCAGCGGCTTCTCGTCCGTGCCCAGGTGGCTTTTATCGGTGCGCAGCTTGATCAGGTAGTAGGTGGTCTTCTTGTCTTCGTCGGTGATGGTGTCGGCGCCGATCTGCTCGAGCTTGGCCTTCATGCCGCCGTAGATGGTGTAGTCGTAGGCGCTGAACTTGACCGTGGCTTCCTGGCCCGGGTGCAGGAAGGCGATATCCTTGGGCAGGATCTTCGCCTCGATCACCAGGGTGTCGTCCAGCGGCACGATCTCGATGATGTCGCTGCCCGGCTGGATCACCCCACCGATGGTGTTGACCAGCAGCTGCTTGACGATGCCCCGCACCGGCGAGATGACCACGGTGCGGTTCACCCGGTCATCCAGCGCCTTGCTGGTAGCGGTGGCCTTGTTCAGCTCGGTGCGCGCCTCGTTGAGCTGGGTCAGCGCCTCGCTGCGGAACTTGCCGCGGGTCTCCTCGATCTTGCTCTCGACTTCCTTGATCGCCGCCTCGGCCCGCGGAATGGCCAGGCTGGTGGAGTCCATCTGGCCACGGTTCTCGACCTCGGCACGGCGCAGGCGCAGCACCTCGACCTGGGAAATCGCACCCTGGGCCACCAGCGGCTCGGACATGGCGATCTCCTGGCGCAGCAGCTGCAGGCTGTTGGCGTACTGGGCGCGCTTGGAGTTGAACTCGCGCAGCTCCTGCTGCTTCTGCACCAGTTGCTGCTGCAAACCCGCCACCTCGTCCTGCAACTGCTGCCGACGGCTCTGGTACAGAGACTGCTCGTTGGCGGCCTGGCTGGGGGCAGCCTTGCGCAGCTCTTCGTCGATCTGCAGCGGCTTGTCCTCGACCTCGGCGTTCAGGCGCTGCACACGCAGGGCCATGGCCAGGCGCAGGGCCTCGGTTTCGTCGACGTTGGAAGCGAAGCGGGTCTCGTCCAGGCGCAGCAGCGGCTGGCCGACCTCGACGATCTCCCCTTCCTTGGCGAAGATCTCGGCGACGATACCGCCCTCGAGGTTCTGGATCTTCTGCACCTTGGACGACGGGATGGCCTTGCCCTCCCCGCGCGTCACTTCGTCGATGGGCGCGACGCTGGCCCAGACGATCATGAACAGGAAGAACGCGATCACGCCCCAGATGGTCAGGCGCACGATGCGCGGCGCATCCTCGATCAGCGCCTTGTTGACCTCGGGCAGCGGCTGCCCGGCCAGGGATTCGGAGCCCTTGAAGTAACGGCGCAGGTTGTCCTTGAAACGCCCCATATCCAGCTTATGCAACACTGATCTGCCCCTTCTTCAGCGCATCCATGACGGCGGCTTTCGGGCCATCCGCGACGATCTGTCCACGATCGATGACGATCAACCGGTCCACCAGCGACAGCAACGAGGCGCGGTGGGTGACCAGCAGCACGGTCTTGCCTTCGATCACCGCGGCCAGGCGCTGCTTGAGGCGCTCCTCGCCGGTGTTGTCCATGGCGCTGGTAGGTTCGTCCAGCAGCAGGATCTGCGGGTTGAGCAGCAAGGCCCGGCCCAGGGCGACGTTCTGCCGCTGGCCGCCGGACAGGTTCTGCCCACGCTCGCCGACCTGCAGCTCGTAACCGTCAGGGTGCAGGCGGGCGAACTCGTGCACACCTGCCAGTTCGGCGGCCTGCAGGATCAGCTCGTCCTCGATGTAGCGGGCGCCGCTGACCAGGTTGTCGCGCAGGGTGCCGGCCAGCAGCTGGATGTCCTGGGGCACGTAGCCGATGTTGTGGCGCAGCTCGCTGACATCGATCTGGCGGATGTCCACGCCGTCGACCAGCAGCGAGCCGTTGTCCGGCTCGTAGAGGCCGACGATCAGCTTGGCCAGCGAGCTCTTGCCCGAGCCGCTGCGGCCGATGATGCCGACCTTCTCGCCCGGGCGGATGGTCAGGTTGATACCCTTGAGCGCCTGGTTCTGCTGGTTGGGGTAGGTGAACTCGACCCCGCGGAACTCGACCGCGCCCTGCAGCACCTGGCGGCTCAGCGGGCGCTCCTCGAAGTTGCGCTCCTGCGGCAGCTCCATCATCTGGTCGGTGGCGACCATGGTCACCTTGGCTTGCTGGTAGCGGGCCAGCAGGCCGTTGAGCTGGCCCAGCGGGCCGAGGGCACGGCCACTGAGCATGTAGCAGGCCACCAGGCCGCCCATGCTGAGGTTGCCGTCGATGATCAGGTACACGCCGACGCAGATCATCGCCACGCCGGCCAGTTGCTGGATCAGCAGGGTGATGTTCATGGCCAGGCCCGACAGCACCTTGACCCGCAGCTCCAGGCGGCTGAGGGTGCCGAGGGTCTGCTCCCACATGTACTGGCGCTCGCTCTCGGCGTTGTTGACCTTGACCGCGTCCAGCCCGGCGAGGGTCTCGATCAGGCTCGACTGGCGCTCGGAGGCCAGGGCCATGGTCCGCTCCATGGTCGCCATCAGCGGCTTCTGCAGGGCGTAGCCGATACCCAGGGCCAGCGGGAAGGCCAGGATCGGGATCCACACCAAGTGCCCGCCAATGATGGCGATGACCATCAGGATCAGCAGGGTGAACGGCAGGTCGATCAGGCTCGTCAGTGTCAGCGAGGCGAGGAAGTCGCGCAGCCCTTGGAACTCGTGGATGTTCTGGGCAAAGCTGCCGACCCGCGCCGGGCGGTACTTCATCGACATCCCGACGATGCGCTCGAACAGCGTCGCCGAGATGATCAGGTCGGTCTTCTTGCCGGCCAGGTCCAGGCAGAGGCTGCGCAGGCCCTTGAGGATGAGGTCGAAGACATAGGCGCCGGCAATGCCGATGGCCAGCACCCACAGGGTCGAGGTGGCCTGGTTGGGCACCACGCGGTCGTACACGTTCATCACGAACAGCGGCGCGGCCAGGGCGATCAGGTTGATCACCAGGCTGGCGGCGATGGCATCGATGTACAGCCACTTGCTGCGCAGCAGCGTGTCGCGGAACCAGGAGCGCGCGCGCGGGATGAGGTTGCCGTGGTTGACGTCGAACTTGTGCTGCGGCTGGGCGAAGAACACCTTGCCGCTGTAGTCGCTCTGCAACGCTTCACGGGTGACGTGCACCTCGCCGCCGTCGCTCTCGCTGAGCAGCAGGCGGGCGGTGTCTTCGTTCTCCCAACCCAGCAGGACGGCGCAGCGGCCCTCCTTGAGCAGCACCATCGCCGGCATGGCGATGCTCGGGATCTGCTCCAGCTTGCGTTGCAGCAGGCGGCCCTGCAGGCCCGCCCGGGCGGCGGCGCGGGGCAGCAGCTCGGCGGTCAGGCGCTGCGAGGGCAAGGGCAGCCCGGTGGTCAGCATGGCCCGGCTGGCGGGCTTCTGATGCAGGACACACAGGGTCAGCAGACTGTCCAGCAACGGGTCGTCATGCTGACTGCGTGGATCGTGGCTGAGTTGGACTCGACTGACTTCGGATTCCACGCGGCGCTCTCTTCATCCTTGCGGGTAGGGGCAAGGCGCGCCTGTCAGTTCATGCCTGGCAGGTTCACCTTGGGTTTCAGGTCGTTCTGCACAACGGATGCCATGGGGGCTACGACACCCTGGCTCTTGAGCAGTTGACCAATGGTCGCCTTGATTCGGTATTGAGTAAACATTTGTGTGTTCTTCACCTCTACCAGACGGCGCTGGGCGGTGAAGGTTTCATTTTCGCTGTCGAGCAAATCGAGCAGGGTGCGCTCGCCCAGGCCGAACTGCTGCTGGTAGGCGCTACGCACGCGCTGGCTGTGATCGACGTACTGCTGGGCGATCGGCACCTGGGCGTTGGCGTTGTCCAGAGCATTCCATGCCAAGCCTAACTCCTCATTGAGCTGGCGCAAGGCGTTGTTGCGAATGTCCAGGGCCTGGTTGGCCAGGTACGACTTCGATTCCAGGTCCGCCTTGTTGCTGCCACCGGCGTACAGGTTGAAGTTCATCCGCAGCATGGCCTGCCATTCGTTGTTGTGGCCGACCGCGCCGTCGAGGTTGTTGTCGGCCGTTCGTCCGAGTTCGGCATCGAAGCGTGGATAGAACGTAGACTTCGCGGCTTCATATTGCTTTTCGGCAGCGGCGATGTCGGACTCGGCCGAGCGCAGGATCGGGCTGTCCTCGATCAACTGGTGGCGGGCTTCGTCGAGGGTGGCCGGCAGCAGGTCGACAAATGGCGCTGGCGTGCTTAACTCGTCCGGCATTTGCCCGACGACGCTCAGGTAGTTGGTGTTGGCGTCGGCCAGGTTGGTCTGCTCGGTGATCAGGTTGTTGCGGGCCTGGGCCTGGCGCGCTTCAGCCTGGTCGAGGTCGGCCATGCGGCCTACGCCGCGGCTGGTGCGCAACTTGATCTGGTCGAGGATGCGGTCGTGGTTGCGCAGGTTGTCTTCGGCCAGGCGCACCATTTCGCGGCGGGCCAGCACGTCCAGGTAGACCTGGGCCACGGTCAGCGCGGTGCGTTCGGAAGTACCCAGCAGGGAATAGGCGCGGGCGTTGACGGTGGCTTGCTGGCGGCCGACTTCACTGGAGGTGGCGAAGCCGTCGAAGACCATCTGCCGCAGGCGCAGGGCCGACTCGCCACGGTTGAGGGTTTCCCAGCGGTTGCCGGTGCTGGGGCTGTCGGTGCCCTCGCGGCCATAGCCGGCGGTCACGTCGACCCGCGGCAAATAGCCGCCCTTGGCGGCGCGCAGTTGGTGATCCGCGGCCATGCGGGCATTCACGCCGGCCTGGATTTCCGGGTGCACCTCGAGGGCCTTCTGCATGGCTTCGGGCAGGGTCTGGGCTTGAACAAAGGTGGCGGCAAGCGCGAAAGGAAGAGCGGTGAACAGTGACGCACGCATTTTTACTGGTTCCCGAGAGAGCTGTTGTCCCAAATCACAGCCGAAGCTGTGCCTGCCTTGGAAAATGGCAAACCCCGATCCTGTGTATAGGAAGCTTCCGAATAGGCAGTGCGATTAATACGAAAGAAAGGGCTGTGGATGGCCAAATATCAATGTGACATTACGTTGGCGATTGTTTAGGATGGCAGCCAGAAGGTCAATAGTTTGGCATAAAGTAAATCGCCAATAGTTATAGACGTAAAATTGACACTTTGGTGTGTCAAAAACATTTTTGAAACATTCCATCAGTCGCCGCCTTCGCATGCCGGCCAGGCATGGAAGCCAACTGAACGGGTAGTCCGGAGAGTCCAATGAGCACTGTTGTTGCCATCGTCAAAAGCATTGTTGGCCAAGTCATCGCAGTTTCCCCAGAAGGCATCCGGCGCGTACTCATCGAAGGCGACCGCCTGTTCGCCGGCGAACAGGTAGACACCGGCGCGGGCGGCGCGGTCACCCTGGAGCTGGCCGACGGCCGCCTGCTCGACCTGGGCCGCGACACCCAATGGAGCGCCGACGCGCCCGACAGCAGCACCGACCTGAGCCAGGCCACCGCCCAGGCAGCGCCCTCGGTCGAAGAACTGCAGCAAGCCATCGCGGCGGGTGCCGACCCGACCACCGAACTGGAAGCCACCGCGGCCGGCCCGGCTGCGGCAGGGGGCGGCTCCGTCGGCGGCGGCCACAGCTTCGTGCTGCTCGAGGAGACGGCCGGGGCGGTCGACCCGAACATCGGCTTCCCCACTGGCCCGATCGGTTTCGCCAACGGGCTGGGCAACCAGGAAATCGGCGGGCTGGACACGACGAGCACCGACACCACGGCCAATACGCCGATCAGCACGGGCCTCACCCTCAGCGCCACCCCTTCGATCACTGAAGCGGGTGGCGTGATCGTCTATACCGCGACCGTCGGCCAGGCACCGCTGAGCAACCTCACCGTCACCCTGTCCAACGGCGCGGTGATCGTGATTCCGGCCGGACAGACCACTGGCACCGTCAACGTCAACATCCCGGCGAATGACACGCCGTACAACGATGGCGGCCAGATCTCCACCACCATCACCGGCACCACCGGCGGCAACGGCCTGATCGTCACCCCGAGCACTACGCCGGCGGTGACCCAGGTCACTGACACCATCGACACCACCACGGCGACGCTGACCGCGACCCCGAGCGTGACCGAAGGCGGCGTGATCACCTACACCGTGACCCTGACCAACCCGGCACAGACGCCAGTCACCGTCACCCTGTCCAACGGCCAGACCGTCACCATCGAAGCAGGCAAGTCGTCCGGCAGCGTCGATTTCCAGACCCCGGCCAACGACGTCTACAACAATGGCAGCACCGTCAGCACCACGATCACGGGGGCAACGGGCGGCAACTTCGAGAATCTGGTGCCGAACCCGACGCCAGCGCAAACGGTTGTCAATGACTCGGTCGACACCACCAGCGCGACGCTGACCGCCACCCCGAGCGTGACCGAAGGCGGTGTGATCACCTACACCGTGACCCTGACCAACCCGGCGCAAACGCCGGTCACCGTCACCCTGTCCAATGGCCAGACCGTCACCATCGAAGCCGGCAAGTCGTCCGGCAGCGTCGATTTCCAGACCCCGGCCAACGACGTCTACAACAACGGCAGCACCGTCAGCACCACGATCACGGGCACAACAGGCGGCAACTTCGAGAACCTGGTGCCGAACCCGACGCCAGCGCAGACTGTCATCAATGACTCGGTCGACACCACCACCGCCACCCTTACCGCCACCCCGAACGTGACCGAAGGCGGTGTGATCACCTACACCGTGACCCTGACCAACCCGGCGCAAACGCCGGTGACCGTCACCCTGTCCAACGGCCAGACCGTCACCATCGAAGCCGGCAAGTCGTCCGCCAGCGTCGACTTCCAGACGCCCGCCAACGACGTGTTCGTCAACGGCAGCACCGTCACCACCACGATCACGGGGGCAACGGGTGGCAACTTCGAGAACCTGGTGCCGAACCCGACGCCAGCGCAGACCGTCGTCAATGACAGCGTCGACACCGTCACGGTCGGCATCGCCAGCAATGGCAACGTGACCGAGGCCGAGCAGCCGACCTTTACCGTTTCGGTCAGCCAGAAACTCGACCATGACCTGACTGTGACCCTGTCCAACGGCGACAAGGTGGTTATCGCGGCGGGCCAGACCCAGGCGACCTACAGCCTGCCGGCTCAGGGCGACGACGTGTTCAAGGACGGCAGTTCGGTGACCCTGGGCGTGACCGATGCCAGCGTCCCGGGCAAGACCTTCGAGAACCTGGAGCTCGGCGGTTCGGCCACCGTGCAGATCACCGACACGGTCAGCGAAGTCGTTGCAACCCTGACTGCGGATAAGACTACCGTCAGCGAAGGCGGCCAGGTCACCTACACCGTGACCCTGACCAATGCCCAGGGCCTGCCGGTCACTGGCCACAATGGCCTGACGTTCACCCTGAGCGATGGCACCAAAGTCAGCATTCCGGCAGGCAATGCCAGCGGCACCTTCACCATCACCGCCAAGGATGATGTGTACGTCGGTGGCCAGCCTTCGATCGTCAACAAGCTGGAATCCGTTTCCGGCGCGGACAACTTCGAGAAGCTGACCCTCGGCGACAACACCATCACCACCACCGTTACCGATGAGCCAGGCACCGGTACCCCGGGCACTGGTAACGAAGGCGACAAGGTGTCCGTCACCATCGTCAGCAACGGCGACGTCAACGAAGCCCAGCAGCCGACCTTCACCGTCAAGGTGAACCAGCCGCTGGATCGCGACCTGACCGTGACCCTATCCAACGGTGACAAGGTAGTCATCACCGCCGGCCAGACCGAAGCCACCTACAAAGCCGCCGCCCAAGGCGATGACGTCTTCAAGGATGGCAGCTCGCTGACCGTGGGTATCACCGATGCCACCGTCACCGGCAAGACCTTCGAGAACCTGGAGCTCGGCGGTTCCGCCACCGTGCAGATCACCGACACCGTCAGCGAAGTCGTCGCGACCCTGACCGCCGACAAGACCACCGTCAGCGAAGGTGGCCAGATCACCTACACCGTCACCCTGACCAACGCCCAAGGCCTGTCGGTCACCGGCCACAACGGCCTGACCTTCACCCTGAGCGACGGCACCAAAGTCACCGTGCCTGCGGGCAGCGCCACTGGCACCTTCACCATCAATGCGCCAGATGACGTCTATGTTGGCGGCCAGCCAACCATCACCAACAAGCTTGAATCCGTTACAGGCGCCGAAAACTTCGAGAAGCTGACCCTGGGTCAGGATCAAGTGAAGACCGACGTGACGGACGAGCCTGGTACTGGCACGCCTGGCACTGGCAATGAAGGCGACAAGGTCGCCGTCACCATCGTCAGCAATGGCGACGTGAACGAAGCCCAGCAGCCGACCTTCACCGTCAAGGTGAACCAGCCGCTGGACCGCGACCTGACCGTGACCCTGTCCAATGGCGACAAGGTAGTCATCACGGCTGGTCAGACCGAGGCTGTCTACAAGGTAGCCGCTCAAGGCGATGACGTGTTCAAGGACGGCAGCTCGCTGACTGTTGGCATCATCGATGCCAGCGTCACCGGCAAGACCTTCGAGAACTTGGAGCTCGGCGGTTCGGCCACCGTGCAGATCACCGACACGGTCAGTGAAGTTGTCGCGACGCTGACCGCCGACAAGACCACCGTCAGTGAAGGCGGCCAGGTTACCTACACCGTGACCCTGACCAACGCCCAGGGCCTGTCGGTCACTGGCCACAATGGCCTGACGTTCACGCTGTCCGATGGCACCAAAGTCAGCATTCCAGCCGGCAGCGCCAGCGGCACCTTCACCATCACCGCCAAGGACGACGTGTACGTCGGTGGCCAGCCTTCGATCGTCAACAAGATCGAATCGGTCGCCGGTGGCGACAACTTCGAGAAGTTGACCCTCGGCGACAACACCATCACCACCACCGTTACCGATGAGCCAGGTACCGGCACTCCGGGTACAGGCAACGAAGGCGACAAGGTCGCCGTCACCATCGTCAGCAACGGTGACGTCAACGAAGCCCAACAGCCGACCTTCACCGTCAAAGTGAACCAGCCGCTGGACCGTGATCTGACTGTCACCCTGTCCAATGGCGACAAGGTGGTCATCACGGCAGGCCAGACCGAAGCCACCTACAAGGCTGCGGCTCAAGGCGATGACGTGTTCAAGGACGGCAGTTCGCTGACCGTGGGTATCACCGATGCCACCGTCACCGGCAAGACCTTCGAAAACCTGGAGCTCGGCGGTTCCGCCACCGTGCAGATCACCGACACCGTCAGCGAAGTCGTCGCGACCCTGACCGCCGACAAGACCACCGTCAGCGAAGGTGGCCAGATCACCTATACCGTCACCCTGACCAACGCCCAAGGCCTGTCGGTCACCGGCCACAACGGCCTGACTTTCACCCTGTCCGACGGCACCAAGGTCAACGTGCCTGCGGGCAGCGCCACTGGCACCTTCACCATCAATGCGCCCGACGACGTATTCGTTGGCGGCCAACCTTCGATCGTCAACAAGCTGGAATCCGTTTCCGGC
>NZ_JAMSHW010000059.1:0-8887 GCF_023757525.1 Pseudomonas sp. MWU13-3659 | reverse complement strand
TCTTCGTATGGAGCTTCCGGGGCACGAGTTGGCCAGATCGGAAGCCAGATCGCACTGCGATTTTCGCGGACGCGAAAAATCGACCTGCTCGGCCGGCACCAGGTGTTGCTAGTAGCAACACCCGCCGTACCTATCAACGGCTATGTCATTCCCGCTTAGCCTGAGCAGCTTTCTCGGCCAGGTACTGCTCGTACTGGTACTCCAGCTCATGCTCGCGATCAAGGTCGCTGTCGGTGATGCTGTCAACGATCTCGTACGGAATGTCTTCATCGAAAGACCAACTGTCGAAACGACGAATGAGGTTGAACCTGGCATTCATGTGAAACGCGGTGCCGTGATACATCCTGTCGAGATCCTGTTGGCCTCCGTAAACGAAAGAACCATCCAGGACGAGCTTTCCTAGAGCCGGATCGTAATCAGCGCTGGTGATTTTCAAGGAGGTCACTCGAAAGTCAGATGCATTCATGTCGGCCCGAGCTTCAGAGGTTGCGTCCTCCAATAAATCGTCAAGCTGAGACGGCAGATCGTCTTCCCAAATGGCGTCCTTGAGATCGCTGACACCAAAGGCGGCACGGACAAGCCGAGGATCATCAGGGTTACGCGTGGCTACAGTGGTAAGGTCATGAAAGTTAGAGAATTTCGCTTTACGAGCGAAAAGCTCTTGAGCTGATGACAGCGAGACTCCTTGCGTCTTGGCAAGAGCTTTAGCCTGCTGTTTGATAAGACTGATGGTGTCGTAGGACATGGCACTTCTCCTTTACGCGCGCTCAAGGGGAAAACTGCTTGCTCATCGACCCGGCGCATCTTTAGGAAAAATGCGATATAGGACGGGGTTGAAACGATGGGTATTAACTTCGCCAGTGCAAGCGGGCAGGCTGCCATCAAAGCCTGGCATCGAACATACAGGCTTCGTAGATGAAAAGGAATAGTGACGATGTGTGCGCACCATGAGGGCGCTGACTACCCTGCCCTCATGTTATGGCAAAAAGTGATAACTATACTAAATATTCATTTAGTTTAGTTATATAGGAGCGTCTACCAAGCGCGGCGTCAGAAACAAAACCAGCTCGGTTTCAGTCTTCACGGTCGAGCTGCTGTTGAACAGCCATTTAAGCCCTGGGATCTGTCCAAAAAACGGCACGCTACGCACAACGGTGCTATCCGTATCCGAGTACACGCCTCCCAACGCCACAGTTTTCCCAAAACCCGAAAACACCCGGGACGTCAGCGATGTGGTGTTGATCGGTGGCACCCCGTTCATTGCCTTCGAGTAATCGGGTTCATCCTTTGAAAGGATCACGTCCAGGAGCACCCCGGTATCGTTCACCAGCGGGGTGACATCGAGCGAAAGCGCAGCCTCTTTAAAAGAAACGGATGTAGCCCCGTCACCGGCCGACTGTTGGTATGGAACCTGAGAGCCTTTGATGATTTTCGCCTGATGCCGATCAGTGGTGAACACGCGCGGGCTGGAGATTACACGACCCCTGCCCGCCTGCTCCATTGCGTTCAGCTCAGCATCCAAATTGAACGACCTGGATGTAATCCCAAACCCAGCGATAGCAGCTGGTGTCAGGCCCAATGGAACGCTGCCAATCAAGGTGCCGGCACCGCTACCAACAGAACCGGACCATTGGACACCAAGATTCTTCGAGTATGACCGATCAACCTCGACTATGCGGGCCTCGATCATCACCTGTTTACGCGAGTAATCAACGGCTGTCAGATATGTGCGCAGATCGACCAAGCGTTCGTCACTCATGCGTGCAACAACAACTGACGAGCCTTCTTCAGCGTTCAAACTTTCGCCCTGGTCGAGCGGAAACGCCTTAATAGCATCTGCCGATGGAATGTTTCGAACCTTTAATACGGTGACCTTATACGACGGTGTAGCTGGGCCAGAAAGCGAGCCAGACGGCCCTGTAAAAGTCCCGAAAGTACCACCGGAATCGTCTTCCGTGTGCGGATATGCGCTGACGCGAAGAAACTTACCATCGACAGTGTACAGAAGACCGCGAGGACCAGTGACGAGTTCAATAGCATCGTCCCAGCTAACGTCCTTCATGCGCATCGACATGGAGCCGGTAACGCCTTCGCCCAGGACAAGATTAAGGCCACGATAGTCGGCAAGAAGCTGAAGTGCAGCAGATACCTGGATAGTTTGGAAGTCAAACGTCAATGGCTGTGTAGTTTCAGAAGCATTAGCCTGCGAGAGAAAGGCTGAGAAAGACAATGCAATGATGAATCGGCAAAATGTATTAGAGGAAGTCATGAGAAAGAGTCCGGGAAAAAAGGATTAATTGGTGAAGGGGGCAGCGCTACGCTAACCCCCTCCCCCAATCAATCCTCCAATCACAGGCAAAGGCTTTTTAAGCGACCAGCTAGTAATTTTTGAGCCGTCAACGATGCAAAATGCCTCAGTGAAGTCATCCGTGTAGCGGCAATGATTAAATGATATGTATCGAGTGTTGCCGCTAGAGTCCGAAATAAGAGCCAGCGGTTCCGCGACAGACCTTGAATTCGGATCGGGCTTAGATGGGTGGACAAAGCCAACCAATCGCCAGGTAGTGGATAGCGGATACTCAATAGGCTTTTGCTTGATCTGATGATGAGCCGGTTTTGTAGAGGAAGGATGATCGGAGTTAGATGAGAAGAAACTCTTAACGCCGTATGACCCAAGCACGATAAAAATCAGAAAGGCCGCCAGGCAAGACCATAGCCCGAAAGACCTAAAAATACTTGAGCGACCATCAGCAGCGGACTCATCGCCAACTGAGCCAGATGCAGATTGAGTGGCCGAATTGTAAAAGCAATAAACAGACTTCTTAAAAGTACCTGCATCAGTTCTAACTAGTTTTGACTTGGGCGGTGAGTCGCCAGTAACCGCACCCTGGTAAATGTCTACCTTGTAGACCTTCTTTCCAAACTTGCGGATACGGTAAGTGGTTTCAACAAGTTGGCGTACCCATGAAGCTATCTGCGAGAGGTCTTGAGTGACAAGAACAACACGCATGGAGTTGTTCTTTGCATCGACACGATGACGATGTTCTGCAAGCAAAGACTTATCTGAAAGCCTTGCACGATTGATAGTCTCACCCGAAGGCCAGCGCCTCCAACATTCATCAATAATAGCAACGGCGCCTGGGGGAATGATCTCGCCAAGATCTTCTAAGTTATGCCAATCCTCAGGTAACTGAGTGATATTTCCACCAAATGCAGCTAAAAGCTCATCCACTGCTAACGGAATATTGGTAAAGACATGGCGATCTTGCTTCAGCGAAGGAATGACAACATGCTCAACAACACCATAACTTTTGCCATGCCCTGGCTTGCCAACATAAGCATGAATAGCCATAAATCACCCAATGAAAGGAATGCGACGAACAAGAAAACGCAGCACATAAGCGCTGAGAACTACAGTAATGCCATAAGGAATTTGAAATATGGACATGAAATACCAGACCGAGGGATCAATAGATTCGAAAAGCCCACCTGCGACCTCTATCAATCCCACAATGCTATTGGAGCTTATGAGGCTCAACATGGCCTGCCAAAGCCAGTCAGCCACGGCAATTACGATGTCAGCAAGAAACTGAATTATTTGTTGAAGGATTGAGAGCAGCCACTCGCCGAAACCAGACATGAAGACCCCTATGTTTTAGCCGCTAAAATCAAGCTGAGAGGAAAATACGAACAGCTAGCAACGACCACGCCGCCATGAAAACGACTGTGAGGATTGGCGAAATGCCGGAAAACAAATCACAGTGCGCATCGAATGCGACGACTGTTCCCAACAACTGAATTTGAGCTGTTGGACAAGAGCCTTGCTGCCCTGCCCCGGAGATTTTATTGTTGAAGTTGGTAAGAGCTTTGCCAATGCCAGAATCGTTAAAGTCAGCTTCCATGCCGACTACGAATGTCTTGTAGTGAGCTGCATTGACCTCGCTGTTGACCACTCCGTCGGTGTCTAGTGTTCCAGGAGCAGAGAAAGACAGCTCGCCATCAAAACCGGAGTCGCCAGACCCACCGCCGTTGCCGCCGCCTGTATTACCTCCATCCCCTGCACCGCCATCGGAGCCATCGCCGCCACCGTCGCCAGGATCAACGTTTGGGGTGAGAGAATCGCCAGTCCCTGGGGCGGTGTATCCGGCCTCAGAAGCACATGAAGGACTCGCGGAATTAAGACCCACGACGTAGTTACAAAAGCCAGTATCTGTAGAACCTGCAACCAAGTAACAGTTGCTAACGGCGGCTGATTCCGCCAGATAAGAGCAAGAGTTATGGCATATATCAGAATCAACAGAGCGAACAGACCACGTAACATAGTACTTATCTCCGGTTTTGGTTACTGAGCTATTAGAGCCGCGCGACTCAAGCGTCTCAGGACAAGACGCCTCAGTAGCACCCTCGATGTTAATACCTATCTCAAATAGAGAGCCAAAGTATTTGTATGAGTACTTACAGCTATACATTGATGCAACGGCGGTAGCCGAGCAACCGACAACTGCATAGTCAGTGGCCCTAGAGCTAGTATTAGCTGTGCGGGCAGCAACCATAGCTGCTTCAATAAATGCTTCAGGAGTAGCCGATCCAGCACCTGCTTGACATTCATTGGGATAGCTAGATACATAGGCTTGGCTGCATGACCAGGCTGAAAATGCTTCGTCTGAAGGAAGCCAAAATAAAAATAGGAGAAATATAGAGTAAGTAAGCCTCATGGATCACCACCCGGAGAAGACGGCAAAAGAACATCCACAGCCGATACAGAACATGGCGAAGTAATAAAGCTGATCCATACATCCCCCTGAAAACAGTAAAAAAAAGGGCGCCCGAAGACGCCCAGGTCATTCCAAAAAGCCTTAGCTGCGCAGGAAGCCGAGAACGATGCGAGCGCCTTTGATACCGGCATATACTCCTGCGAGAATACCGGCGACAGCCAGAACACCCGTGGTGATGGTGCTGAAATCTACAGCAGAGGTCATCTGGGAATAATCCCAACCGGTCCCTTCCGCTGCGAAGACACCAGGCGCGGTAACAACAGTTGCGGCAACGGTAGCGGCAGCGAACAGTTTTTTGATCGACATACTTTGAATCCTCATGATTGCTTGATGAAATTTAATAAGGCCCGGACACCTATGGACATGACCAAGAAAGATCCGACCAAAGTAAAACCGGCACCAAATGCTTGCCCCAAAACCACTGGATCAAGCTGTGAAGGGTCAAATGGTTGAATGTATGGAACAAGCACCCAATCAACCGAGCACACGGGAGATGCACCGCTCTGAACAACAAGCTCTCCAGGGCAATGCAATAAACCAGACATTAGGCAGTTTTAGCCTGAGCAGTACTTACACGACGACCTTGACGAGGATCGACCTCGAAGCTCAGTCGAGAATCACGAACACTAGCGATAACATCGCATTCGTAAGTACCGGGTTGAGGCACCTGATTAGGTAGTTCGGCGTAAAAGTCAGCCATCTGCGGATACGGGATATTGGGCAGATGGACGAATGCAGTGTACATGCAGTAAGGCTTGCCACTTTTTGCAGCTGTACCAGTACGGTACTGACCAGTAACCTCAACGATGATAGTGTTTGCGTTAGACATGGTGGAGCCCTCTTCTATTGGCAGTCAGCAACTCATGGCTGACCTAAGTTATGCCCTTTTGGGCGAAATTAATTTAGTAACCCATCCACTCAGCGATAGAAACTGTTCCCCGTGTATCGCTGACAGTGACCCATTGCTTCTCAGGTTGGATGCCCTGCTCTTTTCGAACCTCAAGTACTGCAATGGTCTGAGCAACTTGATCGGCCAATACTGGATTCAACATGTTTTGAATCCGGCGCTGTTGTTCGAGCCTGTGACGTTGACCAGATGTAAGCTGTGCGCCCTGGAAGCTGACAGTTTTCATGCCGCAACCTGCCTCAGATGATTAGGGCGTTGGTACCAGGAAGGAACGGCCAAAGTAGACTTGGTGACTTCGCGGCACTGGCGGACGAAAATAGGCGCGAATCGGCTGGTATCGCATGCATTGCGAATGTTGATGCCGATACGATTAAGACGAGCTGCATGGTCTTGTACTTGTCGTTTCTTAAAATCGAAGCGCTGGCCATGCATCCATTGAATGGCATAAAGGGCAGTTGTATTTGCAGCGCGAGTGGTATCAACAATTTTCTCTGCCAACAGCTGCTCGCTAATGCTAACGATATCCATCGCAGTCACCTTCAGCTTTTCATCAATTTTAAGAAACTCACAGTGGAGCTGGGCTAAGCGCCCTTCATCAAATAGGCCCCAGTAGCAAAGGGCTTCGCGCTGCAAGAATTCACTTTTAAGCTCTTGCTCTAAACGCACTACGCCTTCAGTAGCGCAGTAGTCACGGACGCGCTGGACATACTGATATTCCGACGATTCCTCGCCATAAACACGCTTGATTTTTGGCAGGCAGTTTTGATCCATTTCAAAGGCTTTGTCGTAAGCCTTTCTATATTGCAGGCGGCCACCCTGGCCATTTCCTTTCGGAGTCCAGGCAACAGTGCGACCATTGGGGTACAAGAACCCGATGGAGTGGCCGATGCGTTGGCTAGATACACCGCGTAGGTAAGCCAAAACATTGCCTTCGCCCAACGCAACGTTGGTTGTGAGGTCGATACGTTCGATTTTTGCGCCGTCGGCGATCCTGTCGCCGGAATTTGCGCCCGAAGCGCCCTGACGGATATCGAGCCGAGTACAACGAGTAAAGCCAGGCAGCCCGTATTCGCGAAGAAGGTCGTTGTATACGGCAACGCACTGCTCAATGGTGGTAAAGCCGAACAGGTTGTCCAGCCGCCCTACTCTGCTCGGATTGCCCTCGACTCGGATTTTTCGGCCCTGGACATGAACAGTGACGGAGGTCGAATAGCTTGCCTCGTGCTTGAAGCGAGGCTGCTTGGTGCTCAGCACCTCATTGGTGTTCGAGTCGATCGTCAACGTCACAACGTCGCACACGATCGGCAGATCATGGTCGTGCTCCTGCGAAATTGTGAGCCAATCGATGAACATCAGAAATCCTTGTCAACCCAACACATTGCGCAGGCAAAGCTACGCTATGTGTTAGCCTTTTGACAAGAGATATGTCGCAGCTAGACCAAATAAATCTATGTGCTGTATGAATACACAGGAGTTAGAGTCTATGGATCATGAACATTCGGTTGAAGCGGCGATGAGCATCGGAGAGAACATCAGGTTTAGGCGAGAAGTTAACAAATACTCGCAGAAAACCGTTGCTGAGGCGGTAGGTGTGGCAGAAAACACCATTGCTAGCTGGGAAAAAGGCAAGAATGTGCCGCCAAGCGACAAGGTTGTGGCGATAGCTAAATTCTTCCAATGCACTACAGATGAGATCCTGCTCAGCGATGAGGAGCGAGGGCTAGAGGTGCAGATGTTGGGCCTGCTCCGCCGTTTCGGAAGCCTGAACGATACCCACAAACCTATAGCCCTCAATGTAATCAGCTCGATCCTCCAAGGCATGGAAATGGAGGAGTACATGAAGGGCGAACGCAACAACGGCAGCAAAAGAATAGGAGTGCTGGGCTAAGGATCGCGGGAAACCGCGGTAAAGTGGGGGTGTAACAGCACCCCCACCCGCCTTCGGCGGCCAGCAGGTCAATCACCTGAAGGCCGGCCCCTCAAATGTCATCATCAGATCTGCCCTGGAGACGGCGCTGCAGGTCGATCAAAAGCGGTTGGACGCCAAAGGGAAGCGGCCAAAACGGCGTGAAAACTGACGCGCTGCGCTTGTCCGCCGCATCTGCATACCTGGCTAGGCGTCACGTTGTTCCTTCCTAACCAGGCACACAGCCGCGGCAACTCTAGAGTCAGATGTAAGTCGCCTTCTCTAAGCTGCTGAGGGAAACCCCGATCAGCTCAAGACCTTTTGTTGTGAGACGGGCCCGCTGCACCCAAACATAGTGAGGGGTGCCAATGATGAAGCCCTCATCGACAAGGAAAGCGACACACTGAGAAGCAAAGATGTGCTGTGGTGCGTGGGCAGTCTTCACTTCGTCTAAATTTTGCTGCTCAAAGGCAGGGCCATCAGCGAGGCCAAGCTCCTGAAAATCAAGGTCAACAGGTGCTGGAAAGCTCTTGGCAAGAGCCTTCAGAACCGTGGTAACCACGCTGTTGAACTGATGGTAATTCTCGAGCTTCATCAGAGCGAAGCCTCCATTTTTTGGCTGTGGAATGTGTAACGAACCGCATCAGCTCCTGGCACTGGGTCATCGTAATAGCCATAGAGCTTGCGGTCGTCAAAGCTAATCGTGACAAACTCACCGGGGCGTTTCAGATACTTAGGCACAAGAAATGTCGCAGCTCTGGTGACAGTAGCTCTACCGCTCGCTGCTGGAGTCCGTGTCTGACTATGCCATGTGATTTCCAGAGCCTCGCTGAAACCGTCCTCGTAAAGAAACTCTGCCGTCCCTTCAAAAGCGCTCATCTCTACCTCCTTGAAGCTGCAATTGCAGCGTAAATGATGATGGCATAAAGCGATGACGAGACGTCAAGCTACGCGCAGGCAATCGGCCCCTCAATTGTCATGATTGGTCAAAGCTCCTGGATCAACGCGGCGACCGATCTCAGCTTGGCTACCAGGTCATCGATCTCGGCGGACTCATCATCGAGCTGACGAACCCTGGAGCGCAGCTTGCGAATGTCGGCCACCAGGACGCCATACGAATCAATCAGCGACTCGATGGCATGCTCAGGGTCAGGGTTGGCCATGTAGGCCTTGGCATCGCGCACGGCGCGATCAGAGAGCGAAAGTTGGATGCGCATAATGGACCCTATATTAAGCGACGCCCGGAGCCGGTGGCATTATCCGGACGCCGCTCAACATAAGGCCCTGTCATTATGCGCA
>NZ_JAMSHW010000058.1:0-10144 GCF_023757525.1 Pseudomonas sp. MWU13-3659 | reverse complement strand
ATCGGCATCCGCGCCCTGGAGGCCCAGGAGTGGGCCAAGGCGATCAAGCACCTGGAGCGTGCAACCGAGCTGTACCCGAAAGTCGGCGTAGGCACCCGCATCGAGAACGCCCGTAAGGCCTTGCGTAAGCAAGAGCCCCCTGCAGACGCCCAGTAACCAACGACTACCCCCCCAGCGGGAACCCGTGAAACGAGACAGCCATTTATGGCCCGCCCCGTGGCAACGGTGTTTCCCGCCCTTTTCGAGTGATCAGCGATGAGCTTTTCAGGCAAGACTTCCACCGTGATGGACCAGACCATCGAGAACAACGGCCTTTGGCCGGGCCTCTCCCTGGCTGAGTACCAGAAGGCTTACCGCCTGCCCGGCGAGTACCTGGCCGACACGCTGGTCACTCACCTAACCATCGCCATGGCCGAGGTGAACCAGGACCTGGCTCGCGTCGAAGAGATCTTCAGGTCTGCCGGCGTATCGAGCCTGGAAGACGAAGCGAACGCTAGCACCGTGGCCGCATGGGGCTACGGCAACAAAGTCGCGCTCTACAAGCGCGCCGTGTACTGCCGGGCCAAGGCCACTGCCCTGACCGACTTTGCGACCGTCACCCGCCGCGAAGTAGCCGAAAACACCGGCAAAGAGGCACCAGAGCGCGCCGACACCTACCTGGCATTGAGCCAACAAGCTGTGCGTGCCCTGCAGGGCCGCAACCGCATCACGGCGAAGCTGCAGTGAACCAGCTCAAGGCGTTGACCGCCTACCTCCTCGATCGGCAGCTGGTGCCCCCGGAACAGCTCGACGCCTGGTCGGAGCAGGTCGACCTGCAGCTGGTATGGGCCGAAACCGAACAGGGCCTGCAGATGGGCAACATGCGCTACCGCGCGGTGTTCGCCTTCGAGCGTTTCAACGGCCATCCCGGGCGCCTCATGGCGCTGGTGGGCAGCTGGTTGGAAACCCACGACACCGAACGCCATCGGTTCGAACTGCCAGCGCCGGCGTTTAGCGTCGAGCCGCTGGACCTGGCCAACGACCTGTTCGACGTGGAGTTGGTCCTGGACTTTGTCGAACCCCAGTACCTGGCCGAGGACGCCGCCGGCGAGGTCGAGGCCTTCGGCAAGACCTGGTCGTTCATCCCGTTCGACCTTTGGGTTGCCGAACACGGCGAGGTGGCCAGCCATGGCCGCTAGGGTTTTCGACCAGGACATCCGGGGGCTGCTGGACGCCCAGGAGCAGTTGGCGTTGCTGGAACTGCCGCCCCGCTTGCGTCGACGCCTGCTGAACAACGTGTCCAAACGCGCCCGGAGCCTGAGCCGCCGGCGGATCCGCAACCAGGAGAACCTGGACGGTTCGCCATTCGCACCGCGCAAGAGCAGCGAAGCCGGCAAGAAAAAGATGGAGGCCGGCCTGGGCAAGCTGATGCAAGTCACCAGCCTGACCGACGAAGAGGCCGTGCTGGGCTGGCGTAACGCGCTCACCGGCTGGATCGCCGCGCAGCAGCACAACGGCGTGTCGGAGCGACGTACAGCGCAGCAGATGCGGCGCTGGAGCCGTGTGCCGGCGGGTGCTGTGTCCACGGCCAGGCAGGCCAAGAGCCTGCGCCGACTGGGCTTCAAGGTTCGCCAGCCCGGAAAGAAGCGCCTGACCCGCCCTTCCGTCGCCTGGATCCTGGACCACGTCAGCTACATGCAAGCCGGCGTGCTGATCCGCGTCCTGGATGACCAGGCCAGCGAGTCCCGCGGTGCCGACAGCTGGGAAATCACGCTCCCCAAACGCCAGTTCCTGGGCGCGAATGCCCAGGAAACCAGCGACCTGGTCAAGCAGGTCCTGGACCAAATCCTTCATTCACCCCGCTAACGAGGCATCACATGGCACTCGGCAAAGTCAGCGTGAACAATCTCAACCTCGGCCAGGGTGCCGTAACCGAGATCGAGCGCTATTTCCTCTTCATCGGCCCCGCCGGCAAGAACGTCGGCAAACTGCTGCCCCTGAACACCGACAGCGATCTGGACAACGACCTGGGCGTTGCGAGCAGCGACCTGAAAACCCAACTGGTCGCGGCCCGGGCCAACGGCGGCGACCGCTGGGCCTGCCTGGCAGCGCCGATCGGCGCCGAAGGTGACTGGACCACGGCACTGGAATACGCCCAGCAGCAGGGCTTTTCGGTGGAAGGCATCGTCATCACCAAGCCGGTGACCACCGGCGCGGAACTGGTGGCCATGCACACCGCCGCCGAGCAACTGAACGCCAAGTACGGGCGCCGCTCGTTCGTCCTGGCCGCCTCCGCCGGCATCCTGCCTGCCGCGACCTGGTCGGAGTACCTGGTGGAGCAGAAAGCGGTCACTGCCGGCATTGCTGCACCCCGGGTTGTCGTCGTGCCACAGCTGCACGGCAACGACCTCGGCGTGCTCGCCGGGCGCCTGGCCAACGCCGCCTGGAGCATAGCGGATACCCCCATGCGCGTCGCCAGCGGCCCAGTCCTGGGCCTGGGTGCGGTGCCGCAGGACAAGGAAGGCGTACCGCTGCCGTCCGCGATCCGCAGCGAGCTGGACAAGGCGCGCTTCTCCGTCTCCCAGACCTACCCGGACTACGAGGGTGTGTATTGGGGTGACGCCAACATGTTGGACACCGCCGCGAGCGACTTCCAGGTGCTGGAGTACTTGCGCCTCGCTGACAAGGCGGCGCGCCAGGTCCGCCCTTTGCTGATCCGCCGCATCGGCGACCGTCGCCTGAACAGCAGCGCCAACAGCATGGCCGCCAACACCAGCGCGCTGATGGCGCCCCTGCGCCGCATGGCCAAGGCCGTGAAGTTCGCCGGCGAAGTGTTCCCGGGCGAGATCCAGTCGCCCCGCGACGGCGACCTGGTCATCACCTGGAAGAGCCGGGCGCAGGTGGAAGTGTTTCTCAAGATCCGCCCGCACAACTGCCCCAAGGACATCACCGCCAACATCGCGTTGGACCTTTCCCAGGACAACCAGGAGTAACCCATGGCCAAGATCAGCGGCATGAACTTCGACATCAGCGTGGGCGACCTGAAAGTCCACGTTGAGACCTCCACCCTCGACATCACCGACAACAGCGCCGTAGCGCAGACCAAAGGCGTGCCGGACGGCTGGGTCGCCGGCGACGTGGCGGCCAGCGGTGAACTGGAGGTGGACACCAGCAACTTCAATCTGATCATCGAGGCCGCCGGCAAGGCCGGCAGCTTCCGTCAGCTGGAGACCTTTGACCTGCTGTTCTACGCCAAGACGCCCACCGATGAGATGCGCGTGGAGGCCTTCGGCTGCCGGTTCAAGATTTCCAGTCTGCTCAACATCGACGCCAAGGGCGGCGAGAAGACCAAGCACAAGCTGCCGTTCGATGTCACCAGCCCAGACTTCGTCCACATCAACGGCGTGCCGTACCTGTCCTCCGACGAGATCGAGGGCCTGAGCTGATGGTGTGCCCATTCGACCGCGCCCAGGCTCTGGAGCAGCGTCAGCGTGACCAGGCGATCGCCGCAGTCCTGCAGCAGGCGCGGATGACTGGGCCAAGCCTCACCCATTGCGAGGACTGCGACGGCGAGATCCCCGAGGCGCGCCGCGCCCTGGGCGGCATGACCCGTTGCGTGCCCTGCCAGTCCACTTTCGAGAAAGGTGGTCATCGATGAGCACGAACCAAGCCGCCCAGGACACTGCCATCGCTTTGGCCAAAGCCTCACCCGCGATCGGTGTGGCCGCTACCGGCGTAACTGGCACCGTCGATTGGTCGGCGGTCGCCTACATGCTGACGGCGGTCTACATGGCGCTGCAGATCCTTCTGCTGGTTCCCAAGTACCGCCAGATGTTGCGTGACTGGAGGATCAAACCATGAGCCTGCGCAACAAGATCATCACCGGGTCGATCGCCCTGGTGCTCAGTAGCAGCACACTGATGGCGTTCCTGGGCAACTGGGAAGGCGAAGGCCAGAACGTCGTCTACGCCGACAAGCTCGCCCAGGGCCTGCCGACCGTCTGCGCCGGCATCACCCGCCACACCAGCCCGTATCCGGTGATCGTCGGTGACTACTGGTCGCCCGAGCGCTGCACCGAGGTGGAACACCTGGTGGTGCAGAAGGGTCAGCTGGCCCTGGCCGACTGCCTGACCAACGAGGACATCAATCAGAACACCTTTGATGCCCTGTCCAGTCACGGCCACAACGTCGGCACGCCCTCGACCTGCGCAAGCCGCGCTGTGGGCCTGATCAACGCCGGGCGTATCGCCGAGGGCTGCCGGGCGCTGGCCTGGGGCGCCGATGGCCGCCCCGTGTGGGCCTACGTCACCGACGCCAAGGGCAACAAGCGGTTCGTGCCTGGGCTGCACGCCCGCCGGCGCGCCGAAGCGGAGCTGTGTGCCTCATGACCCTTTCCCCGTTCCGCTTGCTCCTGCTCACGCTGCTGGCTGGCTGCGCGGCCTGGTTCGCCTTCGACCTGGTGCTGCAGCAGCTGGACAACGCCCGATCGGAGCGCGACACCGCCCTGGAGGAAGTCGCAGGCCTGCGCGAGGCCGCCCAGATCACCGCCGAGCGCCTGGCCACCGCCGCCGCCAACGACACCAAACACACCCAGGAACTGACCGATGCACTCAAGCACAACCAGTATCTGCGCCGCGCTGTTGACGATCGCAATCAGCGGCTGCTCATCAAAGCCAGCTGCCCCGCAGTGCGTATCGGTCCCGGTACCGGCGCCGCCGGCGTGGCTGATGCAGCCACCGCCGAACTCGCTGCAGACGCTCGACCGGATTATTTCACCCTCCGGGATCAGCTCGCCCTCAGCCGGCAAATGATCCTGGGCCTGCAGGACCACATCCGCACCTTTTGCACCACCCAACCCAACGGAGTAGCACCATGACCCAACGCACCGAGATCACCCTGGAAGTCGGCGAACAGTCCCTGGACTTTGCCATCGATCCGGCCCTGATGACCAAGTACATCAACGCCCTGACCCCCTCGAACAAGGTGGCGCCGGCCAACAACCTGTTGGTCAACGCGGTGAAGCCTGAGCACAAGGAGCAACTGAAGCCGCTGCTGGCCAACCCGATGACCGTCCTGCAGATCGCCGGCGCCCTGGTTGAGGAGTACGCCCCGACCGTTGAGGTCACCGTAAAAAAGCGCTCGGCCACGCTGAACGCCTGACCGAGGACGGCCTGGGCCAGCTGCTGGCCCTCGCCGATCGCTGGCTACCTGGTGCACCCGCCACGCCCGAGAACCTGGGCACCGCCAAGTGGCTGGAGGACGAGCACTGGCGGCGAATGGAAATCGCCGTGGCCAACGGCATAGCACGAGCATTCAACGGAAGCTGACCCCCCATGAGCGCGAGCAACGCATCCAGCCGGCTGGATTTCATCCTGTCGCTGACCGACAAGGTCACCGCGCCGCTGGCCAAGGTGACCCAGGGTTTCAATGACCTGGCCGAGAAAAGCGAAGCCAACATTCGCCGTATCGGCACCGGCGTGGCCGGGCTGTGGGGCTCACTGAGCGGCATCGAGGCCTCGCTGGAGCCTGCGCTGGAAGTGAACCGTGCCCTGGGAGAGGTCCGCTCGCTTGGCGTGGCCGAGGACGCCCTGGACGCCCTCAACAACAAGGCCTTGGAGTTCTCCGTGAGCTACGGCGAGAACGCCCAGGAGTTCGTGGCTTCGGCGTACAAGATCGAAGGCGCGATCAAGGGCCTGGCCGGCTCCCAGCTGGCCACCTTCACCAACACCAGTAGCGTGCTGGCCAAGGCCACCAAGTCCGACAAGGAGGTGATGAGCGAGTACGTCGGCACGCTGTACAACCTGCAGAAGCAGCAGGCCGACGCCATGGGCAAAAGCCAGTGGGTCGAGCAGTTGGGCGGGCAAACCGCGTTGGCGGTACAGCTGTTCCGCACCAGTGGCGAGCAGATGAAAGAGGGTTTCAAGGAGGCCGGCGCGATCGCGACTGCCGCCGGCGTCGACCTGGCCGAGCAGATGGCAGTGATCGGCAGCCTGTCCAGCACCATGGAAGGGGGTGACGCCGGCGGGCGCTACAAGGCGTTCTTCGAGAACATCGAGAACGCCTCGGACAAGCTGGGGATGAAGTTCACCGATACCAACGGCAAGGTCCTGCCGATGCTCGACATCCTGGCCAAGCTGCAGGGCAAGTTCGGGGATCTGCGAGGCGCGGCGGCCAACGCCAAACTGATGGAGGCCTTCGGCGGTGAAGGCGCCCAGGTGATCGGTGCCTTGGCCCAGGACACCGATCGGCTGAAGAACGGCATCGACAACCTGGGCAAAGTCCGTGGACTGGAGCAGGCGGAGAAGATGGCCCAGGCCATGGTCGATCCCTGGCAGCAATTCGGCCAGGCCGTGAATGCCCTGCGTATCTCCTTCGGCCAGGTGCTGATACCCCTGCTGCAACCGCTGATGACGCGCCTGGTCGCCATGGGCCAGACCCTGACCCGCTGGACCAAGCTGTTCCCGAACATCGCACGGGTGATGGGCATCGCCGCCCTGGGCGTGCTTGCGCTGATTGCCGCCTTTTCCGGGCTGGCGGTGATCAGTGGCGTGGTCGGGATGCTGTCCCTGCTGGCAAGCCCTATTGTGTTGATCACCATCGCGATCGCGGCCCTGGTGATCGGGGTTGGCTTGGCCATCTACTACTGGGACGACTTGAAGGCCTCGTTCGGCGACAGTGCATGGTTCCAGGCGCTGATCGTGGTGCTGACACCGATCATTCTGCTGTTCCGCATCTTTGCCGCGTTGCTCCCCCTTCTCTGGACAGGCCTCAAGCAGGTCTTTGACTTCGGCATGAAAGTGGTCGATTGGCTGGCCGAAATTATGGGCGTCAGCACCAAGGCTGCCTCGTCCTGGGACAGCTTCCTATTGATCCTGGCCAAGATCTCGCCGTTTGCCCTCTTGGGTAAGGCACTCAAAGGCGTGATCGCGCTGCTGAACAAGATCCCGGGCGTGAAGATTGATGCCAGCTTCGGCGACATGCCGGAGGTGCCCGAAACACCCAAGATTCCCCCGCAGACCGTGCCGGTAGGCGTTATGCCGCTGCCTGCTCCGCAATTGCCGCTGCCCACCCCGCAGGCGCTGATGCAGGTCCAGCCCAAGGCGCCCTTGATGACCACGCTGCCGGCGGCGGTCGCGCCACCCGCACCGGTGGCTAAGGTCCTGGAGCAGCAGCCCAAGGCCGACGCGCCGGCGGTGCCCGAGGCGGTGGCGAAGGTCGCGGCCACCCCGGCAATGGCAGCGCCCGCCGCGTCGATCGCCCCGATGCTCAAGAGCTTGGCCGCCATGCCCGCGCCCACCGTCCAAGTGCAGGCGCCCGCGCCGATCGAGCAGGCCGAGCGCAGCAATGCCCGCCTGCAGCAGGCCGCCCCCAGCGTTGCGCCGGCACGCCCCAACGCGGTGCCCCAGGGCGGGTTGATGAAGCAAGTCCAGAACAACACACAGACCCAGGATCGGCGCATGCACGTAGAAAAGGTCGAGATCAACACCGGCGGCAAGCCCCTGACCCCGCTGGAGCTGGAAAACTTGATCGGCATGGCGGTCGGCTGATGAGCGAATACATCGACCTGTTGATTGAGGACAACGACCTGGTCCTGGACCCCTCTCGCCAGCCGCGGCTGATCGAGGACCGGGCCAGCATTGCCCAGGACATCGCCCACATGATCCGCGAAAGCGGCCTGCTGGTGACCCTGGTGGCCGAGCGCAGCCGGCAGCGCCAGGCCGACTGCATCCTGCAGCTGGAGCTGCTGGTGGAGGACGACGAGCGCCTGGTGCCGGGCACCGCCCGGATCCTGGAGGACCGCCCGGGCGTGTACCTGGTGACGGCCAAGACCATGAAGTTTGGCAACATCGAGGTGTTTCTGTGAGCAACGTAGATTTCCGCCGGGCGCTGAGCGACGCCGGCATCCCCACCACCGATGCCGGCCTGCGCCAGGCCTGGGAGGCCGAGGTGGCCGCCCAGGGCAGCAAGCTGAGTAACACCAGCGCATACAGCCCGTTCTGGCGTGTGGTCACCGCCCTGGTCACAAAGCCGGTGCTGTGGATGCTGACGTTCCTCAGTGACACCGTGCTGCCTAACTTTTTCGTGAAGACCGCCGGCGGCGCCTGGCTGGACACGCTGGCCTGGGCGGTGAACGTCGAGCGCAAGGGCGCCACCAAGGCCAAGGGCGTGCTGCTGTTCACCCGCGAGAACACCGCCGGCGAGCTGCAGATGCCCGCCGGCGTGGTCGTCCAGTCCGCCGCGATCAATGGCCACGTCTACCAGCTGGTAACGATCGAGGACGCCACGTTCCCCGATGGCCGCCTGCAGGTAACGGTGAAGGTCGAGGCCATGGCGGTGGGCAGCGGCTACAACCTGGCCCCGGGGTATTACGCGATCCTGCAGGAGCCAATCCCCGGTATCGCCCAGGTGGTCAACGCGGACGGCTGGCTGACAGCACCAGGTGCGGACCCCGAGCCCGACGACCAGCTACGCCTGCGCGTACGCAACCAGTTCAGCGCAGTCAACCAGTGGCACACCGACGCCGTCTACCGGGCGATGATCGCCGCCTTCCCAGGCGTGCGGCCCGATGGCGTGTATTTCCTGCACGGTGCTCCCCGTGGCCCGGGCAGCGCGAACGCCTATGTGTTGTTCGAGGCCGACGTGCCGGCGGCATCGTTCCTGGAACAGATCAACGCCCATGTGCGCGACGCCGGCAACCATGGCCACGGCGACGACCTTCTGGTCCTAGTCATGCCCCAGACCCAGCACGCCATCAGCCTCACCGTGTGGCAGCGCCCCAATTTGACGGCAGAGCGGCGCCAGGCCCTGCAGGACGGCATCGCGCTGTTCATCCGGGCGGCGTTCCGCGAGAGCACGGCCACCGACTACCAGCCCACGCTGACCTATCCACAGGCCCGGTTCTCCTTCAGTCGCCTGGCTGAAGAACTGCACCAGACATTTCCCGACATCGAGTCGCTGCACTTCGGCAATGACGACATCGTGTCGGAGCTGGCCATCCCACGCATTTCCGACCTGCAGGTGACGTTCGCATGATCCGTTTGAAACTGCCGTTCTGGCTTGGCGGTCCCGAGCTGGCCAAGCTCACTGCTGCCGCCCAGGCCTGGTGGATAAAGGTCAAGGAGTGGGTCCAGTGGCCGCTCCTGCAGGCCGACGCCGAGACCTGCCACCTGACCATCCTCGATCTGCTGGCCTGGCAGCGCGATATCACCCGTTTCAACAACGAGCCCGAGGGCTTGTATCGCCTGCGCGTAAAGCACGCCTTTATCAACGCGGTCGACGCCGGCAGCACCGCCGGCCTGAAGCGGATCCTGCGCCGCCTGGGCGTGGGCTATGTCGAGATCGACGAACGCATGCAGGACCGCGACTGGGATGTCGTCCTGCTGCGCCTCTCCGACTCCCAACTATCCGAAAACCCCGAGCTGCTGCGCGTACTGATCCAGCAATACGGTCGGACCTGCCGCCGCTATGACTTCGTGTCGATCACCCCTGTAACGCTGCGCCTGGTCGTAGCTGACTTCAACGACGACCAGCAAACGCTGGTCGCCAGCCTGTAGGAGCCCGCCGTGGCCACCATCACCCTCGCCGGCGAACGACTGATCGCCGAGAAGATCGGGACCGAGGACGTTCTCCAGGTCGCCCGCTTCATTTACGCCAATGTGCCTGGGCTCGATCCCCAGAAGCCGGTCGACCGCGCAGCGGTCCTGCCGCCGGCAAACCAGATCGTCTATCGGTATGACTTGCCTCACCAGAACAAGGGGTATGTGAACCCCAACCAGGTGGTCTACAGCTCGATGCTGGGCAGCGACGTGGGCGACTTCGACTGGAACTGGCTCGGCCTGGAGACGGTAGAAGGCGTGCTGTTCGCTCTGGCCTATGTGCCGCTGCAGCAGAAGCGCCGCAACATCCCGCCCGTACAGATCGGCAACAACGTGACCCGCAACATCCTCGTGGAGTTCACCGGCGCCCAGGCCGTGACAGGGATCACCATCGACGCCAGCACCTGGCAGCACGATTTCACCGTGCGCCTGGCCGGCATCGATGAGCGCGAGCGCCAGAGCAACCGCGACATCTTCGGGCGTGCGTGCTTCTTCGGCTCGGCGTTGCAACTGGAGAAGGCCAACGACGCCGGCGGCTACAACGCCAAGGGCGGCCTTGCCTACATCGA
>NZ_JAMSHW010000057.1:0-11295 GCF_023757525.1 Pseudomonas sp. MWU13-3659 | reverse complement strand
ATAGTGTTGGAGCACTCAAGCCAACCTCTCAGACATTAACTTTGAGCGGGCAGCCAATCTCGACAATCCATTATCACCAACCCTTAAGCATCGTTCATAACAACAGTAAAATTACCACTACCGGAGCAATAATTTAGAAAGTCTCTACAAGCACCCTCATCAGAATTAAGCGCAACACACCCAAAACCAGTATCATCATGAGGATAAATTGCAATATTCAATGACGGATCAATATAAAAACACACCTGACCTATTACCCCTGCATGACACATCAGCAGTTTCGAAAGACCTATAAAATCAGCACTGGAAAGACTGAAGCTGAGAGAGTTTGCGATCAAAGGGGATTCCCCATATCGATAGCTTTCAAAAGCATCAGTCATTGGCGAAAGCAGTCGCTTAGACTTCATCTCATCATAAACACATTGATATCCCTTGATAGTCTCCTCATCATCCTCCCGGTCATCATCAAACGAAAGCGCTGTGAGAACCACAACCCCCTTATTATCCGACTTGAAAAAACCCTCAAACAACGACACCGCTTCATCTATCAATAAATATGAGAAAGCCTTGTTTCTTTCAAAGCACCCAACCCAATTAGACGAAGTACTAAAGCCGCTAAAATTTATATCGCACAAAGAAAAGCTATTTGTCAATTTCGATGGTTTTCCCATCACTCATCCCCACGATTATCTTTTTCTTTAGATAAGGGGACAGATTTATTTTCCCCACTTAAAAATAGAAAAATAAATCTACCCCCTTTTACTCGCTGGCTTTCTAGTCACCATAAGCTATTAACACCTCATCCTCCTCAAATGACGCACCTAGAAAGCTCACAAAACTAACAACTTTCTCGTCGCTAACACCTCTCAAAAAAGCCACCAATATCTTTTGATGACCGGGGTAAACTCGCGTTTTACCATACGGATCTATATATACTCCCGTCTTCTGTTTAAGCGCCCAGAAGGCAGACTCAAACAATTTGAATTCTCTATCATGAATAATGAAGGAAGGCTTTCTACCCTGAGCATCAGATAAATATGAAATATCAAGTATGACTAACCACTCAAACACGCGGCGATACGCGAAATAGCAAGCAATGGGGGATAATTATTTTCTTTAGGCCAGTAAAAATAAATCCGCCCCCTTTTCCCTCCAGTCAAAAAGGCAAAACCCCTTTCATACTAGAAAACCTCCCCACACCAACATTTTTTAACCTGGAATAGTCAAAAGCCTCCTCCACACTTGAAAACTCACTAAGCTCTTCCGTTGCATAATCCTCAAACACATCCATTTTACTTTCAAGAACGCAAAAAAGTACGCAATGTACTTTTCGCCTTCCTTTTTAATCGCACATTGAAAAAAATAGCGCTCCCCATCTATCTCCCTTACTTCGTCATAGCCTCTTACCTTACCTTTTTCTATAGAGGCAACCAATTTTTCAACTGAAAAACTAGCCATCTACATCAACCCTCACCACTGTCCCGCCAGAAAGTAAAAAGGGGACAAAAGTAAAAAGGAGACGGATTTATTTTCTCTCTTTTTTTGTAGCGAAAATAAATCCGCCCCTTTTACTACTTTTTACTCGAAGCATGTTAATTGAGTGCCATTCGAATCCATTCCCTTTCCCTCCGCAAATCACCTATTTAACCTCCAACACCTCGACAGCCTTGCCAATAACATAACAATCGCTACGCCGTCTAATAGCATCCAGCGTCACAGGAATATCCAAAAAATCACAACCAAACGCTATGCAGTAGCCTCCTACTCCCGACGGTGAAAACATGACCTTTTCAGAGATATCATTACCGCGCCCGCCCGCAAAATCTGATCGAACCTCCACAACATCGAAGATCTTCAATTCAATACTACACCTTTTAGCCACACCGTTTAAAAATTGACCTTCCAACCCAATTGTAATATTCAACTTACCAAAACTTTGAAAGTCATATCTAAAATATCTTACACATCCTCCTTGAAAACCGTGGCACCCATCAAAAAAACTCACAACATCTTTAAACAACATATTAGACCCCCAGCCCTTCCCACACCACTTCAGACCACCTATACATGCTCCACAACCTCAACCGACCGTCCAATTGCATAGCAAACACTGTACCTCCGAACTATCTCAATAGACATCGGATCGAGGCCAAAATCCCCACTCACCTCCAAACACACCCTCCCCTCAAGGTCTAAAACTTTAACCTTCGAATTAATAACAATCGGAATCACTGTCGAACGTACTTCGCTCACACCTCGAACCCATACATCCACCCTCCGCCAGACATTACCTTCTAAGTTATAATTTTGCGCATATAACTCAAGTTTTACAGAGCAGGTATCATCATCCGAAAAAACATACTCGAACGCCTTCAACACCCCGTCGTCAAAACCATCGTACTCATCAAAAATCTTCTGCACGTCACTTGAAATCATACCTATCCCATTACTTTTGCGATGGTTGCGTGCCCGGTGGAATTACGCTCCACCCTTTTGGAACTTGGTCTGGCGGCAAATGCACTGCATTAGCACCATGGCCGCTCTCTATATTCCCAGGCGGATTAAGTATGTGACCATGACCTGGAACCGCTGCACCATGACGTTTAAAGTCCACTTGACCTACCGCAAGTCCATCACTGTTGTAAATAGTATTTTGAACTGCAAACTGCCCATTACCGCTAAGCTGAGTATAAACACTATTCGGAGTTCCAGTTCCATCGCGAGGCGCGAGCTCCGTTCGCCACTCGTGAGTTAATTCACATATTTCCTCAGCCGTCAGGCCATATGGATCAATCCAATATATCGGATTGTTTGCGTAAGAATAAAGGTTCAGCCCCCCTACGAAGCTTACCGGGTCCTGGCTTACAAACCGTCCCATCTTCGGATCATAGTACCGATGCCGATTGTAGTGCAGCCCGGTTTCATGATCGTGGTATTGGCCCTGGAAGCGAATCGGATTGCTCAGACCGTACTGCTTGGCCCGGTCCGAGAGCTCTTCACGGACTTCACCCCAAGCCTTGTACTGCCCCGTCCAGACGATGTGACCGTGCTCGTCGGTCAGCTCCATCGGCGTACCGAGATGGTCACACTGGTACCAGGCAATCGCCTCGAACGGCTGCGGTTTCACCTCGGTATGCCACAGCGGATCCTGATCGAAGTCGTATTCGCGCTGGCTCCAATCCGGTTGCTTGTGCAAACGGATCGGACTCTTGCGCAGAGCCTGGGCCACCGGCACAAAACTGTTTGGCTCGTACAGGTAATGCACGGTGCGCCCGGTGTCGCCTTCATCACGCGGCGGTGAGCTTTCCCAGGCCAGGGTGTCGCCGTCCCAACCAAACAGGGTGAAGCCACAGCCGAGTTCACGTTGGCGCTTAGCCCGTTGCAGCTGGTTCCAGCCGGTCCCCGCCTCGGGGCGGTCCCAGAAGTGCACCACCGAATGCTTGTGCAGGCGCCGACCCAGGGCGTCGTAGCTGTAGTCGACCTTGAGCTTGTCGTCGTTGTAGCTGGCCAGCCGGTCGAACAGGTCCCAGGTGAAGTGCGCGTGGGTACCGTTATGCAGCCGGTGGATCAGGTTGCCGCGTTCGTCGTAGCGGTAATGAGTGCCGGCGTACTCGCGCAGCAGATTGTCCATCAGCTTGTTGCGCCGTGGGTCGGCTTCCAGCGGGCGGTTCAGTTCCTGGGTTTTCTGGTCGAGCAGGTTGCCGGCCGGGTCGAAGGCGAAGGTTTCCACGCCCAGGCGGCTGGTGGCCTTGAGCAGGCGGCCGACGGGGTCGTACTGGTACTCCAACGGGCCACGACGGCTGTCGTGGATGTTGGTCAGCTGGCCGGCGGCGTCATAACGGTACTGGCGCTTGAGCAAGGTAGATTGGCCGTCATGGCTGCCCAGCAGTTGCTCCTGCAGCGCCCGGCCGGGTCCCAGGCCTGGGTCTGTATCAGCTTATTGCCCTGATGCCTCGCGACTTCACGGTGCAGGTCATCGCGCTCATAGGCCAGCATCTCATGCTGGTCGAGGGTCATGCCGAGCAAGTGGCCGCTGCCGTAGGTCAGCCAGCTGACCTTGTGGCCGTCCGGGCGGATGGTGGCAGTGCGCTGGTTGAGCGCATCGTATTCGTGCTGCCACACCGCAACCATCGGCGTGCCGGTGGCCAGGTAGTGCTGATGCTCGCGAGTCAGGTTGCCCGCTTCGTCAAAGAACCATTGCAGCTTGCTGGCGGCGTTGACCGCCTGAACCAGCTGACCATTGCCGTCGTAGGAGAAGGTTTCGCTCTGGCTTTGATCCCCCAGGCGTGCCGTACGCTCGCGCAAGCGGCCCATGCGGTCGAAGGTCAGGTCGATACGACGTTGCCCGACCTGGGTGCTCGCCAACCGACCGCTGTACGGGTCGTATTGATAGCGGGTGACCAGCCCATCGAAGCCGGTCTCCTGCAGCAGCCGGCCCACCGGGTCATAGAGGAAGTTGGCCTTGCTCTCGTTCTCGTTTTCCAGCCCGATCAAGCGGCCGAGCTTGTCCCAGCGATAACGCAAGGTGTGTTCGTTGGCATCGACCCGTTCAGCGAGCAAGCCCGCGGCGCTGTACGCCCAGGTGGTGCAGCGGTCGAGCGCATCGACGTGGGCCAGCAGGCGACCTTCGGCGTCATAGTTGAAACGCTCCTCGCTCTTGTCCGGGTGGGTGACCTTGGCCAGTTGCCCGGCCTTGTACTCGTAGGCGGTCTTGTTGCCGGCGGCATCGGCGAACTCGGTCAACTGACCGAAGGCGTTGTACACCCAGCTACTGGTCTTGCCGGAACAGTCGGTGTATTCGAGCAGTTGCCCGGCATCGTTGTAGGCAACCTTCTTCTCGTTACCCAACGCATCCTTGATCGCCTTGACCAACCCGGCCGGGGTGTAGGCGAACTCGGTCTTGTTGCCCAGCGGGTCGACGGTCTCGACCAGATTGCCGCGCTCGTCATAGTCGCGTAGCCATAGCCCACCTTCGGCGTCGCTGATCTTGGTCAGCTGGTCCTGATCGTCGTAGGCGTAGTGCTCCACGCTGTGATCCGCGCGGATATGCTTGAGCAGGTTGCTGCGCTCATCGTAGACGTAGCGGTCCTGGCTGCCGTCGGGGTGGAAATTGTGCCCAATTTTCCGGGGTGATGGGCCCTTATCTGTTTGGCCAATTCCTCCGGACTTTCCTGTTGATCGCTGGCGGTGGGCAGGCGGTAGGTCTAAGGCAAACCCTTGTAGTGCTTGGCTTTGTTCAGACGCGGTGCGGTGGTGATCAGCAGGCACCGGCCGCGCGCAGCCGGTGCCTGGAACAAAACAACTGAACAGGGGCGCCTTTGTGCAACAGATGAATCTGCCATTCGAATGCCACCTTGTCACAAACCCATTTGACGTCTGTATAATCTAAGCCGACCTAAAAACTCACAATCCAATATAGGAAGTCAAAAAAACCTCTTCACTATATAGACTCAAGGGCAGTAGACCCAAACTCATCCAGCGCAAAAAAATCAACCCCTCTAACATTATTGTCGAGCGCCGCCCTTACAAAATCCTCGTTGCAAAAAAGCGTATCAACCTGCGCACGGAGCCCCTTGATCTTGAAAACTGGAGCAAAGTGCCCATCATTCAAATCCAGTTGCGAGAAAGCCACCACCTTACCAAACTCATCACAACTCAAGCTCGCTCCAGAAGAAACAACGCTCTCAATATCGTAACTATCAAACATACCAACATAATAGCTCACAGGATTGATTTCATCCCCACCTGACACTTTAAAATTCACTTTCTCAATGTCAGCAAAACCAACTCCACTGCTTAAGCATGCCTTGTAGAAATCACTACTCATCGCGTAGAAATCACGTGTTATCTGGCGCACTCCAAAAATATACTTTTTTGAGCGCCCAACCATTATCAGCCCTTCGGGTAGCTTTTCATGCGGCCGCCGCCTTACCGAATTTGCATACCAAGGAAAATATCCATACTCAACGCTCTCCCAGTCATCATAATTCTTATCAAAGAGAACCACGTCTAACAAACCTACTGGGCAGCCAGGCTCTTTTCTACACGACATCATATAGTATTTCATTAGTATTAGCTCAGTCTGATTGGTGAAACACCTGGGATGGCCGGCGACTTTAGCATTGCTCTATTTCGAATCTGAAGTGCAGAAATTTTTGCTCGCGCCTGCTCAGCAGAGATCCTTTCCTCATAAACATCCGAAGCGATAGAATCGATCTCCCTTTGCACCCCTTTACTATACTTGTCATGACTACCACAATGATAGAGCATACGCTTCATCTGCTTTGCCTTATCGACACTATCAGGCATTAAAACGCCATTCTCTCGATTATCCATCTCACCCTTCATACCTATATCGTCAAAGAACACTATATTTGCTTTCCAGACCTCCTCCGGAATGATGTGATGTGCCTGAAGGTGATCATGCGGTACACCACCCAACTTCCTGTTAAGTCTGCCACTACATAGTCCACTGGCGTCTATCCAACCAATCGGGTTAGGGGCATAAACGAAGAGATTTAGACCACCCTTGTACCTTATCGGGTCTTTACTGATGAACCTACCAGCTCTCAGATCATAGTAGCGATTGCGGTTGTAATGTAGCTCGGTCTCGTGATCGTGATACTGTCCCTGGAAGCGTATCGGGTTGCCCAGTCCGTGCTGTTTCGCCCAGTCCGAGCGCTCCTCACGGACTTCACCCCAAGCCTTGTACTGCCCGGCCCAAGCGACATTGCCTTGCTCATCGGTCAGCTCCATCGGCGTGCCGAGATGGTCGCACTGGTACCAGGCAATCGCATCGAACGCCTGTGGCTTGACGTCCGTGTGCCACAGCGGATCCTGATCGAAGTCGTACTCGCGCTGGCCCCAGTCCGGTTGCTTGTGCAAGCGGATCGGGCTTTTGCGCAGAGCCTGGGCGACCGGCACGAAGCTGCCCGGTTCGTACAGGTAATGCACGGTGCGGCCGGTGTCGCCTTCGTCGCGTGGCGGTGAGCTCTCCCAGGCCAGGGTGTCGCCATCCCAACCAAACAGGGTGAAGCCACAGCCAAGCTCACGTTGGCGCTTCGCTCGTTGCAACTGGTTCCAGCCAGTCCCCGCTTCCGGGCGATCCCAGAAATGCGCCACCGAATGCTTGTGCAGGCGCCGGCCCAAAGCGTCGTAGCTGTAGTCGACCTTGAGCTTATCGTCGTTGTAACTGGCAAGCCGGTCGAACAGGTCCCAGGTGAAATGGGCGTGGGAGCCATTGTGCAGGCGGTGAATCAGGTTGCCACGTTCGTCGTACTTGTAGTGGGTCCCGGCGTACTCGCGCAGCAGGTTATCCATCAGTTTGTTGCGACGTGGATCAACCTCCAGCGGACGGTTCAACTCCTGGGTCTTCTGGTCCAGCAGGTTACCGGCTGGGTCGAAGGCGAAGGTTTCCACACCCAGGCGGCTGGTGGCCTGGAGCAGGCGACCGACGGGATCATACTGGTACTCCAGTTGCCCACGACGGCTGTCTTGAATATTGGTGAGCTGACTCGCGGCATCGTATCGATACTGACGCTTGAGCAGCGTGGACTGGCCATCATGGCTGCCCAGCAGCTGTTCCTGCAAACGCCCGACCGGATCCCACGCCTGGCTCTGCATCAGCTGATTGCCTTGATGCCGCACCACCTCGCGGTGCAGGTCATCGCGCTCGTAGGCCAGCATCTCGTGCTGATCGAGGGTCATGCCGAGCAGGTGGCCACTGCCGTAGGTCAGCCAGCTGACTTTGTGGCCGTCCGGACGAATCGTTGCAGTGCGTTGGTTGAGCGCATCGTATTCGTGCTGCCACACCGCAACCATCGGCGTGCCGGTGGCCAGGTAGTACTGGTGCTCACGGGTCAGGTTGCCCGCTTCGTCACGGAACCATTGCAGCTTGCTGGCGGCGTTGGTGGCCTGGATCAGCTGGCCGTTGCCGTCGTAGGCAAAGGTTTCGGTCTGGCTCTGATCGCCCAGGCGGGCGGTACGCTCAGCCAACCGGCCCATGCGGTCGAGGCGCAGTTCGATACGGCGTTGGCCGACCTGAGTGCTCGCCAATCGACCGGTGTGCGGGTCGTACTGATAGCGGGTGACCAGGCCATCGAAACCGGTTTCTTGCAACAGCCGGCCGACCGGGTCGTAGAGGAAGTTGGCCTTGCTCTCGTTTTCGTTTTCCAACCCGATCAAGCGGCCGAGCTTGTCCCAGCGGTAGCGCAGGGTATGTTCTGCCGCATCGACGCGCTCGGCCAGCAGGCCAACCGCGTTGTAGGTCCAGGTGGTGCAACGGTCGAGCGCATCGACATGCGCCAACAGGCGGCCTTCGGCATCACGCTCGAAGTGTTCTGCGGTCTTGTCGGGGTGGATGACCTTGGCCAGTTGGCCAGCCTTGTATTCATAGGCGGTCTTGTTGCCCGCCGCATCGGCGAACTCGCTCAGTTGGCCGAAGGCGTTGTACGTCCACTGGCTGGTCTTGCCGGAGCAGTCGGTGTACTCAAGCAACTGCCCGGCGTCGTTGTAGGCAAGTTTCTTCTCATTGCCGATAGCATCCTTGATCGCCTTGACCAACCCAGCCGGGGTATAGGCAAACTCGGTCTTGTTGCCCAGCGGGTCGACGGTCTCGACCAGGTTGCCGCGCTCGTCGTAATCACGCAGCCACAGCCCGCCCTCGGCATCACGGATCTTGATCAGTTGGTCGTGGTCGTCATAGGCGTAGTGCACCACGCTGTGGTCGGCACGGATGTGCTTGAGCAGGTTGCTGCGCTCATCAAAGGCGAAGCGATCCTGGCTGCCGTCGGGGTGGACGTGGCGGATGATGTTCTTGCGATCATCGCGGAACAGCCATTCGGAGTTACCGTCCGGATGCTTGATGCGGTAGGTGTAGCCGAGGATGTCGTAATAGTGCTTTGTCTGCTGGCCGTGGGCGTCGGTCACGGTGGTCAGGCGGATGTGCTTGTCCCATTGCAGGCGTGTTTCGAAGCTGCCGTCGTCGGCCCACTCGCGGATGGCTTTGGCATGCGCCCCCGAGCCGTCCCATTCGAGGTTGAAGCCGCGCTGGGTGCGGTCGGTGTAGCGGGTCACCAGGTGATGCTGGTACTGGTAGCGCCAGGCGGCGCCGTGCTCGTCCTGGGCGATGACCAGGTCGCCCTGGTCGTCGTAGTGATAGGCGCACAGCTGGCGCAGCGGCTTGCCGTCGACCACCTGCCACAGGCCCTGGATATGCCCATGGTCATCGAGCAGCGTGCCCAGTTGCAGGTGCACCTTGGTCGGGTCGTTGTCCTCGTAGGTGTTGATATCGGACAACACCGGTCGGCCGTTGAAATGATGCTCATAGTGCAGCATCGCGCCGGCGCCGCTGCGCAGGACGATATGAACCAGATAGAACCGATCACCGACACGCTCGTAGGTTTCACGCCGCTCCAGCCCTCGGGTGAGGATGATCTGGGTCTCTGTGGTGCGGACCAGGCCACGGTATTCGATCGGGTCATAGTGCGGCTTGCCCTGTTTGGGCATCGGGTACGGGTGGCTGCGGCCATCGACATCGTGGAACACCAGGCCATCGTCGACCACATCGATGCAGGTGGTGAACTCGGTCAGCCAGCGGGCGCCCAGGCTGCTGTCGTCGAGTTCTGCCAGCCGTGAGTTGTAGGTCCGCGCCCAGGTGACCGGGAATGGGCCGGGCAGGCTGAAGTCGACGTGCTGCAGGGTTTCGCTGCCCAGGGCGAAGTTGATGTCGCGGGTGGTGCCCGGGCAAGGGCCGTTCTTGCAGCGGTTGGCCGCATTCTTTGGCGGCGCTTCCTCGCGCTGGGTTTCGAGCTTGCCTTGCGTGGCCTGGTGCTGCGCGGTACTGGTGGAGTTTGGCTTGATGTTGGTGTTCACCAATTGCGGATTGCGCCTGCGCCACAGTGCCACGCTGCCGGCCAGGATCAGACGCAGCGCCTCGATCGAGTGCGGGTTGCTGGCAGAACCTAGCTTGAGGATCTCGCTTTTGATCTGAGGTGCCAGCACCCGCAATTTGGCGACTTGCTTGTGGCCGTAGACCTTGGCCTCTTCACTGATCGTCGCGCTGGCGGCCATGTTGGCCATGCCCTTGCCGGCCGCCTTGTAGGCGCTCCAGGCCGCGTCGAAGATGTTGTCGATACTGGCCAGAGGGTCATGCAGCAGCTGGTCGGCCGCCTTGCTCGCTTTCTTGCCTGCCTCGCCGAGGTCTTTGCCGCTATTGAGGTTGGCATCGATCAAGGCATCCAGGCCGTTGCAGATCTCGTTGAGTATTTCCTCGCCCTTGCCACCCGCCGCCGTCAGGGTTTTCCTGAGCTTGCCTTCGGCTTGGCTGACGAAGTCATCCAGGCTACCGACGATGTCGGCGTTCAGGTGCCCGGCAATAATCTCGATCAGCGCGTCACCCAGGATTTGCTTGCCTTCCTGGCGCACCATGAACAGCATCGGCCGCAGGCTCATGCGCGCGGCCGCCATGTTCGGTGGAATAGGTATCACGCCGATCAGGTTGATGCCCAAGCTGACCCAGTCCCACGGGTCGGGCTTTTTACTTTCAGCGAGGGTGACGATATCGCCCAGGGCGTCGACCAGGGCAATGATGTTACCCACCACCGGCAAGGCACCCGCGACGTTCTTGATGCGCTCGAGGGTGACATAGCCATCGCTGACGTCGCGCAGCCAGGCATCGAATACTGCAGCACCACGGCCGACGTCTTCGATGTGGATTTCGTTCAGGGGAACGATGGCGACTTCGCGGCCACCGGGTTGGGAAGTCTGTTCGGTCATGAAATCAGCTCGCCTGGCATCAGGTCAGTCGGGGTGTTCAGGTTCGGTGCCTTGAAGGCGGGGAGTTTGGGTGGCGCCGGCAGCTTCGGCAGGCTGGCCATGGCCCCCTGCACGGCGGCACCGGCCTTGCCCGCGACGCCCAGGGTGCTGGAGGCGGCAGGCAGTGCCGAACTGGCGGCGCTCGCCAGTTGCGGCAGGCCGGCGACGCCGCCTTTCAGCGCGCCTTGCACCTGCTGCGCACCCTGCAGCGCGCTCTGCCCGGTCTTGAGCAGGCTCATGCCGCTCTTGGCCGCGTCCATGCCACTGCCGGCCAGTTGCTTGATCGTGCCCATCGCCGCGCCATTGCCATCAGGCGTGAGCGTGTCGATCATCGAATCGAGCATCGAGGGCGCGCCCTCTTCAGTCATGGGCAGCTTCAGCCATGGAGCGCCTTTGACGAAGCTGCCCAGGCTCCAGGTGTCGGCCGTGTCGAGGCCGAACGCCGCCGTGGCCGGCCCGGGCGCGGCGCCGGACACGGCA
>NZ_JAMSHW010000056.1:0-15515 GCF_023757525.1 Pseudomonas sp. MWU13-3659 | reverse complement strand
AGCCGGGGTCATTAGGCCAGTTCAAGCCGGCTCCTACGGGTTGCCTGTAGGCGCTGGCTTGCCGGCGAGCAAGGTCAAGGTGCCTGCACGCCTTCCTTGTGCAGCATGTCCACCAATCGAATCAATGGCAGCCCTATCAGGCTCGTGGCGTCACAGCCATGGGTGCTCTGGAACAGGCTCACCCCCAGCCCCTCGGCCTTGAAGCTCCCGGCGCAGTCGAGCGGCTGCTCGGCTGCCACATAGCGCTCCACTTGCTCCCTGCTCAGTTCGCGCAATACCACGGTAAACGGCACGCAATCGACCTGGCATTGCCCGGTGGCGGTGTTGAGCAGCGCCAGGCCGGTGAGAAAGGTGACGTGCTGCCCGCTGGCGGCCAGCAACTGCTCGCACGCGCGTTCGAAAGTGTGCGGCTTGCCAAGGATCTGCTCTCCGAGCACTGCTACCTGGTCGGAGCCGATGATCAGATGATCGGAGTGGCTGTCAGCCAGTGCCTCGGCTTTTTGTCGCGCCAGGCGTCGCACCAGCTCGACGGCGGGTTCGTCATCCCGGCGCCGTTCGTCTAAGTCGGGGCTTGCCCAGGTAAAAGGCAGGCGCAGGCGAGCGAGCAGTTCACGGCGATAGGGGGAGCTGGAAGCCAATAACAAGGGAAGCATGGTAGACTCCTGGTCAATTACCCCGAATTCTAACATGCGTGATGTGCCGAATTTCCTTTGACAGGGAGGGGGTGCATCCCTAGAATGCTGCGCCTATGTTGAATGACCAGATTCCATCTCACGTTGACCCGCGCAAATTGGCTGATCGTGGTGTAACCCTCGAGGGTTCGCTGCAACTCGCTGATTTGGAAAGACTCTGCGACCCGCTTTCCGACACTGTCGGTACGGTGCAGGCGAAGTTCGATTTTGAGCGAGACGAGCAGCACGTTGTGGTTATCCACAGCGAGCTCGATGTCGCGGTCAAAATGGTTTGCCAGCGTTGTCTTGAGCTGGTCACCCTTCCCGTCCACAGCGAATGTACATACGCCGTGGTGAAGGAGGGTGCAAATACCCAGTCGTTGCCGAAAGGCTATGACGTGCTGGAACTGGGCGAAGATCCTTTGGATCTGCAGGCGCTGATCGAGGAAGAGCTGCTACTCGCTCTCCCCATCGTACCTGCTCATCATCCGGAAGAATGCCAGCAGCCGGCGGGCGCAGATGAGCCCGAGCCGAGCAAGGACGAGGTATCGCGGTCCAACCCGTTCAGTGTTTTGGCGCAGTTAAAGCGTGACCCAAACGTTTAGGAGTTAATCAATTATGGCTGTTCAGCAGAACAAAAAATCCCGCTCTGCCCGTGACATGCGCCGTTCGCACGACGCCCTGTCGGAAAACGCGCTGTCGGTAGAGAAAAGCACCGGTGAAGTACACCTGCGTCACCACGTTTCGCCAGAAGGCGTATACCGTGGTCGCAAAGTGATCGACAAGGGCGCTGACGAGTAATCCTTGTCTGCTCAGATCATCGCGATCGACGCAATGGGCGGGGACTTCGGTCCCCGCAACATTGTCCAGGCTAGCATTGCCTGCCTTTCGGCTACTCCCTCGCTGCACCTGACCCTCGTCGGTCAACCCTCCCTCCTTGAAGATCTCGTCAGTGGCCAATCGGCTGCGGATCGCGCGCGCCTGCAAATTGTTGCGGCCAGTGAGGTGATCGGCATGGACGAGCGGCCGTCGCAAGCGTTGCGGGGCAAGCCTGACTCGTCGATGCGCGTCGCCCTCGAACTGGTTCGTGATGGCAAGGCACAGGCCTGTGTGAGTGCGGGCAATACCGGTGCGCTCATGGCCCTGTCACGGCTGGTGCTCAAGACCTTGCCGGGCATCGATCGGCCGGCAATGGTCGCGGCCATTCCGACCCAGGCCGGTTACTGCCAGTTGCTCGACCTTGGGGCCAACGTCGATTGCAGTGCTGAAAACCTCTACCAGTTTGCCGTGATGGGCTCGGTGGCCGCCCAGGCCCTGGGGGTTCACCGGCCGCGTGTGGCGCTGCTCAATATCGGTACCGAGGACATCAAGGGCAACCAGCAGGTCAAGCTCGCCGCCAGTCTTTTGCAAAATGCCCGGGGCCTCAACTATATCGGCTTCGTCGAGGGCGACGGCTTGTATCGTGGCGAGGCTGACGTGGTGGTCTGCGATGGCTTCGTCGGCAATATCCTGCTCAAGTCCAGCGAAGGTCTGGCCACCATGATCGGGGCGCGTATCGAGGCGCTGTTCCGGGGGGGGGTGCTGGCGCGCGCTGCGGGCGCCATGGCCATGCCGTTGCTCAGGCGGTTGCAGGCCGACCTGGCGCCAGCGCGGCATAATGGCGCAAGCTTTCTCGGGTTGCAGGGGATCGTCATCAAGAGTCATGGTTCGGCGGGCGTTCAAGGCTTGCAGAGTGCCATCCAGCGGGCCCTGATCGAGATCCAGGAAAACCTGCCGCAGCGTTTGCATGGGCGTCTCGAGGATTTGCTGCCTTGATGCCTGGGTGGCCCCATCGCGGATGAATCCGCTCCTGCACGCACCCGTAGGAGCGGATTCATCCGCGATGGGGGGCGGCGCAAAGCCCTTAGGCATATCGCCCATGAAGTGCTTAAATGTGACCGCTTGGTCCGTCGCTCCATCCAAGCATTCAGATTGCGCGCCCGGCCCAAGGCCCGGCGCACCCCATCCGACGACAAGATCATAAGGGCTTGTTCAATGTCTGCATCCCTCGCATTCGTCTTTCCCGGTCAAGGTTCCCAGTCGCTGGGCATGCTCGCCGAGCTCGGCGCTGAAAAGCCGGTAATCGTCGAGACCTTCAAGGAAGCTTCCGAGGCTCTGGGCTACGACCTGTGGAAACTGGTCCAGGAAGGTCCGGAAGAACAACTCAACCAAACCGACAAGACCCAGCCGGCCATCCTCACCGCCTCCATCGCCCTGTGGCGCCTGTGGCTGGAAGAGGGCGGCGCGCAGCCGGCCTTCGTTGCCGGTCACAGCCTGGGTGAATATAGCGCCCTGGTCGCAGCCGGCAGCCTGTCGCTGAAAGATGCAGTGCGCCTGGTCGAGCGCCGTGGCCAACTGATGCAGGAAGCCGTGCCGGCCGGTCATGGCGCCATGGCCGCGATCCTGGGTCTGGACGATGCCGATGTGGTCGCCATCTGCGCTGAAGCGGCAGAAGATGAGGTGGTCAGCGCGGTGAACTTCAACTCGCCTGGCCAGGTTGTCATTGCGGGTAACAAGGCTGCGGTAGATCGCGCCATCGAGTTGTGCAAGGCCAAGGGCGCCAAACGCGCCCTGCCGCTGGCGGTCAGCGTGCCGTCGCACTGCGCACTGATGAAGCCGGCCGCCGAGCGCTTCGCCGAGTTCGTCAATGCCATCGACTGGAAGGCCCCGCAGATCCCTGTGGTGCAGAACGTCACCGCGGCCATCGCCGCCGACCTCGATGCGCTCAAGCAGGACCTGCTGGCGCAGCTGTACCAGCCGGTACGCTGGGTGGAATGCGTGCAGACCCTGGCCGCCAACGGTGCGGTCAACCTGGTCGAGTGTGGCCCGGGCAAGGTCCTGGCTGGCCTGAACAAGCGTTGCGCCGACGGCGTGACCACCTACAACCTCAATACCCCTGACGCCGTCGCCGCCACTCGTGCGGCGCTGGCCTGAATCTGGAGACGCTTGCATGAGCCTGCAAGGTAAAGTTGCACTGGTTACCGGCGCCAGCCGTGGCATCGGCCAGGCCATCGCCCTCGAACTCGGCCGCCAGGGCGCGACCGTGATCGGTACCGCCACTTCGGCATCCGGCGCCGAGCGCATCGCCGCCACCTTGAAAGAGCACGGCATCACCGGCACCGGCATGGAGCTGAACGTGACCAGCGCTGAGTCCGTCGATGCTGTGCTGAGTGCCATCGGCGAGCAGTTCGGCGCGCCGGCCATCCTGGTCAATAACGCCGGCATCACCCGTGACAACCTCATGCTGCGCATGAAGGACGACGAATGGTTCGACGTGATCGATACCAACCTCAACAGCCTCTACCGTCTGTCCAAGGGTGTGTTGCGCGGCATGACCAAGGCCCGTTGGGGTCGTATCATCAGCATCGGTTCGGTGGTAGGTGCCATGGGCAACGCTGGCCAGGCCAACTATGCCGCCGCCAAGGCCGGCCTGGAGGGCTTCAGCCGTGCCCTGGCCCGTGAAGTGGGCTCGCGCAATATCACCGTCAACTCGGTGACGCCGGGCTTCATCGACACCGACATGACTCGCGAGCTGCCGGAAGCGCAGCGCGAGGCCCTGCAGAAGGAAATTCCGCTGGGCCGCCTGGGCCAGGCCGAGGAAATCGCGAAGGTGGTATCCTTCCTGGCGTCCGAAGGCGCAGCCTACGTCACCGGCGCAACCGTGCCGGTGAATGGCGGGATGTACATGTAATATCCGCAACTCAATGTGACGGATTGCTTCAAAAAAGAGTCATACTCGAAGCCTAAAATCCGTTATAAAGCTGCAACCAGATTCCGGACAGCGGGCCGGGCGACTTGGTGGAAGGCGCGTCACGCTTGAAAAGCAGGCGTCTTCCTATAAACTTGGTCACCGGCCAGCTGCCTGACATATGTCCATTAGGAGTGAAAACTAGGTATGAGCACCATCGAAGAACGCGTCAAGAAAATCGTCGCCGAGCAACTGGGCGTCAAGGAAGAGGAAGTCAAGAACGAATCTTCCTTCGTCGATGACCTGGGTGCCGACTCGCTTGACACCGTTGAGCTGGTGATGGCTCTGGAAGAGGAATTCGAGACCGAAATCCCTGACGAAGAAGCCGAGAAGATCACTACCGTTCAAGCCGCTATCGACTACGTCAACGCTCACCAGGGCTAAGACGCTGTAGTCGACGCATCTTGTCGAGAAAAACCGCACTGCCTTTGCTGGCGTGCGGTTTTTTCTTTGCGAGAATCGGGGTTTGCTGCCATTCCATTCGCCATGGCAAGTGCACTGGCAAGAGACTCTGTTATTTGAAAAGAGGAGAGTACTGTGTCGCGTAGACGCGTCGTGGTCACCGGTATGGGTATGCTGTCGCCACTGGGTACCGATGTACCAAGCACCTGGCAAGGCATTCTGGCTGGCCGCAGTGGCATCGGTCCGATCGAGCATACGGATCTGTCTGCCTACTCCACCCGTTTTGGCGGCTCGGTGAAAGGCTTCGAGGTCGAGCAGTACCTGTCGGCCAAAGAGGCCCGCAAACTCGATCTGTTCATTCAGTACGGCCTGGCGGCCGGTTTCCAGGCGGTGCGCAACGCTGGCCTGGAAGTCACCGACGCCAACCGCGAGCGCATTGGCGTGGCCATGGGCTCGGGGATCGGCGGCCTGACGAACATCGAAGAGACCAGCCGTACCTTGCATGAGCAAGGTCCGCGGCGCATCTCGCCGTTCTTTGTGCCGGGCTCGATCATCAACATGATTTCCGGTTTCCTGTCGATCCACCTGGGGCTGCAGGGGCCGAACTACGCCATTGCCACCGCGTGCACCACTGGCACCCACTGCATCGGCATGGCAGCGCGCAACATCGCCTACGGCGAAGCCGACGTGATGATCGCCGGTGGTGCCGAGATGGCCGCCTGCGGCCTGGGCATGGGCGGTTTCGGTGCGTCCCGCGCGCTGTCGACCCGCAATGACGAACCGGCCCGTGCCAGCCGTCCGTGGGACAAGGGCCGTGACGGTTTCGTGCTGTCCGACGGTGCCGGTGCCCTGGTGCTCGAAGAGCTGGAGCACGCCAAGGCTCGTGGCGCGACCATTTATGCGGAACTGGTCGGTTTCGGCATGAGCGGTGACGCCTACCACATGACCTCGCCACCCGACTCCGGCGAAGGCGCCGCCCGCTGCATGGCCAACGCCCTGCGCGATGCCGGTATCAAGCCGGAGGAAGTCAGCTACATCAACGCCCATGGCACCTCGACGCCTGCGGGCGACGTGGCTGAAGTGGCAGCGATCAAGCGCGTGTTCGGCGAGCATGCCTACAAGCTGGCGGTCAGTTCGACCAAGTCGATGACCGGTCACCTGCTGGGGGCCGCCGGTGCGGTGGAGGCGATCTTCAGCGTACTGGCGATCAACAGCCAGATGGCGCCGCCCACCATCAACCTGGATGAACCGGACGAAGGCTGCGACCTGGACTTCGTGCCGCACCAGGCACGCAGCATGCCGATCGATGTGGTGCTGTCCAACTCCTTCGGCTTTGGCGGAACCAACGGTTCGCTGGTGTTCCGCCGGTTCGCCGACTGATGCACAGCTGGATCGACGGCCAGCCAGCGACTGCGGTCAACCTGCAGAACCGTGGGCTGGCCTACGGCGATGGTTTGTTCGAGACCATCGCCGTGCGCGGCGGCAGGCCCAGCCTGCTGGCGCAACACCTCGACCGCCTGGCGCTGGGTTGCCAGCGTCTGGCGATCGACGTGGACCTGACTGTGGTGCGTGACGAACTGCTGCGCTACGCCGGTCTGCTGGGGGAGGGGGTGGCCAAGCTCATCCTGACCCGCGGCGACAGCCAGCGCGGCTATGCCCCAGCCGCTGGCGCGCTTGCCCGGCGCATACTTCAGGGCAGTCCCTTGCCCACTTATCCACAAGGCAACGCCGATTCAGGCATTTGCCTGTTCCCTTGCCTGACCCGTCTTGCGGAACAACCGCTGCTGGCCGGCCTCAAACACCTCAATCGCCTTGAGCAGGTCCTGGCCCGCGCCGAGTGGCAGGACAGCACCTACGCCGAGGGGTTGATGCGCGATGTTCAGGGGCGGCTGATCGAGGGCGTGTACAGCAACCTGTTCCTGGTGCGCGATGGCGTGCTGCTGACCGCTGACCTCGGTCGTTGCGGCGTGGCCGGGGTGATGCGTGCTGTATTGCTTGAGCAAGCTGTGCTGCTGGGTATCCCGGTAGTCGTACGCGACCTGGAACTGGAAGACCTGCAGCAGGCCGACGAAGTGTTCGTCTGCAACAGCGTCTACGGTGTCTGGCCGGTGCGTGAATTCGCAGCACTGAACTGGCCGGCGGGGCTGCTCACCCGTAAACTGCAGGCCGTTGCCCGGACGTTACTGGATACCTGATTAGTGAGACGCAAATTCCTGCTGCTGCTGGAGATGAGCTTGATCCTCGCCGGCCTGGCCTTTGGCTGGGCTGCCTGGAAGGTTGGCTCGGTGCTGGAGCAGCCCCTGCAAGTGGAGCAGGAACGCCTGCTCGAAGTGCCCAGCGGCACCACACCCAATCGCATGTTCTATCGCATGCAGTCCGAAGGCCTGCTCGACGACGCGGTGTGGCTACGCCTGTACTGGCGCTTCAATATGGCCGGCACGGCGCTGCATACGGGTGAATACCGGTTGAACCCCGGCATGACGGTGGGGCAGTTGTTCGATGCCTGGCAGCGTGGCGACGTGGTGCAGTACAACCTGACCCTGGTCGAAGGCTGGACCTTCCGCCAGGTGCGCGCCGCAGTGGCCAGGCATGAAAAGATCAAGCACACCCTTGACGGCCTGTCCGACTCGGAAGTGATGGACAAGCTGGGCCACACCGGGGTGTTCCCCGAAGGCCGGTTTTTCCCCGACACCTACCGTTTCGTGCGCGGCATGAGCGATGTCGAACTGCTGCAACAGGCTTACATGCGCCTTGATGAAGTGCTGGCCAAGGAGTGGGCCGAGCGCACCACCGACCTGCCGTACCGTGACCCCTACCAGGCGCTGATCATGGCCTCGCTGGTGGAGAAAGAGACCGGTATTCCCCAGGAGCGCGGGCAGATTGCCGGCGTGTTCGTGCGCCGCATGCGCCTGGGCATGATGCTGCAGACCGACCCGACGGTAATCTACGGCATGGGCGAACGCTACAACGGCAAGATCACCCGTGCCGACCTGCGCGAGCCGACCCCCTACAACACCTACACCATGACCGGCCTGCCACCGACGCCGATCGCCATGGTTGGCCGCGAGGCAATCCACGCCGCGCTGAACCCGAGCGACGGCAGCAGCCTGTACTTCGTCGCCCGTGGCGACGGTAGCCATGTGTTCTCCGATGATCTGGACGACCATAACAGCGCGGTGCGCGAGTTCCAGCTCAAGCGTCGTGCTGACTACCGCTCCAGCCCCGCGCCGCAAGGCCAGCCACCCGCAAGCGAGTCGATGGCGCCCGAGCCAGAGGGCGTGGAGTCGGCGCCCGCGGGCGAACCCGCAGCCCCTGCCGATCAATCCGTGCCGGCCGATGCGCCAGCACCCGACAAACAGTAAGGAACGCCCGTGAGCGGTTTGTTTATCACCCTGGAAGGCCCCGAAGGCGCGGGCAAGAGCACCAATCGCGAATACCTGGCGGCGCGCCTGCGCGAGCAGGGTGTCGATGTGGTCATGACCCGCGAGCCCGGGGGCACGCCGTTGGCTGAGCGTATCCGCGAACTGCTGCTGGCACCCAGCGAAGAAACCATGGCGGTCGACACCGAACTGCTGTTGATGTTCGCAGCCCGCGCCCAGCACCTGGCGCAGGTCATCCGCCCGGCCCTGGCACGTGGCGCCGTGGTGCTGTGCGACCGCTTCACCGACGCTACCTACGCCTACCAGGGCGGGGGGCGTGGCCTGCCGGTGGAGCGCATCGCCATCCTCGAATCCTTTGTCCAGGGCGAGTTGCGCCCGGACCTGACCCTGGTGTTCGACCTGCCCGTGGAAGTCGGCCTGGCCCGTGCCGCGGCCCGCGGTCGCCTCGACCGTTTCGAGCAGGAAGGCCAGGCCTTCTTCGAAGCGGTGCGCCAGGCCTACCTGCAGCGTGCCGGCCAGCAGCCGCAACGCTACAGCCTGCTGGACGCCGCGCAACCGCTGGAGGCCGTCCAGCGAGCCATCGACGCGCTGCTGCCAGGCATCCTGGAGCGCTGCCGTGGCTGAAGCCTACCCCTGGCAGCAGGCGCTCTGGCAGCAGTTGGCCGGCCGTGCCCAGCATGCTCACGCCTACCTGCTGCACGGGCCCCAGGGCATCGGCAAGCGCGCCCTCGCTGAGCGGTTGATGGCGCGCCTGTTGTGCCAGCAGCCACAAGGGCTGGATGCCTGCGGGCAGTGCAAGGCCTGCCTGCTGCTCAAGGCGGGCAGCCACCCGGACAATTTCGTGCTGGAGCCGGAAGAAGCCGACAAGCCGATCAAGATCGACCAGGTGCGCGAGCTGGTTTCGTTCGTGGTCCAGACTGCCCAGCAAGGCGGGCGCAAGGTCGTGCTGATCGAGCCGGTCGAGGCGATGAACATCAACGCCTCCAACGCCTTGCTAAAAAGTCTTGAAGAGCCCTCGGGCGATACCGTGCTGTTGCTGGTCAGCCATCAGCCCAGTCGGTTGCTGCCCACCATCAAGAGTCGCTGCCAGCAGGTTGCCTGCCCTCAACCCAGCCTGGCCCAGAGCCGCGCCTGGCTGGCCGGCGCCCTGGCCGACAACAGCGAGGAGGAGCGCGAGGAACTGCTCACCCTTGCCGCCGGCTCGCCGCTGATGGCCGTCAGCTTGCAGGCACAAGGCGTGCGTGAACAGCGCGCACTGGTCACCGAGGGAGTGAAGAAGCTGCTCAAGCAGCAGCAATCCCCCAGCCAGTTGGCCGAGGCCTGGAATACAGTGCCCTTGCTGCTGCTGTTCGATTGGTTCTGCGACTGGTCGCACCTGATCCTGCGCTACCAATTGACCCAGGATGAAGAAGGGTTAGGCTTGGCTGACATGCGCAAGGTGTTGCAATACCTGGCGCAGAAGAGCCGCCAGGCCAAGGTGCTGGAGATCCAGGCATGGATCCTCGAGCAGCGCCAGAAAGTCCTGGGCAAGGCCAACCTCAACCGTGTGCTGCTGCTCGAAGCCCTGCTCGCCCGCTGGGTGCAGCTGCCGGGCATGCGCTGATTCCAACGTTCAATTCATATGTGTCTGTTGCCATGCTCGTAGATTCCCATTGCCACCTTGATCGTCTTGACCTGAGCGCCCACCAGGGCTCCCTCGATGCCGCGCTGCAAGCGGCGCGCGAGCGCGGGGTGGGGCATTTCCTGTGCATCGGCGTGAGCGCCGAGAACGCCGGTGCGGTGAAGGCGCTCAGCGAGCGCTACGCCGACGTGGACTGTTCGGTTGGCGTGCATCCGCTCGACCTGGCACCGGGCGAGACGCCGGCCTTGGAGTGGCTATTGCGAGAGCTTGCTCACCCGCATGTGGTGGCCATAGGCGAGACTGGGCTGGACTATCACTACGAGCCGGAGGCCGCGGAGCTTCAGCAGGCCTCGTTCCGCCTGCATCTGGAGGCCTCGCGCCAGACCGGCAAGCCGGTGATCGTGCACACCCGTGCGGCGCGCGCCGACACCCTGGCACTGCTGCGCGAGGCGAGCCTGCCCCAGGCCGGGGTGCTGCACTGCTTCACCGAGGACTGGGACATGGCCAAGGCGGCGCTGGACCTGGGCTACTACATCTCGCTGTCGGGTATCGTCACCTTCCGCAATGCCGATGCGCTGCGCGATGTGGCCAGGCAGGTCCCGGTCGATCGCCTGCTGGTGGAGACCGACTCGCCGTACCTGGCGCCGATTCCGCACCGTGGCAAGCCGAACCTGCCGCAGTATGTGCGGGAAGTGGCCGAGTATGTGGCTTCGTTGCGTGGGGTGAGTTACGCACAGCTGGCCGAGCAGACCACCGGCAACTTCAAGCGCCTGTTCCCGTTGGCTCGAGTGGCCTGAGGCGGGGTGCTTGTGTATGGCTCGGAGCTGGTGTTGGTGTTGAGATAGAGCGCCGCTCGCGCGGCGCATCGCGGATGAATCCGCTCCTACACGTTTGTTTCGGGTCAGTTATGTCTGGGAGCATGCCGGTGACCGCCCTGAAGCCATGCGCCAAGGCTGGCAACCATGGCCTTACAGGTGCGGCACGTTGCAACAAATGTAGGAGCGGCTTTAGCCGCGCCAGCGGCGCTCGATCTGGAGCGCGCCAGAAATCTATCGGCAAGCACCCGCGCCCTCTGCCTGGACAAAAAAAACCCGGGTTCTGGGGGGGGAATCCGGGTTAAGACCATTAGGAGTAAAACAAAGGCACACGGTCCCTGGGCACCTTTATCGGCGCGCCACTTGGGGGGGATGCGCCGCGCCAACACTTCAAGTATTGGTCAGGATTGGCGTGCTGCCAGCGTGTGCTGATCGTTTTTTAAACAGATTTGGAATACGTCTTGATTCCATAGCGCATTCATTGCATTGCAATGTGGCGGACCTGGCGCAGTGCTTCGTCGATCAGGTGTTGATCGGTATAGAAGTGTGGGGAAAAACGCACACCTGGGCCGCGTACCGCGCAGATCACCCCATCGGCGCTAAGCGTCCGATAAATGTCAGCATTGGCGTGGCCCGCCAGGCTGAACGTGACGATGCCCGCCCGTCGCCCGGGGTCACCCGGACTGTGTATTCGCACGCCTGGCAGGGCTGCCAACCCTTCGTGCAACTGTTCCACGCGCAGTGCCAGCTGTTCGGTGACCATGGCCATGCCTACTTCCTCCAACAGTGACAGGCTGGCCTCTAGTGCGCAGGCGCCGAGCATGTTCGGGCTGCCGGGTTCGAAGCGCCTGGCGCTGCGGGCCGGCTGCCAGTCGCGGCGCTCGAAATCCCCCAGGTTTTCGAGCATGTGCCAGCCATAGGCGTTCAGCTTGAGCTGCTTGCGCAGTTCTCCACGGCAGTAGAACACCGCCAGGCCCTCGGGGCCGAGCATCCACTTGTGGCCGTCGGCCATGGCGAAGTCGCACTGGTAGCGCTGCACATCGAAGGGCAGGGCGCCGATGTGCTGGATCGCATCCACGCAGAACAGCACGCCACGGCTGCGGCAACCTTCACCGAGTCGCGTCAGATCCAGGCGTAGGCCACTGCCGAACTGAACGGCGCTGATCGCCAGCAGGCGCGTACGGGGGCCGCAGGCATTCAGTAATGTGGTCTCGGGGTCTTCGCCGGCCAGGCTTACCTGCTGCACTTCGACGCCGCGTTCGGCCAGGGCTTGCCAGACCACGCGGTTGGAAGGGAACTCCTCGTCACTGATGGTCACCTGGTCACCGGGCTGCCAATCCAGGCCGAAAGCGACCAGCGACAGGGCCTGGGAGGTGTTGCCCACCAGGGCGATGTCACCGGTGGTCGGGGCGTTGAGCAGGCGTGCCAGGCGCTCGCGCAAGCGCCGCTCGGTGGCGAGCCAGGCCGGATATTCACGGGCCCCCAGGCGCACGTTGTCGCGGGCGAAGCGTGCGACGGCCTCGCTGGCGCGACGCGGCCACGGGGCGATGGCGGCATGGTTCAGGTAACACAGGCCCGGCGCCTGGTCGAACTCATCAAGAAACATAGACATGGTTGGAAGATCCGTGCAATTTGCCGCCACTTAGGCATAATAAACCGCTTCGATTGTCATCCCAGTCCTTCCTATGCAGAAAGAACCTCGTAAGGTCCGTGAGTTTCGTCGTCGTGAGCAAGAGATCCTCGACACCGCGCTCAAGCTGTTTCTCGAACAAGGTGAAGACAGTGTCACCGTCGAGATGATCGCCGACGCCGTGGGCATCGGCAAAGGCACGATCTACAAGCACTTCAAGTCCAAGGCGGAGATCTACCTGCGCCTGATGCTCGACTACGAGCGCGATCTGAACGAGCTGTTGCATTCGGCAGACGTCGACCGCGACAAGGAAGCCCTGTCGCGCGCCTACTTCGAGTTCCGCATGCGCGATCCGCAGCGTTACCGCTTGTTCGACCGCCTGGAAGAGAAGGTGGTCAAGGGTAACCAGGTGCCGGAGATGGTCGAGCAGTTGCACAGTATCCGCGCCTCCAACTTCGATCGCCTGACGCAGTTGATCAAAGGCCGGATCAGCGAAGGCAAGCTCGAGGACGTACCACCGTACTTCCACTATTGCGCTGCCTGGGCGTTGGTCCATGGCGCTGTCGCGCTGTACCACTCGCCGTTCTGGAGCAACGTGCTCGAGGATCAGGAAGGCTTCTTCCAGTTCCTGATGGATATCGGCGTGCGCATGGGCAACAAGCGCAAGCGCGATCCTGAGTCCGCAAGCTAAAGCCCTTCAAGGGATGCCCACTGCTTATCGGTGGGCATCGTCTCCCCAAGGCTTCGCCTGGAAAGCTTGCAAAAACCTGATTTTTGAGTCAGGTTTTGCCCGCCAGAATCTTCCATGCCGGAGTCATCCATGATCGTCGATCGTCAAGGCAGGCGCTTTCGCAACCTGCGCGTCAGCCTGACTGCTGCCTGCAACTATGCCTGCACGTACTGCGTGCCCGATGGCAAGCGCCTGGTGGCGGCGCAGGACGAGCTCACGGCGGATGCCTTGGCCCGGGGTGTGGCCTACCTGGTCGAGGCGGCGGGTATCGAGCGTTTGCGCATCACGGGCGGCGAGCCACTGATCAGCCCACGGCTGGAGACGTTTCTCAAGGCAGTGGCCGGTTTGGGCCTGGAGGACATCAGCCTCACCACCAATGGCCAGTTGCTGTCGCGCAAGCTGTCATTGCTGTGCGAGACCGGCATACGCCGGCTTAATGTTTCCCTCGACACCCTCGACCCAGGCGCTTTTCGCGGTATAGCCCGTGGTGGCGACCTGGCCAGCGTGTTGGCTGGCATGGAGCAGGCCAGTGCCGCAGGCATGGCGATCAAGGTCAACATGGTGCCCATGCGTGGGCAGAACCTCGACCAGGTGTTGCCGTTGCTCGACTACTGCCTTGAGCGCGGCTACGAGCTGCGTTTCATCGAGCTGATGCGCATGGGGCACCTGGCGCGCGATGGTAATGCCTTCGTGCAACAGTTCGTGAGCCTGGAGCAGTTGCTAGGGGTGATCGGGCAATCCCACCGCTACGAGCAGGCACCCCGGCCAGTCGATGCGACGGCCCTGCGATATTACATTCCCGGCAAGGGGCATTTCGGTGTGATCGCCAACGAGAGTGTGCCGTTCTGCCGTGCCTGCTCGCGTCTGCGTCTGTCGTCCACCGGCTGGTTGCATGGCTGCCTGTCGTCGAGTAACCGTCACTTTGTCGGCGACTTGCTCGACAAGCCCCGTCACCAGGCTTTGCCAGCACTGCAGCGCTTGCTGGTCAAGGCCCTGGCGGACAAGCAGGAAGTGGCGTTTTCCGGCGATGTGATGGTGATGAAGGTGATCGGCGGCTGACTCTGGCGCAGATTCTGCATCTGGCGGCTATTCGCCGGTTTTTCGTCACCGGTCTCTGGAGGAAAGATGCGTAGCCTGGTCTTGCTGCTGGCGCTGATGGCGTTGGGCGGCTGCATGAATGTCAGTGATATGGGCGAGGGTGTGCGCTATCACATGAGTGACGCCGGCCTGCTGGATCACAGCGACACCACCCGGACCCTGTCGATCCGCCTGCAGCCCGATTCGTTCATCTTCATCGGCCAGGGCGCGTTCGTGCCGCCGGGCAAGGGGCCGGTGCCACGCCAGAATGCGGTGGCCGAGGAAGCTTTCAAGAGCTTTGTCGAGTACTTCCCGCTGGTGCGCCGCGCCCAGGGGCCGTTGGGCCTGGAGGACGCGATTGCCGAGGCCCGCTCGGTCGGCGCCGACTATGTGCTCTACACCCGCTTTGCGCGTACCGACGACCGGATCGGCAATGGCGACGAGTGGTATGACGAACAGGCCGTCGATCGCTTGGGCTGGGACAACGGCGTGGTGCAGATGATGCTCATCGAGACCAGCACCCGTTATCTAATCGATACCGCCCGGATCAAAAGTCGTGGCGGTTTGTTGACGTTCCACGACAACACGCCGCAGGATTTGCTTGGTGAGCCGATGCGCGAGTACGCTCGCAGTCTCCTGGGCATGAGCCGCTGAGCGAGCGTGAAATGACTGATTCCGGCAAGGCCAACGACCTGTTGGCGCAGATCCCCGCGCACAAGGGCTTGCCCCCGGTGCATTTGTGGAACCCGGATTTCTGTGGCGATATCGACATGCGCATCGCCCGGGACGGTACTTGGTACTACCTGGGCACGCCGATCGGGCGCAAGCCGATGGTGCGGTTGTTCTCCACCATCATTCGCCGGGATGGGGATGACTATTTCCTGGTCACGCCGGTGGAGAAGGTCGGGATTCGTGTCGATGACGCGCCGTTTGTTGCTGTGCTGCTGGATGTGCAGGGCAGTGGTGAGCAGCAGGTGCTGCGGTTTACCAGCAACGTCGATGACCAGGTCGAGGCTGGGCCGGACAATCCGCTGCGTGTCGAACTCGATCCTGTCACCCTTGAGCCTTCCCCCTACGTGCTGATGCGTACCAACCTCGAAGCCCTGATTCACCGCAATGTGTTCTACCAGTTGGTGGAGATGGCGGTGGCGCGGGAGATCGATGGGGAAGAGTGGCTTGGGGTATGGAGCCAGGGTGAGTTCTATCCGATTGGGCGTAATACTTGAAGATTTTTTATTGGCTCTGACTGTCGCCCCATAAATAATCTATCAATAACCAATGTATATCTCTTGATCTTGATCTTGATCTTGATCTTGATCTTGATCTTGATCTTGATCTTGATCTTGATCTTGATCTTGATCTTGATCTTGATCTTGATCTTGCTTCTAAGTGCGCGATAGTC
>NZ_JAMSHW010000055.1:0-16778 GCF_023757525.1 Pseudomonas sp. MWU13-3659 | reverse complement strand
GCCGGCCACCGCGGTGCATCCTTCGCCGGCAAGCCGGCCCCTACAGGCAAATGTGTTTTGCTCGTCGGCCCGCTCACCGTGCGGCGTCAGAGGTGCGACAATATTGCCGCCAAATGACGTGACTTCCCCGCACCTACCCTGCGTCAAGACTTAGGTTCGGGGCAAACCTGGCACCCGGACCGAGCGATGCCAGCGTACCGTGCTGCGCATTCCTGGACTTTCACCGTCCTATTACTTGAGGTTAGAAGCAAGATGGCCAAGGCCGCCGATGTCGTTGTGCAATGCCTGGAAAACGAAGGTGTCGAGTATGTGTTCGGCATTCCTGGTGAGGAAAACCTCGACCTGCTCGAGTCCCTGCGCAAGTCGAAGATCAAGCTGGTACTGACCCGCCACGAGCAATCTGCGGGCTTCATGGCCGCCACCTACGGCCGTCTGACCGGCAAGACCGGTGTCAGCCTGTCGACCCTCGGCCCTGGTGCGACCAACCTGGTGACCGCCAGCGCCTACGCCTACCTGGGCGGCATGCCGATGATGATGATCACCGGCCAGAAGCCGATCAAGAAGTCGAAACAAGGCCGTTTCCAGATCATCGACGTGTGCGGCATGATGGACCCCATCACCAAGTACACCCACCAGTTCGCCTCGGCCGACAACATTCCTGCCCGTATGCGTGAAGCTTTCCGCCTGGCCGAGGAAGAGAAGCCGGGCGCCGTGCACCTGGAGCTGCCGGAAGACATCGCCGCCGAGCAGACCGACGCCCTGCCGATCCCGCGCAGCCTGCACCGTCGCCCGCTGGCCGAGCATGTAGCCATCGAAGCCGCCGTGCAAAAACTGCAGAACGCTCGCAACCCGATCCTGGTGATCGGCGCCGGCGCCAACCGCAAGATGACCGCCAAGGTTCTCAAGCAACTGATCGACAAGACCGGCATCCCGTTCATCACCACCCAGATGGGTAAAGGTGTGGTCGACGAGCGCCACCCGCGCTTCCTGGGCAACGCCGCGCTGTCTTCCGGTGACTTCGTTCACCGCGCCGTCGAAGCCGCCGACCTGATCGTCAACATCGGCCACGACGTGATCGAGAAGCCGCCGTTCTTCATGGTGCGCGGCGGTACCGAAGTGATCCACGTGAGCTTCCGCTCGGCCGAGGTGGATGCTGTTTACTTCCCGCAGGTGGAAGTGATCGGCGACATCGCCAACGCCGTGTGGCAGATCAGCGAAGCGCTGACCGACACCAGCCACTGGGATTTCACCCGCCTGATGGCCATCCGTGAAGCGAACGAAGCGCAGATCGTCGAAGGCGCCGATGACAACCGCTTCCCGGTCTATCCGCAGCGCATGGTCGCCGACATCCGTCGCGCCCTGCCGTCCGAAGGCATCGTTGCCCTGGACAACGGTATCTACAAGATCTGGTTCGCCCGCAACTACAAGGCGCACAAGCCCAACACCGTGCTGCTGGACAACGCCCTGGCGACCATGGGCGCCGGCCTGCCATCGGCCATGGCCTCGCACCTGGTGTACCCGGATCGTCCGGTGATCTCCGTGTGTGGCGACGGCGGCTTCATGATGAACAGCCAGGAGCTGGAAACTGCAGTACGCCTGGGCATGCACATCACCGTGGTGATCCTGCGCGACGACGGCTACGGCATGATCCGCTGGAAGCAGGCCAACATGGGCTTCACCGATTTCGGCCTGGACTATGGCAACCCGGACTTCGTCAAGTACGCCGAAGCCTATGGTGCCAATGGCCACCGCGTGGAAAGCGCCGAGGGCTTCCTGCCGCTGCTCGAGCACTGCATCAAGACCCCAGGCGTGCACGTGATCGACTGCCCGGTGGATTACAGCGAGAACGACCGCATCCTCAACAGCGAGCTGCGTGAGCGCGCGCTGGCAGTCTAAACGCTGACGCCTCTATCGCGGGTCAAGCCCGCTCCCACAGAGCCAAAACAGGCCTTGTGGGAGCGGGCTTGACCCGCGATTGCTTTTGTTCCCGCCACATTTCCCTCGATGCCTTTCCTCATGTGCTAGGGTGCACCCAAATTTCCGCCCTAGGACACCCGCCCATGCTCCCCGCGCTCAGCGAAAAAGAACTCGACCGCCTCGAAGACCTGCTGATCACCTACGGCAACGACTACTCGGTGCTCAACCTCGCCGAACTCAATGGCTTCTTCACTGCCCTGGCCAGTTCCCCGAACACGGTCAACCCCGAGCAATGGTTGCCCGCTGTCGCAGGCGGCAAGGTCCCCAAGTTCAAGAAGCCTGCCCATGAAGAAGCCTATACCGCGCTGATGCTGCGTTACGCCAGTCAGGTGGCTGAAGAACTGGCCGACGACCTTGTTCATTTCGAACCCCTGTTCGAGGAGAGTGAGGGCGAAGAGGGGCCGGCAATCATTCTCGAAGAGTGGTGCTTCGGCTACATGCGTGGCACCCAGGTAGCCGAGTGGAGTGAGCTGCCGCCGGAGCAGGACCGACTGCTCAAGGCCATTTCCTTGCATGGCCTGGAGGACAATTTCGAGTTGCTGGACTCGATGAGCTTCGATGAGCACCAGGCCTGCGTGCCACTGGTGGTCGAGGCGGCGCGTGGGTTGTACCTGTATCAGAAGCGGCAGCGGCATTGAGGCCGCGTTCGCCGGCAAGCCGGCTCCTACCGTGACCCCCTTGTAGGAGCCGGCTTGCCGGCGAATGGGCCGGTATAGACAACTTATTATTCCACCTGTCGAAATACTGGATTGCTCCCAGCATCGATTCTGTTGTCTGCCGATCCAGTGCAGCATGTCCTCCAGCAGCGCCACTCCCGGCGCTAATCCGGAGCCCAGAACATGCCAAGCCCGATCAAACTCTACAACTTCCCCAAGTCCGGCCATGCCCACCGTATCGAGCTGATGTTGTCACTGCTCGAACTGCCCACTGAACTCGTGTTTGTCGACCTGGCCAAGGGCGCCCACAAGCAGCCCGATTTCCTTGCCCTCAACCCCTTCGGCCAAGTGCCGGTGATCGATGACAACGGTATCGTCATCGCCGATTCCAACGCCATTCTGGTCTACCTCGCCAAAGCTTACGGCGGTGAGCGCTGGTTGCCAGAGGACCCGGTCGGCGCCGCCCGCGTGCAACGCTGGCTTTCGGCGGCCGCCGGCCCACTGGCCTTCGGCCCAGCCGCAGCGCGCCTGGTGACTGTGTTCGGCGCCTCCTTCAATACCGATGAAGTGATCGGCCGTGCCCACACCTTGCTCAAGGTGATCGATGCCGAGCTGGCCAAGGGCCCGTTCCTGGTGGGTGACCACGCGACCATCGCCGACATCGCCCACTATTCGTACATCGCCCATGCGCCGGAAGGCAACGTGTCGCTGGAGCCGTACCCCAACGTGCGCGCCTGGCTGGCCCGGATCGAGGCGCTGCCAGGCTTTGTGCCGATGCCTCGCACGGTCATCGGCTTGCAGACCACCCTCTGAGCCCCGAGGAATGCCGCCATGCAATCGCCCTGGCATGCAGGTGAGAAACAGCTGCAGGAGTACGTCGGTGTCGCAGAACGCATGGAGGTGTTCGGCCAGAAGGTCATCCGCGACTACATGCCCGACCAACATCGGGCCTTCTATCACCAGTTGCCGTTCATGGTGGCCGGTGCCGTGGATGCCAGCGGCAAACCCTGGGCGACACTGCTCGAAGGCCCGGAGGGTTTCGTCAGCTCGCCCGACCCACGGCAGTTGCGGATCGGTACCGCTCTCGCCGTCGACGATCCGGCAACATCAGGGCTGGTGGCTGGCGGTGCCATCGGCCTGCTGGGGATCGAACTGCATACCCGGCGACGCAATCGTCTCAATGGTGTGATTCAACGGGCCAGTGCTGGCCTGTTGGAGGTGGTGGTCGAGCAGTCGTTCGGCAACTGCCCGCAGTACATCCAGTTGCGCGAGTACACCCGCGTCGATCAGGGGCCGCAGGGGCGCCAGGATTCAACGGTACTCGATGTGCACACCCGCGCCATGATCGAAGGCGCCGATACGTTCTTCGTCACCAGCTACGTCGAACATGAAAGCGGCCAACGTTCGGTGGATGTGTCCCACCGCGGTGGCCGGCCTGGTTTCGTCAGGGTCGAGGGCAACCGCCTGACCATCCCCGACTATGCCGGCAACCTGCATTTCAACACCCTCGGCAATTTGCTGGTGAACCCGATCGCGGGCCTGTTGTTCGTCGATTTTACCAACGGCGATGTGCTGCAGATCTTCGGGCGAACCGAGGTCATCCTCGACAGCCCGCTGATCAGCGCGTTCGAGGGCGCCGAGCGGCTCTGGACCCTGGATATCGAGCAAGTGGTGCTGCGTCGGGCTGCCGTGTCACTGCGCTGGATATTCCAGGAGTACGCACCCACCAGCCTGATGACTGGCACCTGGGCCGAGGCGGAGCAGCGCCTGCACCAGCGTGAACGGCAGCGTCAGTGGCTGAGCTGGCGAGTGCTGCGCATCGAGCAGGAGAGTCGGGATATCCGCTCGTTCTACTTGCAACCGGAGGATGGCGCAGCTGTTGCCTTCGCACCCGGCCAGCATATCCCGGTACGTTTGCGGATCGATGGGGAAACACCGCTGATCCGTACCTACAGCCTGTCCAGCGCGCCTGCCGATGGTGAGCTGCGTATCAGCGTCAAGGCGCAGGGGGCGGCGTCACGGTATCTGCATCAACAGTTGAAAGTTGGCGATTGCCTGGAGGTGCGCCTGCCCATGGGCAGTTTCACCCTGGATCCACAGAGCGACCGGCCCATTGTGCTGATTGGCGCGGGCGTCGGCATCACCCCGTTGATGGCGATGCTTCGGGAGCAATTGGTCAAAGAAGAAGGACGGCGAATCTACCTGTTCCACGGTGGACGCACGCTGGCCGACCTGCCGTTCCAGCAGGAGCTTGCCGCACTCCAGCAACACGCCAACGGCCTGTTCAGCATCCATCGCGCCTTGAGCCAGCCCGAACCCCAGGCTGTGCAGGGGCATGACTATGCGTTTGCCAGCCACTTGGGCATCGAGCAGATCAAGGCCACGCTGGCGTTGGACGACTATGACTTCTACCTGTGCGGCCCGGCCAGCTTCACCCAGGACCTTTACGAAGGACTGCGCGGCGTGCACGTACCCGACGCACGCATCCATGCCGAGGCCTTCGGCCCCTCGACCCTGCGCCGTCACACCGACGACAACCAACCCACGTTGCAACAGCCTCCTCCTGCCACCGAGCCGGTGCCGGTGTATTTCGCCAGTTCCGCCAAGGAAGCGCGCTGGGCCCCGGGCAGCGGCACATTACTGGAATTGGCGGAAAGTCGAGGCCTGTCGCCGGATTTCAGTTGCCGGGGCGGATCCTGTGGCACGTGCAGGACGAAGCTGGTCAGTGGCCAGGTGCACTATCCCAACCCGCCCGCCGAACTGCCGGATGAGGGCTTTGCCTTGATCTGCTGCGCCGTGCCCGCGCAAGCGCAGGAGGGGGCCAACGGGCTGGTGCTGGAGTTGTGAGGTTGGCCCATTCGCCGTTGTTCTCGTAGGAGCCGGCTTGCCGGCGAAAGGGCCGGTGAAGGCAGCACAAACCCGCGCCATGACAGATAATGCCCACACCCCCGCGGCCCAGGAGCCCCCATGGACCAGATCCACCTGATGAAGGTCTTCGTCGCCGTCGGCGAGCTGGAAAGCTTCGCCGCCGCCGCCCGCCGCCTGGCCATCTCGCCAGCGGCGGTGACCCGCGCCGTCAGCGCCCTGGAGGAACAGCTCGGGGTCAAACTGCTGCTGCGCACCACCCGCAGCGTGCGCCTGACCGAGGCCGGCGGCCGCTACCTGGAGGACACCCGGCATATCCTCGCCAGCATCGTCGAAGCCAACGAGGCCGCCGCCGGCATCAACGCCGCGCCCAAGGGCGACCTGGCGGTGACCGCGCCGATCCTGTTCGGCAAGAAGTTCGTCATGCCTTGCATCGTACGCTACCTGCAGCAGTACCCCGAGGTGGACGTGTCGGCGTACTTCCTCGACCGCGTGGTGAACCTGGTGGAGGAGGGCATGGACGTGGCCGTGCGCATCGGCCAACTGCCGGACTCCGGCCTCAAGGCATTGCGCGTGGGCAAGATGCGCCGGCTGTTATGTGCCTCGCCCGAGTACCTCGAACGTCACGGCACGCCGCGGCATCCTTCGGAATTGCAGCGCCACGAGGTCATCGCGGCTGGCACATTGTCACCGCGCACGGACTGGCGTTTCGGCGCCATCGACGACCCGACCCTGATCCGCATGAAGCCGCGCCTGACCGTGACCAGCAACGATGCCGCCATCGCCGCGGCCAGCGCCGGGCTTGGGATCGCACGGCTGCTGTCGTACCAGGTGGCGGATGAAGTGGCGGCCGGGCGTTTACGGGTGATCCTGGCCGAGTATGAGGAGGCGCCCTGGCCGATCCATATCCTGCATCGCGAGAGCAAATATGGCTCGACCAAGGTGCGTACCTTCATCGACATGTTGGCCGAGCATTTGCGCAGTCATGCGCATTTGGCCTGATCCTGGAACCTGGGGCTGCTGCGCAGCCCTTTCGCGGCACAAGGCCGCTCCTACAGAGATGCGCCTTCCCCTGTAGGAGCGGCCTTGTGCCGCGAAAGGGGCGCAAAGCGCCCCCGGCAATCAAGCGCCTGAAAGTGTGGCGCACTCCGCCAGCACCTTCAAACCACTCATCACCTCTGGCGTGATCACCCGCCCCAGGCACACCCGCAACCCAGTGCCACATTCCCCGTCGGCAAAGAACATCCCGCTGGCGCCCACATTGCAGCCACGCTCCGCTGCAAGGTGTTGCAGTGCAACCATGTCCGTCCCTTCCGGCAATTCGATCCAGTGGATGAAGCCGCCCTGCGGCGCCACATACTGCGTCCCCGCCGGAAACGCCGACCGCACCAGCGTTTCCATCACCTCGGTCTGCGCCGCCAGCCGCCCACGCAGTTTCGCGCAGTGCTCCTCCATGTAGCCCCGCCCGATGAACTCATCCAGCACCCGCTGCGCCAGGCTCGACACCGCCAGGTTGCGGGAGAACATCTGGGCCAGGATCGCGTCCCGATACCGGCCTGCGACGCACCAGCCCACCCGGTAACCCGGCGCCACGGTCTTGGAGAACGACGAGCAGTAGATCGTCTGCCCGGTCGTGTCGTAGTGTTTGATCGCCTTCGGTCGCTGCGCTTCGCCCACCAGGTCGAAGAAGATATCGTCCTCGATGATCGGTACATCCGCAGCCTGCGCCAATTGCGAGAGTCGTGCCCGCGCTGCGTTGGGCATGATGAAGCCTCGCGGGTTCTGCAGCGTCGGGTTGAGGAACACCACATCGACCTTCTTGCCTTTCAGGGCCCAGTTCAAGTGCTCCAGATCCATGCCGCTGTCGGCGCAGGTGCGGATGGGCAGAGCGCGCATCCCCAGGCGTTCGATGGTCTGCAGGATGCCGTAGTAGGTGGGCGTCTCGATGGCTACCGTGGCGCCGGGCTGGGCGATGGCTTCAAGGGCAAGCTCCAGGGCCACGGTGTCACCCGAGGTCACCAGGATATCGTCCGGGCCGCAGGCCACGCCGCGTTGCAGCATCAACCCGGTGATGCGCCGGCGCAGCGAGGCCAGGCCCGGCGGAGCGATCAACCCGGCCAATGGTTGCTCGGCCTTGGCAGCCAGCGTCGCCAGGCACTTGTTCAGCAGCACCTGGGGCGTGAGCTCGTCATGCAGTACCGCCGAACTCAATGAAAGCCGGGTATTGCTGGCCGCCTGGGCCAGCATGGCGACCACCGCGTGGTTGACGTTGACGGTGACACTGGCCAGGTCGAACCCCTGCACATGTGCCGCGCCCTTGGCGACGAAATAGCCGATCCGCGGCGTGGCCTGCACGTAGGCATTGGCCTCCAGCTCCGCCAGGGCTCGCTGCACGGTGGCGATGCTGCTGTTGAACAGCCGCGCCAGCTCGCGTACCGAGGGCAGTTGCGTGCCGCTGGGCCACTCGCCACTGTCGATCTGGCGCAGCAGCCAGGCGTTGACGGTGTGCCAGCGTTTGTCGGGCTTGGGGTTCCGGTCCATGGGGGCCTTTTGTCGTGTCAGGCGGAGGCCCCCGAAAGGTAGAGCAAAATCACCCCGGTTGCAGCCACGATGACGATGTTCAGCAGCACCAGGGCGAAGCCGAAGCGGATCAGGCCGTGCTCTTCCTCACGGTTGGCCCCGGCCAGCCCGATGATCAGCGACAGGATCGACAACGAGCCCAGCGCGCCATGCCCGGCGGCGCTGTTGACCATCGCCGCCAGCCATGGCCCGTGGACCGTGGACAGTGCCGCGATGGAGGGCATCACCAGCGTGTTGCCTCCGACATTGGAGCCGGTGACATAGCCGGCCAGCCCCGCCAGCAGCGACACCGTCGACGCCAGCGACACGCCGGACAGCGCCTGCAAGGCCCGTTGCGCCTCGACCAGGAAACCGGCCTTGACCATCACCTGCGACAACAGCAGGAACAGGAAGATCGTCGCCACCGGGAACCGCGCCCGGGTGATCAGCGCCTGCCACGGGAAGCCCGCGCCTTGGCGCCCGACCATCAGCAGCACCACCAGCAGCAAGGCCAGCCCTGGCGACGCCAGTGGCTTCCACGACACGTTGGTGCCATGCACCACCCATAGCCCGTCCCACCCCGACATCAGGAACAGCCCCCGTGACGCAATGATCACTGCCAGCAAGGCCAGGTACGGCCATGCCGCCTGCGGCCAGCGCACCAGCACCCCACGCCGCGCCCAGGAAATACCCAACCCCACGCCGGCCACTGCCAGCCCAGCCAGGACGCCCGAAGCCTCCGGTCCGATCCAACGGTTGACTGCATACAGCACCGTGCTGAACAGCAGCGCAATCAGCGCCAGCCCCAGCCATGCCTGAAGGCTGCGAATCCCAGCCAGGGCTAGCGCCACGGCGGTCAGGGCGAGGAACACCGGCCCACTCACCAGCGCCGAATGGCTACCCAGCTCCTGCGCTGGCACATGGGCCAGTAGCGCGCCGATCACCGTGGCCAGTCCGAGCGTGCCCCAGGGCATCACCACCATGCCGGCCAGTGCCATCTTCATGCCGACCTGGCGGGAAAACAGCCCCATCAGCAGCGGCACCGTGGCGATCAGCGACACCCCGAACCCGGTCATCGCCTCCAGCAGCGGCGCCAGGCCCAGCACGATGAAGAGCACTTGCATCGGCGGCGTCCAGCCCAGCTCCCGTACCCAGGCACCAATCGCCTGCGGCGCGTTGGCGCGTTCGACGAGGATGACAAAGGCCAGCCCTGGGACGATCACGCAGGCGGTACTGAGGAACAGGATCAGCGTGTCTTGCAGGATGGCGCCGGACACCGCCGCCGACAGCGGCTGCGCAGCGCCCAGGCCCCACAGCAGCAGGACACCGGCCACGCCGGCCAGCGCGGCCTGCATGGGCGGGCGGCGCAACAGCAGGATCAGGGCGATCACCAGGCCTATGGGGGACATTTGCAGCAGCAGGGCAGCCATGATGCGGGTTCCTTTAGCCATCCAGAGGAGTGTGGAAGGGATGGTGGAGGGAAGGGAGAGACTGCAATAGATACAGGGGGTGGGGGATTTTCAATACAGCCCCTGGCTCGTGGCATTGGAGGCACCTGTTCGCACCACCTCTCACACCAATGCCTGGATTTCTGGGCGCTGACTGCGATATTGGCCGTTAATGCCTGCAATCCGAGGCATTACGTGGATCGGGCACTCTGGTCGCATTCCGCATGGGTTTTGACCGTACTGCTTGCACGCAGCGTGGCTATCTGACCAAACCTGCCAGCACCTTCTCCAGTTTCACCACCGCCTCCCTCATCTGCGCGGGTGTCAGTGCCGCAAACCCCATCAGCAAGCCGGCATCGTTCCTCGGCACCGCGTACAAGCTGCCCAGCCCCAACAGATCGATCCCCAACCCTCGTGCCGCCCTGACCACGGCGTCTTCAGGCAAGCCCTGCACGAAATGGCAGGGCATCTGCAGCCCACCAGCGGGTACCTGTGGCACGAGAAACGCCCCCAGGTGCCTGCGCAGCAGATCCGCCAGCACATCCCGGCGCTCGGCGTAGAGCGCGCGCATGGCCCGCACATGGGCGTTGAAGTGCCCGCCCTCCATGAACCGGGCCAGGGTCAGCTGGGCAATGGAGGCGTTATGCCCGTCCTGCAGCGTGCGGGCGGCGGTCATCGGTGCGACGAGCTGGGGCGGCAGCAGCAGGTAGCCGATGCGCAGGCCGGCGAACAGCGATTTGGTGAAGGTGCCGATGTACAGCGTGCGTTCATGTGGGTCTAGGCCCTGCACGCAGGCGGTGGGGCGGCCGGCGTAGTGGAACTCGCTGTCGTAGTCGTCCTCGATGATCCAGGCCTGTTGCTGGCGCGCCCATTCGATCGCCAGCAGGCGCCGGTCCAGCGACAGGGTCGCGCCGGTCGGGTATTGGTGCGAAGGGGTGAGGAACACCGCCCGGGCATCCGGCGCCAGTCGGGCCATGGCCTCCACTTGCAGGCCGTGCGCGTCCACCGGGACCGGCACGCCTGCCAGGCCGGCGGCGGTGACGGCCTTGTGGGTGCCCTGGTACAGCGGGTCTTCGACCAGTACCTGGTCGCCTGCGTCCATGAGCACCTGGGCGCACAGGCCAAGGGCCTGCTGCGAGCTGGTGAGGATCAGGATGCGCTCGGCGGATGCCTGGGCCCCGCGCTCGAGGTTGAGGTAGTCGGCGATTGCCCGGCGCAAGGGGACCATGCCCTGCGGCTCGCTGTGTTCCAGCGCCCGCGTGCCGTATTCCTTGTACACCTGCCGCTCCAGCTTCTCCCAGATGGCCAGGGGGAAGTGCCGGGTTTCGGCCACGCCCGGGGCGAAGGGGCGGGGCGACTGGAAGTTGTGGACGCCACCGCTGTGCAACACCGCTTCACCTCGGCGGCTCAACTGCACCGGGGCTTTGTTGTCCGTCGGGCGCTGGCGCTTGCGCGACGGCAGGCAGCGGGCCCGTTGCGACACGAAACTGCCGCTGCCCACGCGCCGTTCGATAAAACCCTCGGCGTGCAATTGGCTATAGGCCGACTCCACGGTATCCCGCGAGACGCCCAGGGACTGGGCCAGCGGGCGAGAGGCGGGCAGCGCCTTGCCCACCGGCAGTGCGCCGTCGAGGATCAGCTGGCGGATCGCCCGTTGAATACGCACATGCAAGGCCAGCGCGCCATGGGTGGGGTCGTTGATCCAGGCTTTCACCGATTCCAGCTGCGCGTGTTTGAACATTGGCCTGACTCCCTGGCTGATGGACCTGATTAATGGCTGCCAATGCCGGGGCCGCTTCGCGCCCCTTTCGCGGCACAAGGCCGCTCCTACAGGCGACCGCGATCCCCTGTAGGAGCGGCCTTGTGCCGCGAAAGGGGCGCAAAGCGCCCCCGGCAATCTCAAGCCTTACCCCTATCCAGAACCAAAAAATGGTCTGGCCATTCCCAACTAATTGGCAGGTAAAAACCAACCATTTATCCGCTATAAAACCCAAGCCCGCAAGCAACCACCAAGGAAGGCAAGCGCTACGGGCAGGCCGGCCCCCTCACTCATTCACACAGCTTTGCCCAAAAGGGGTTCCACCAATGACCACCACCCAACTGCCCGTTTTCATTCGCGAAGTGAAGCAAGCCGACCTGCAGCCCTGGCGCGAGTACTGGGCGCAATACCAGGCCTTCTACCAGGTAGACCTGGGCCCAGCCATCACCGAGCGCACCTGGGCCCGCTTCTTCGACCCAGCCGAGCCCATGCACTGCGCCGTGGCCACGGACGGTGAGCGGCTCTTCGGCTTCGTCCACTATGTGTTCCACCGCTCGACCTGGGGGCGCAACGACTTCTGCTACCTGGAAGACCTGTACGTGTGCCCGAGCGCCCGAGGGCGGATGATCGGCAAGCAACTGATCGAGTTCGTCCAGGACCAGGCCCGGCAGCAGGAGTGCGACCGGCTGTATTGGCATACCCAGGAGACCAACCGGACTGCGCAGCGGTTGTATGACTGGATTGCCGAGAAGCCGGGGGTGATCGAGTACCGGATGCCGCTGGATGTTGCTCACTAAGTTCATTGTGAGCAGATGAGGGCGTGGGAGCGGGCTTGCCCCGCGAGGGATGGCACCGGCTTCGCGGTGTAAGCCCAGCAGCGCAGCGCCGCTCGCACGCCTCATTCATCAGAAATTGTCCTCGGAAATTTTTGGTCCGAGTAGGAAAAGGATCGCGATACCAAATTAAATCCACTTCTGTATATGTTAAGTGGCGTTTAGCTAGATAATGACAAAAATTTAGGAATTAACACCTAAGCATTTCACTCAATAAAACCTATAATCTGTGCTTTAAGCATCGATTCGCAGGTTAAGCCTCGTCATGTTGGATTTAAGCTTCAGCAAGCCCAGTGAGATCGTCAAACGCCTCTGCGAGCGTCTTCGCACCGAGCGCCTTGCGCAACAGATGACCCAGGCCGACGTGGCAGGCCGGGCCGGTATTGCCACCAACACGGTCTCTAATCTGGAAGCCGGACGTAACGTCGGTTTCGAGAACCTGGTCAGGGTGGCGATGGTGCTGGGCCGTGGCAAGGAGTTGGAAAACCTGTTCATGCCCAAACTGGACAGCCTTGCGGACCTGCAACGCTATGAACAGGGCGCCAAGCGTCAACGCATCAGGAGAAAACACGGCGATGCCTGAAAAAGTGCGTGTGTACTACGAGGGCTGGGGCGAGCGCTGGCTCTGGGGCACCCTGGCGACTTCCACCACTGTCAGCCAGCGCCCACAGATCATCTTCGAATACAGCCCTGAGGCCAGACAGCGGGGCCTCGAACTGTCATCTCATCTACTGCCCCTGCAAGGCGATGCAGTGCGCAGAGGCTTCCCCGGGCATCAGATCGGCGTACCAGGGCCAGTCTATGATGCACTGCCGGACGGCTGGGGCATGTTGCTGATGGACCGGCTGTTCAAACGTCGTGGCCTGAATGCTGCCCGCATAGGCCCCCTGGAGCGGTTGGCGTATATCGGTGACAACGCCATGGGCGCCATGTCGTTCGAGCCGGTGGCACCCGAAGGTTTGATAGCGCAAGACCACATCCCCCTGGAGCAACTGGCGGCCGAGGTGCAGGATGTGCTCAAAGGGGAGGGTGGGGCGTTTCTGCAACAACTGCTGTTGGTAGGCGGCTCCCCGCAAGGCGCGAGACCCAAGGCGCTGGTGTATCGCGACCCACACACCAATACGTTCACCACCTTGGCGAAGCCAGAGCTTGAGGCCTGGCTGATCAAGTTTCCTGCTCGGGAAGAGCATCCGGAGGTCTGCGCCATCGAGATGGTCTATGCAGAGTGCCTGCGCCTTTGCGGCATCCCGACTCCGGACACCCAGCATTTCAGCCTGCCCAACGGGTTGGCGGCCTTTGCCAGCAAGCGCTTTGATCGACAAGGTGAAATACGCGTGCCCATGCAAAGCCTCGCGGCGTTCACCGGTGCGGATTTCCGGGCACCTGGCGCACTGGACTATGTGAATTTCCTGCGCGCAACCCATCTCTGCACCAACGACCTGCGCGAGAAAGCACGCGCCTTTGAGCGTGCGCTGTTTAACGTGGCCTTCAACAACCGCGACGACCATCCCAAGAACTTCGCCTACCTGATGTCGCGCAGCGGGCAATGGACGCTGGCGCCGGCTTACGATGTGACTTTCTGCGAAGGGCCGGGGGGCTATCACCAGATGGATGTGATGGGCGAGGCCCTGGCGATTGATCGCACCGCGATGCTGGCGCTGGCCCATGAGGCGGAAATCCCCCCAGCCACGGCGGGGGCGCTTATCGAGCGTTTTTGTACAGTGGCCAGCCAGTTCACAGTGTTGGCCGAGCAGCACTTTGCGGGGATGATCAGCCCGGATACATTGCGCATGGTGCAGGGCCGGATCGACGAGAACATTGCCCTGCTGCGCTGATTGACGCAGGCCCCTTCAAGGACGAAAAGCAATGAAAACAATGCTCGGCTTCTTGTTTCTTATCTGTGTGAGCCTACCTGCCTTCGCGGGCGATATGCCCATCGGTTTCCAGACCTCTACGCTCTCGGACGGGCAAAAGGATCGCCCGCTGGAGCTGGTCGTCTGGTACCCGAGTACAACCACTGCCACGCCGCAGTTCATCGCGGATACGCCGGTGTTTGTCGGTGACCTTGCCGTCCGTGATGCGCCACCGGCCCCAGGCGCGCATCCATTGGTGGTGCTTTCCCACGGTTTTCGCGGTAACTGGGGCAACCAGTCATGGCTGGCCACTGCGCTGGTGCAGCGGGGTTATATAGTGGCGGCGGTCAACCACCCGGGCACGACCACCCGTGATCGCGACCCTGAAGCCGCTGCCCAGTTGTGGCAGCGCCCCATGGACCTGCAGCGGGCCATTGTTGCGGTGCAGGCTCAGCCGGATCGGTTTGGGGCGGTGGCGAAGGGACAGATTGCAGTGGTGGGGCATTCACTGGGTGGCTGGACTGCCCTGGAAATCGCCGGGTCGCGGTTCGATCCCGAGCGGTTTGCCCAGGACTGCAAGGCCCATTCGCAGTTGGCCAGTTGTGGCGTCTACAAACAGGCCAACCCTGACGCGGCAGCGCAAGCCCGGCTGGGCGGCGACCTGAGCGACAAACGTGTCACGGCCATCGTGACCCTGGACCTGGGGCTGTCACGCGGCATGACCACTGAAAGCCTGGCAGCGTTGCCGGTGCCGGCACTGGTGATCGCGGCTGGCGCGCCCTCTGAAGACCTCCCGGCACAGCTGGAGTCCGCCGACCTGGCCAAGCGCTTGCCCCCGGCGACCAGTCGCTATGTCGAGATCGAGGACGCCAGCCACTTCAGCTTCCTGTCGATGTGCAAACCTGGCGCGGTGGCGTTGCTTGAAGAAGACGCGCCAGGCGATAGCGTCATTTGCCGGGATGGTGAGAATGCTCGGCCGCGGGCGTTGATCCAGCAGCAGATTGTTGCGTTGATTACCGAGTTTCTGGGGCAGTCATTTCGTAGCTGACGAGGGCGGGAGATTGCACAGCCCCATTCTGGGAGCAACTGCCTAGCAGAGTATTCGTAGTTTACGTTTGCCCTTGTGGGAGCGGCCTTGTGTCGCGAAAGGGCCGCAAAGCGGCCCCGGCGATCATTGCATCGACACTTGGATCCTGGGGCCGCTACGCGGCCCTTTCGCGACACAAGGCCGCTCCCACAGGGATCGCGCAAGGCTTGAGGTAGGTGTGGTCGAGGTGAGCGGACTTGCCCCGCGATGGCCCGCAAAGCGGCCCCTATTTGCTCAATGACTAGCTCGCACAGCCCGCCGCGCAATGTGATTGATTTCGTCCTGCAGCCCGCTCAACTCACTCAGCACGTGCTGATGGTTTCGCCCCTGGCCTTGGCGATGACCATCATCACCGTCGTCGGGCTGGGCCGCACCTTGCCCACGTAGGGGCTGGCCTTCGGGCGCATGTACACCCCGCGCGCGACCCGCTCCAACGTGCCGGCCTGGACGAGGCGGGACAGCGCCTTGTCCACCGACGCCCGCGACCCCGCCTCGATAAAGCGATCGATCGTGAACGGCTTGCCCTTGGGCAGGTACTTGATATGGCTGGCAATCGATTCCGCTACGGACACGGAGACCTCCATCGTAGTCAGAAAAAGTTGAATAGTTTCTGACATGGGAATGAACGTTAGGCCTTAATTTTAGCGGTGTCCAAGCAGAAAACGTAAGTGGATAATGCGGGTCGCAGAGAGCGCTATTTCCCAGGCCACCATAGCCCCCTGTAGGAGCGGCCTTGTGCCGCGAAAGGGCCGCAAAGCGGCCCCGGCGATAGGTGCTCAGTTCTGAGATTCTGGGGCCGCTACGCAGCCCTTTCGCGGCACAAGGCCGCTCCTACAGAGACCACGTAAGGCTTGAGCATGAATTGGGCCTGTCCCGTGACACCGGGCCGCAATCCACACGGGGCTCCTCAATCCCCCACCCCATGCAACCGCAACGCCCGCTGCGCACAGGCCTTCCAGCTAAGCTTGCGCCGCTCGGGCACCACCACGGGCACTTCCGCCGCCATCACCACCGGCACATCCCGCATCCGCACCCAAGGCTCGCTCTGCCAATACAACAAACTCGCCGTCTGCCCACCCGGCCAGCACATCCGGCCCAGGCGCGGCAGGTCGTCCAGCGCCGCGTCCCGCCCATCGCGCAGCACTGCCACCACCTCGTGGGTCAGCCAATGCCGAAGGTGACGGTTTTCCGGAATGTGATGATGGGCCAGCAGGGTATAGGCCCCGGACTCGCTGACCATGGTGGTTTCGCTGTACTGGCCGTAGCGCAGCAGCTGCACGGTGCGATGCTGGTCCGGGTCGAGCTTGCGGATGCAGTGTTCGTCGAAGAAGCGCCCGGTCATCCGGCCGAGTTCGTGGGCGCAGAACCAGGCTTGGGATTCGAGCCAGAGGGTGTGGAGGGGGCGGTTGTGGCGGGTGAAGAGGGTGGAGTCGTGGAGGTCAGTCATGGCTGGCCTCCTGGATTTTTAAGAGTTCTAAGCAGGCGGGACGCATCTGCGAGAGGCCTGCGAGTGCTCGACTCGATAGGCATTTCCTTTACCTCCGTGCGTGGTCAGCTTTCTTAAGGCTGGGGTGTCGGGAGCTAAGAAACCTACACGGCAGGCCGGACGTATTTCCCTTGCGGGTCTTGTATTAGCCCACTCCCGACATAACGGAGTGCATTTTGCGCGCAGCAGTAAACCACAGGCACAAAAAAGCCGCATCTGTCGGGAGCGGGTGGACCGCCGTGTTTAAGCGTTTCT
>NZ_JAMSHW010000054.1:0-16970 GCF_023757525.1 Pseudomonas sp. MWU13-3659 | reverse complement strand
CGAGGCCTGGACGAAAAACCCAGAGCGCTTCACTATCAATCCGCACCATCTCATTCCGGGACCGTACACCTAGTTCAAAGCCTGCATCGATGATCTACGGGATGGATTTTTCTGGAAGAGGGTGACTTACCTCGCGCCAAAGCGCTTGGCAACGTCCGAACAGCGCGTGGTTTTGGTGGCGTGCCGACGCTCGACGCCATGGAGGTGACTGCAATCCTTGGAGGAACCTTGTGGCGCACAAGGGCAGTAAAGAAACCGCTGATTTCAGACCTTGTTCAACTTCTTCAGGAAAACGTTCATCTCCTTCTCAGCCTGTTTGTCCCCATGAGCCTGAGCCGCGACGATGCCCTCCTCCCAGGCCTTGCGCGCCTCTGCCAGGTCACCCTGCAACTGATACGCCTTGCCCAGCAGCTTCCACGCCGCCGAATACGTTGGGTCCTGCTTCACGCACCGCGCCAGGTGTGCCGCTGCTTCAGCCCCATTGCCCTCGTCCAGCCAGGCCTTGCCCAGCCCGAACCTCAGCAATGGGTTATCCACACCCTTGGCCAGCATCTTTTCCAGTGATTCGCGCATGCTTTACCCTACTGATTCATCTTGATTTGTTTATCTATCCGGATCGTTTTGGGTGCAATGATTTTCTTAAGGGGCGGCCGTTTATTGGGGGCGTGGCTTGCTGCCCTTGGCCCGGCTTTAGCCGGGCATCGCCAGCAAAGCTGGCTCCTACAGGATTGCGGTGAGGCGCTGCTAGAAGAAACTCAGGCCCACGTGGAACAGCTTCTCCACGTCCCGAATCTGCTTTTTATCCACAACGAACAGGATCACATGGTCGCCCGACGCGATCACCGTGTCGTCATGGGCGATCAGCACTTCCTCGTCGCGGATGATCGCGCCAATGGTGGTGCCTGGCGGCAGCGAGATATCCTCGATGGCCTTGCCCACCACTTTGCTCGACTTCGAATCGCCATGGGCCACCGCCTCGATGGCCTCGGCCGCGCCCCGGCGCAGCGAGTGCACGCTGACGATATCGCCGCGGCGCACGTGGGCCAGCAGGGTGCCGATCGTAGCCAGCTGCGGGCTGATGGCGATGTCGATCTCGCCGCCCTGCACCAGGTCGACGTAGGCCGGGTTGTTGATGATGGTCATCACCTTGCGCGCACCCAGGCGCTTGGCCAGCAGCGACGACATGATGTTGGCCTCGTCGTCGTTGGTCAGGGCCAGGAAAATGTCGGCGTCGGCGATGTTTTCTTCGAGCATCAGGTCTCGATCGGACGCACTGCCCTGCAACACCACAGTGCTCTCGAGGGTTTCGGAGAGGTGGCGGCAGCGCGTCGGGTTCATCTCGATGATCTTCACCTGGTAGCGGCTCTCGATGGCCTCGGCCAGGCGCTCGCCGATCTGCCCGCCACCGGCGATGACCACGCGTTTGTTGGTTTCGTCGATGCGGCGCAGTTCACCCATCACTGCGCGGATGTCCTTCTTCGCGGCGATGAAGAACACTTCGTCGTCGGCCTCGATCACTGTGTCACCCTGCGGGGTGATCGGCCGGTCGCGACGGAAGATTGCCGCCACGCGGGTGTCGACGTTGGGCATGTGGGCGCGGATCTGGCGCAGTTGCTGGCCCACTAGTGGGCCACCGTAGTAAGCCCGGACCGCCACCAACTGGGCCTTGCCCTCGGCGAAGTCGATCACCTGCAGCGAGCCTGGGTGCTCGATCAGGCGCTTGATGTAGTTGGTCACCACCTGTTCGGGGCTGATCAGCACGTCCACCGGGATGTGGTCGTTGTCGAACAGCTCTTCACGGGTGAGGTAGGCCGACTCGCGCACCCGGGCGATCTTGGTCGGGGTGTGGAACAGCGAGTAGGCGACCTGGCAGGCGACCATGTTGGTCTCGTCGCTGTTGGTCACCGCCACCAGCATGTCGGCGTCGTCGGCGCCGGCTTGGCGCAGCACCGTCGGCAGCGAGGCGCGGCCTTGCACGGTGCGGATGTCCAGGCGGTCGCCCAGGTCGCGCAGGCGCTCGCTGTCGGTGTCGACCACGGTGATGTCGTTGGCTTCGCTGGCCAGGTGCTCCGCCAGCGTGCCGCCCACCTGCCCTGCGCCGAGGATGATGATCTTCATCCGCTACTCCCTACCCTTTTTGTTCTTACCCGCGCGAAGCGGCGATCTTGATCAGTTTGGCGTAATAGAACCCGTCGTGGCCGCCTTCCTGGGCCAGCAACTGGCGGCCGTGGGGCTGGCGCAGGCCGGCTTCGGTGGCCAGGTCCAGCTCACGGGCACCGGGGGTGCGGGCGAGGAAGGCGTCGATCACTTCGGTGTTCTCGGTCGGCAGGCTCGAGCAGGTGGCGTAGAGCAGCATGCCGCCCACTTCCAGGGTCGGCCACAGGGCATCGAGCAGCTCGCCTTGCAGCGTGGCCAGGGCCGGGATGTCTTCGGCCTGACGGGTCAGCTTGATGTCCGGGTGGCGGCGGATCACGCCGGTGGCCGAGCACGGCGCGTCGAGCAGGATGCGCTGGAACGGTTTGCCGTCCCACCAGCTGGCGGTGTCGCGGGCGTCGCAGGCGATCAGCTCGGCGTCGAGCTTCAGGCGGTCGAGGTTTTCGCGCACACGGGTCAGGCGCTTGGCTTCCAGGTCGATGGCGACCAGGTGGGCCAGGCCAGGCTCGGCTTCCAGCAGGTGGCAGGTCTTGCCGCCTGGGGCGCAGCAGGCGTCGAGCACGCGCTGGCCGGGGGCCAGTTCCAGCAGGTCGGCGGACAGCTGCGCGGCTTCGTCCTGCACGCTCACCCAACCGTCGGCGAAGCCCGGCAGGCCACGCACGTCGCAGGCTTCGGCCAGGACGATGCCGTCACGGCTGAACGGGCAGGCGTTGGCCTGAATGCCGGCCTCGGCCAGCAGCGACAGGTAGGCATCGCGGCTGTGATGGCGGCGGTTGACCCGCAGGATCATCGGCGGGTGGGCGTTGTTGGCGGCGCAGATGGCTTCCCATTGCTCTGGCCAGAAGGCTTTCAGCGACTTCTGCAGCCAGCGCGGGTGGGCGGTGCGCACGACCGGGTCGCGCTCCATGCCGGCGAGCAGTTCCTCGCCTTCACGCTGGGCGCGGCGCAGCACGGCATTGAGCAGGCCCTTGGCCCACGGCTTCTTGAGCTTGTCGGCGCAACCCACGGTCTCGCCGATGGCGGCGTGTGCCGGGATGCGCGTGTAGAACAGCTGGTACAGGCCAACCAGCAGCAGCGCCTGCACATCGGCGTCGGCGGCCTTGAACGGCTTCTGCAGCAGTTGCGCGGCCAGCAGGTCCAGGCGTGGCTGCCAGCGGGCAGTCCCGAAAGCCAGGTCTTGCGTGAGGCCACGGTCGCGTTCCTCGACCTTGTCCAATTGCGCCGGCAGCGAGCTGTTCAGCGAAGCCTTGCCGCTGAGCACGGCGGCAAGGGCACGGGCGGCGGCCAGGCGTGGGTTCATTGGCCGAGCACCTTGCCACCAGCGAACTTCTCGCGGCGGCTGTTGAACAGGTCGCTGAAGGCCAGGGCCTTGCCGCCGGGCAGTTGCAGGCGGGTCAAGCTCAGGGCGCCATCACCGCAGGCGACCACCAGGCCGTCCTTGCTGGCGGAGAGGATTTCGCCGGGAGTGCCCTTGCCTGTGGACAAGTTGGCGGCCAGCACCTTCACGCTTTCGCCGTCGAGGGTGCTGTGGCACACCGGCCAGGGGTTGAAGGCGCGGATCAGGCGTTCCAGTTCGACGGCTGGGCGGTTCCAGTCGATGCGCGCCTCGTCCTTGTTCAGCTTGTGGGCATAAGTGGCCAGGGCATCGTCCTGTACTTCACCTTGCAGCGAACCGTCGGCCAGGCCGGCGATGGCCTGCACCACAGCGCCCGGACCCATGGCGGCGAGGCGGTCGTGCAGGGTGCCGCCAGTGTCGTCGGCGCTGATCGGGGTGACCACCTTGAGCAGCATCGGGCCGGTATCCAGGCCCGCTTCCATGCGCATCACGGTGACGCCGCTCTCGGCGTCGCCGGCTTCCACGGCGCGCTGGATCGGCGCCGCACCGCGCCAGCGCGGCAGCAGGGAGGCGTGGCTGTTGATGCAACCCAGGCGCGGAATATCCAGCACCACCTGCGGCAGGATCAGGCCGTAGGCGACCACCACCATCAGGTCGGGCTTGAGCGCGGCGAGCTCGGCTTGCGCTTCGGCATTGCGCAGGGTTTGCGGCTGGTACACCGGGATGTCATGGGCCACGGCCAGCGCCTTCACTGCGCTCGGCATGAGCTTCTGGCCACGGCCGGCCGGGCGGTCGGGCTGGGTGTAGACGGCCACGATCTCGTACGGGCTGTCGAGCAGGGCCTTGAGGTGTTCGGCGGCAAACTCTGGAGTGCCTGCGAAGACGATGCGCATGGAGTTCTCGCTTCTTCAAAAAGAAAAAGGCTTGCCGGAGCAAGCCTTCTGGAAGGTGGGGATCAGGCTTGCTGGCGGTGCTGCTTTTCCAGCTTCTTCTTGATCCGGTCGCGTTTGAGCTGGGACAGGTAGTCGACGAACAGCTTGCCGTTGAGGTGATCGAACTCGTGCTGCACGCACACCGCCAGCAGGCCTTCGGCCTCCAGCTCGTAGGGCTTGCCGTCGCGGTCCTGGGCCTTGACCCGCACGCGCAGCGGGCGGTCTACGTTCTCGTAGAAACCGGGCACCGACAGGCAGCCTTCCTGGTACTGGCCCATGTCGTGGGTCAGCTCCTCGACCGTGGGGTTGATGAAGACGCGCGGTTCGCTGCGGTCTTCGCTCAGGTCCATCACCACGACCTGCTTGTGCACGTTCACCTGGGTGGCCGCCAGGCCGATGCCAGGGGCTTCGTACATGGTCTCGAACATGTCGTCGATCAGCTGGCTCAGGGCGTCGTCGAACTCCGTCACCGGTTTGGCGATGGTGCGCAGGCGCGGATCGGGGAATTCGAGAATGTTCAAGATGGCCATAGGGGTCAGGCAGTCACTGTGCGGTCGGTTGAAAACTGAGCACACATAATAAAGGGAAATGGGGCGTTCGGCACCTGTGAAGCTTGGCTAGGGTGTGAATGGGCGCTGGAAAGCCCATTCCATGGACAGCTTGTCAAAGTATTATCAACAAAGTTATCCACAGGTTGTGCCACGCCGTTGGCCCCTGTCGATCAAGGATGATCCCCTATGACCGAACCCCGTTCGTCGCCTTGTTCGCCTGCCGAACTCGAGGCGCGGTTGCGTCTGCATCGCCTTCCCGATGCCGGGCTGCGTCGTTTTCACACCCTCATCGAAGCCTTCGGCAGCGCCTCGTCGGCGCTCAGTGCGCCGGCCAGTGCCTGGCGTGCGTTGGGGCTGCCAGCAGCCAGTATCGATGCCCGGCGCAGCCCTGAAGTGCGCGATGGGGCATTGGCCGCAATGGCCTGGCTAGAGCGCTCGGGCCAGCATTTACTGATGTGGGACGGGCCTGGCTACCCGGCGTTGCTGGCCGAGATAGACGACCCGCCGCCCTTGCTGTTTGTCGCTGGAAACCCTGCGTTGCTCGAGCGACCGCAGCTTGCGATTGTGGGCAGCAGGCGTGCTTCACCCCCGGCGCTGGATACGGCGGGCGCGTTTTCCCGTTGTCTTTCCCAGGCTGGTTTCACCATCACCAGCGGGCTGGCGCTGGGCGTGGATGGTGCCGCTCATCGGGCCGCGCTGAAGGCCGGTGGGCACACGATCGGAGTGCTGGGCACCGGGTTGCAAAAATGTTATCCACAGCGCCATCGTGACTTGGCCAGGCTGATGATCGACAGTGGTAGCGCGCTGGTTTCCGAGTACCCGCTGGACGCCGGGCCGCTGGCGGGCAACTTTCCACGGCGCAATCGGATCATCAGTGGCTTGTCGCTGGGTGTGCTGGTGGTGGAGGCCAGCCTGGCCAGTGGCTCGTTGATCACCGCGCGGCTTGCCGCCGAACAGGGGCGGGAGGTGTACGCGATACCCGGCTCTATCCACCACCCTGGCGCCAAGGGTTGTCACCAGTTGATCCGTGATGGTGCCCTGCTGGTGGAAAGCGTGGAGCAGATCCTCGACAGCCTGGGCGGCTGGCAGAACCTGCCGCCCGCTGTTGTGGATAAACCCGGCCACCCCCTCCTCGCCCTGCTCCACGCTGCGCCCCAGACCAGCGAGGGCCTGGCCCACAGCAGCGGCCTGCCGCTGGCCCAAGTGCTGGCCAGCCTGACCGAGCTGGAGCTCGAAGGCCGGGTGAGCAATGAAGCCGGGCGTTGGTTTGCCCGTGCGGGCTAAGTACACTGCGCGCACGGCGTTTATGCGGAGAGACGGAAAATGGTGAGCAGTTGGCGTGTGCAACAAGCCGCGCGCGAGGTGAAGGCGGGTGCGGTGATCGCCTATCCGACGGAAGCGGTCTGGGGCCTGGGCTGCGACCCGTGGAACGAGGACGCGGTGTACCGCCTGCTGGCGCTCAAGTCGCGGCCTGTGGATAAAGGGCTGATCCTGGTCGCCGACAACATCCGCCAGTTCGACTTTCTGTTCGAGGATTTCCCGCAGGACTGGATCGACCGCATGAGCGCCACCTGGCCTGGGCCGAACACTTGGCTGGTGCCGCACCAGGGCCTGCTGCCCGAGTGGGTGACTGGGCAGCACGACACCGTGGCGCTGCGGGTTAGCGATCATCCACAGGTGCGGGAGTTGTGCGCGCTGGTGGGGCCGTTGATCTCCACCTCCTGCAACCCCGCCGGGCGGCCGGCGGCGAAGAGCCGGTTGCGGGTGGAGCAGTATTTCCACAACGAGCTGGACATGGTGTTGGGTGGGGCGTTGGGTGGGCGGAAGAACCCGAGCCTGATTCGCGACCTGGCGACCGGCGAGGTTGTGCGCCCGGGCTGATAGCGCTGGCGAGGGCTTCGCCCTCGTTTCGCGGCACAAGGCCGCTCCTACAGGCAATCGCGATCCTTGTAGGAGCGGCCTTGTGCCGCGAAAGGGCCGCAAAGCGGCCCCAGAATTCCCGCCGATTTTTCTGATTTGCACCCAGATGGCTGCCCATTCTGAATTCAGAGAAATATCCTACGCAGTCTGTCGACTGCCATTACCTTCTCAGTGGGAACGCTTGCCTCTAGGCTCCAGACCGTCGCCGAATAACTTGGCGATCGGGTGTGGTAACCCGGTAACAGGAAGGTATCAGAGTCGTCTATGGCGGCTGTGCGCGGGAGGCTTTCGAGCCTGCCGGGTCTGGTACCTCCCCGGTTTACCACCCCGTGTACAGCTGCCACCCATTCGTGTGGTAACGGACGAGGTGTCAGCCCTACTCTGGTAGAGGTTGCCATGACCAAGAAGATTGTCCCCGATCCACCACTTCCTAACACCACAACTCACCCCTTCGGCCGCTGCGACGCCGGCCACCCTCCACTCTTCACCGTAAACCCCAACATCGAAGCCCACGACGCCCTGGTACACGTAGCGCTCTACCTGCGCTGTGCCTACGACACCGGCATCAAGGCCCTCGACCACCTGCGCGATGAGGGGCGAGGCATGTATTGGTCGAGCCTGCATTCGCTGGAAATGGCGGAGGGGTTGGTGGAGGCGATGCTCGATGGCATCGAGTCGGCGCCAGCGTTGAAGAAACCCGTCGGCTGAACTGACGCAATCGCGGGGCAAGCCCGCTCCCACGCCGATCTCTGGTCATGGCATGGGAGAGGACTTGCCCCGCGATGAAATTGAAACTGGGAAATACCCTACGTGTCACACCGATCCAATCACGTTCCCGCTGAAGGTTTGGGCCGGTAATCTCCCTTTGCTTTGCGCAGCACTCCATCCCGAGTGATGAAGACGCCGACGGCGGGTCGTTGAGATTTGTACACAGCTTTGTACAATGTTCGCTCAGCTCTCCTTTGTAATCCGGGAAGGATTGGACAAATGCATGTACTGACTTTTAGCCAAGCTCGCGCCGACCTGAAGCAAACGATGGATGACGTATGTCGTGATCACGAGCCGGCGATCATCACGCGCCAACGTGGCGAGCCGGTGGTCATGCTGTCCCTGGAGGATTACAACGGCATGCAGGAGACCCTTTACTTGCTAGGGTCTTCTGCCAACGCAAGGCGCTTGCGTTCATCAGTCGAGCAGCTGCGGTCGGGTCAGCCAGTTACTCAAGAGCTGATCATCGATGAACATGAAGTCAAAGCAACGCAACAAGACTGAGGCTCGGAATTCCGTGAGCGTTGCGTTCACTGCCGAGGGATGGGAAGACTATCACCACTGGCGGGGAGCTGATTCGGCGATCTTCGAGACGGTCAATGTGCTGATCCGCGAGTGCTGCCGTACACCCTTCAAAGGGACTGGCAAACCTGAGCCGCTCAAGGGCGATCTTTCCGGGTTCTGGTCTCGTCGCATCACCCGAGAGCACCGTCTGGTCTACTTCTATGAAGGTGGCCGGATGACGGTATTGCAATGCCGGTTCCACTACGACTGAGCAATCGCATCGCGGGGCAAGCCCGCTCCCACACCGTACTCTGATTATGGCGTGGGAGCGGCGGTGCGCCGCTGCGACTTGCCCCGCGATAGAGCCCTCAAGGCAGAAGCACAGTCGAGCCAACAGTCCGCCGCGCCGACAACTCCGCCTGCGCCTTGGCTGCCTCGCTCAACGGATACCGCTGCTGGATATCCACAACCAGCTTGCCACTGGCGATCATCGCGAACAGGTCATCAGCCATGGCCTGGGTGTTCTCGGCGTTGTTGGCGTAGCTCCCCAGTGTCGGCCGTGTCACATACAGCGACCCCTTCTGCGACAGGATCCCCAGATTCACCCCGCTCACCGCCCCTGACGCATTGCCAAAGCTCACCATCAAACCGCGCGGCCTCAGGCAATCCAGCGAAGTCAGCCAGGTATCCGCCCCCACACCGTCATACACCACCGCGCACTTCTGACCGTCTGTCAGCTCCAGCACGCGCTTGGCCACGTCTTCATGGCTGTAGTCGATGGTCGCCCAGGCGCCGAGGGCCTTGGCCCGTTCGGCTTTCTCGGGAGAGCTCACGGTGCCGATCAGCTTCGCGCCCAGCGCCTTGGCCCACTGGCACGCCAGCGACCCCACACCACCGGCAGCAGCATGGAACAGCACGAAGTCCCCCGGCTGCACGGCATAGGTCTGCTTGAGCAAATACTGCGTGGTCAGCCCCTTGAGCATCACCGCCGCCGCCTGTTCGAAGCTGATCGCCTCAGGCAACTTGACCAGGTTGGCCTCCGGCAGCGTATGCACCTCGCTGTAGGCCCCCAGCGGCCCACCGGCATAGGCCACGCGGTCGCCGACCTTGATCCGGCTGACACCCTCGCCCACCGCCTCGACCACGCCGGCCGCTTCGGTGCCCAGCCCGGAAGGCAGAGCTGGCGGCGCATACAGCCCGCTGCGGAAATACGTATCGATGAAGTTCAAGCCGATCGCATGGTTGCGCACCCGCACCTGCTGCGGGCCGGGCGGCGCCGGGTCGAACTCGACCAGTTGCAGAACTTCCGGGCCGCCATGCTGGCTGAACTGAATACGCTTGGCCATCACACACTCCTGTCGTCGAGGGTCGCAAAGGCCTTCTATCGGACGCCTTTGCTTGACCGCCGTCAACTGCGACGCGGTGTCGGCCGGTGGTATGCTACGCGGCGAATTTTCCCGCTCCTTCCAGGTGACCCGATGACCAGCCGCACCGAGGCCGTAAAAGCCTACCTGCTCGACCTGCAAGACCGCATCTGCTCTGCCCTCGAAACCGAAGACGGCGGCGCCCGCTTCGTCGAGGATGCCTGGGTGCGCGATGCCGGTGGCGGCGGGCGCACGCGGGTGATCGGCGAGGGCAAGGTAATCGAGAAAGGCGGGGTGAATTTCTCCCACGTGTTCGGCGCCGGCCTGCCGCCATCGGCCAGCGCCCACCGCCCCGAGCTGGCGGGCCGTGGCTTCGAGGCCCTGGGCGTTTCGCTGGTGATCCACCCGCATAACCCGCATGTGCCGACTTCCCACGCCAACGTGCGCTTCTTCATCGCCGAAAAAGAGGGTGAAGAGGCGGTGTGGTGGTTCGGCGGCGGCTTCGACCTGACCCCGTACTACGGCAACGAGGAAGACTGCGTGCACTGGCACCGCGTCGCCGAGCAGGCCTGTGCGCCATTCGGCGCCGATGTCTACCCACGCTACAAGGCTTGGTGCGACCGCTACTTCCACCTCAAGCACCGTGGCGAGCCGCGTGGCATCGGCGGCCTGTTCTTCGACGACCTGAACGAGTGGGACTTCGACACCTGCTTCGCCTTCATGCGCGCCATCGGCGACGCCTACGTCGACGCTTACCTGCCGATCATCCAGCGCCGCAAGGACACGCCGTACACCGCCAAGCAGCGTGAGTTCCAGGAATACCGCCGCGGTCGCTACGTCGAGTTCAACCTGGTCTACGACCGTGGCACCCTGTTCGGTTTGCAGTCCGGTGGCCGCACCGAGTCGATCCTGATGTCGCTGCCGCCGCAGGTACGCTGGGGTTACGATTGGAAAGCCGAGCCAGGCAGCGAGGAAGCGCGCCTGACCGACTATTTCCTGCAGGACCGCGACTGGCTCGCCCAGTAAGCCTGTGGATAACCGAGGAGCTCCCATGGACCAGTACGTCGTATTCGGCAACCCCATCGGCCACAGCAAGTCGCCGCTGATCCACCGCCTGTTCGCCGACCAGACCGGCCAGGACTTGGAATACGCCACCCTGCTGGCGCCGCTGGACGAGTTCAGCGACTGTGCCACAGGCTTCTTCAAGCAAGGCAGCGGTGCCAATGTCACGGTACCGTTCAAGGAAGAGGCCTATCGCCTGTGCGACAGCCTCACCCCGCGTGCCCAGCGCGCCGGCGCGGTGAACACCTTGACCAAGCTGGCCGACGGTACGTTGCAGGGCGACAACACCGACGGCGCAGGGCTGGTGCGGGACCTGACAGTGAATGCCGGGGTGACCCTGGCTGGCAAGCGCATCCTTATCCTTGGCGCTGGCGGTGCTGTTCGGGGTGTGCTGGAGCCTATCCTGGCGCACAAGCCGCAGTCGCTGGTGATCGCCAATCGCACAGTTGAGAAAGCCGAGCAGCTGGCGCGGGAGTTCGACGCGCTGGGGCCGGTGGTGGCCAGTGGTTTCAGCTGGTTGCAGGAGCCGGTGGACGTGATCATCAATGCCACTTCGGCGAGTCTGTCCGGCGAACTGCCGCCGATTGCCGACAGTTTGGTCGAGGCGGGGCGCACCGTTTGCTACGACATGATGTATGGCAAGGAGCCGACACCGTTTTGCCAGTGGGCGAGCAAGCTGGGTGCGGCCAAGGTGCTGGATGGGCTGGGGATGCTGGCCGAGCAGGCGGCCGAGGCGTTCTTTATCTGGCGGGGGGTGCGTCCGGACACGGCGCCTGTGCTGGATGAGCTGCGTCGGCAACTGGCGCGCAATTGACTTCGGGGCGCTGTTGGATGAATTGGCGTTCCAGGTCGATCTGCTGCCGGTAGTGAGCTAGTTTTGCTGCGGATTGCGTTTCGCCAGTGTAGGAATCGCGGGCGGACATATCGCTTTCCAGTCGGGCAATCCGAACCTGAGCATCGGCAACGCTCCAGCAGTTATCCACAGCACCACTGTTTGGCGTGGCCAGTAATGGCACCAGTGCCAGTGCGAGATGAATGCAATTACTCATGGCGTGCTCCGCAGTGAATGAGCGCTATTCACTTTTTCATTGCCTGCACGTTGCACGCAACTGACAGAATTACCAGTTGACCGTCAGACCTCGAAGCGTATCGGGCAGCTCGCCATGCCTTCCAGCTTCTGCAGTTCCTCTATCACCTGCGGCCGAGCACGCTGCAATGTCAGGCTCCCGCCATTGCGCAGCAACCGCCGGGCCTCGCGGTGCAACATATCCACACCCGAATAATCGATGAAGTTCACCTGCCGCGCATCGATCACCACATGCGGCCCCTGGCAGCGCTGCAAACGCACCTGCAGGTAATGCGCCGCGCCGAAGAAGATCGACCCGCCCACCCGCAACACGTCCGCCTCCCCTTCCCGGCTCTGCTGCACCCGCGGCCGCGAGGTGCGCTTGAGGTAGAAGAACAGCGACGCCAGCACCCCGGCGTAGATCGCCGTTTGCAGTTCCAGCAGCAGCGTCGCGGCGGCGGTCAGCGCCATCACCAGGAACTCCGAGCGGCTGACCCGGAACAACGCCCGGATGCCGCGATGGTCCACCAGCCCCCAGCAGATCAGCAGGATGCTGCCCGCCATCGCCGGAATCGGCAGATGGGCGATCAGCCCGACACCAGCGACCGCGAACAACGCCACCCACAGCGCCGAGAACACCCCGGCCAACGGCGAGTGGGCGCCTGCGTCGTAGCTGAGCCCGGAGCGGGTAAAGGAGCCGGACGACAGGTAGCCGGAGAACAATGCCCCGATGATGTTCGACAGGCCCTGGGCGCGGATCTCCTGGTTGGCGTCGATCAATTGCTCGGATCGTGCGGACAGGGAACGGGCAATGGACAGGCTGGTGACCAGCCCGAGCATGCCGACAGCCACGGCACTGGGCAGCAGGCGCAGCATCAATTCCACATCGAGTAACGGCAGTGGGCTGAGCGGTGGCAACTGGCCGATGAAAGCGGGCACGCGCGGTACATGGCCGAACACGCCGGGCAACAGCCAGGCCGCCAGGCTCACCAGCAGCAGACTTATCAACAGCCCCGGCCAGCGTGGGCGCCACAGCTTCAACACCACGCCAATCGCCAGGGTGCTCAGCCCCAGAATTAACGATGGCATGTCCACCTTGCCAACATGGCCAGCCAGTTCCTGCATGGTCTTCAGAGCCGTGGCCTGGCTTGGCAGGTCCATGCCCAGCAGGTTGGGTAGTTGCCCCAGGGCGATGACGACGGCGGCACCGAGGGTGAAGCCCAGCACCACGGAATGGGAGACGAAGTTCACCAGTGCGCCGAAGCGCAGCAGCCCCAGCAGCAGCTGGAAGACGCCGCCGAGGAAGGTCAGCAGCAGCACCAGGGTTACGTAGTCGGTGCTGCCGGCCACGGCCAGCGGGCTGATGCTGGCGTAGAGAACGATGGAGATGGCGGCGGTGGGGCCGCAGATCAGGTGCCAGGATGAGCCCCACAGGCAGGCCACCAGCACCGGCACGATGGCGGCGTACAGGCCATACTCGGCGGGAAGACCGGCGATCAGGGCGTAGGCGATGGATTGCGGCAGGGCGAGGATGGCGCCGCTCAGGCCCACCAGCAGGTCCTGGCGCAGGCTGCGGCCCGATTGGCGGGGGAGCCAGGTGAGGAAGGGCAGCAGGTGGGTTAGGCGGGGCATGGGGTGGTCCTGATTTGAGATTGCAGGCGAGGGCTTTGCCCTCGTTTCGCGGCACAAGGCCGCTCCTACAGGGATTCGCGCTCGCCTGTAGGAGCGGCCTTGTGCCGCGAAAGGGCCGCAAAGCGGCCCCAGCAGCCTAACAGACGAAACTCAGAGCTTGGCCTTGAGCACTTCCGATGCGTCTCCACCATCCTTGGAGGTCACTCCGGCTAGCCAACCATCCAGTATCTGTGGATGGGCCTTCACCCAAGCCCTGGCCGCCTCATCAAAGCTCACCTTCTTATCCACAACCTCGGCCATGATGCTGTTCTCCATATCCAGCGTGAACGTCAGGTTGGCCAGCAACTTCGCCGCATTCGGACACGCCTGTGGATAGCCCTTGCGGGTCAGCGTGTACACATCGCCTTTACTGCCAAACCATTTTTCGCCACCCGTAAGGTAATGCATCTTCAACTTCACGTTCATCGGGTGCGGGGTCCAGCCCAGGAAGGTGATGAACTGCTGCTTCTTCACCGCCCGATCCACCTGGGCCAGCATCGCCTGCTCGCTGGACTCGATCAGCTTCCACTGCCCAAGCTCGAAATCGTTCTTGTCGATGATCTCTTTCAGCGACAGGTTGGCCGGTGCGCCGGAACCGATGCCGTAGAGCTTCTTGTCGAATTTGTCGGCGTTCTTCTGCAGGTCGGCAAAATCCTTCACGCCTGCATTCCATACATAGTCGGGCACCGCCAGGGTGAACTCGGTACCTTCGAGATTGCGCCCAAGTTGATGCACGTCGCCATTGGCGATGAACTTGTCATGAAAACCCTGCTGCGCCGGCATCCAGTTGCCGAGGAAGGCATCCACCCGGCCATCCTTGAGGCCGCCGTAGATGATCGGCACGGCCAGGCTGTCGATCTTCACCTGGTAACCCAGGTTTTCCAGGAGCAGGCGGGCGACGGCATTGGTGCTTGCGATATCGCTCCAGCCGGGGTCGGCCAGTTTCACGGTGCTGCATTGCGCGTTGCTGTCGGCGGCGTGGGCCGTGCCCAGGCTCAGGGCCAGGGCGAGCACGGCGGTGGAGAACTTTTGCATGGCGGCCTCTCTTCTCAATCCAAGGGGGCGGGCTGTGGATAACGTGCCTTGCGCTCGAGGTCGTCGAGATTGATGTGGTTGCGCATGTACTGTTGGCTGGCGTCCACCAGGGGTTGGTGGTCCCAGCTTTTCAGCGTGCCGATGGACAGCGCCTCGGCCACCAGGCGGCGGCGGCGCTGGCTGGCCAACACCTGCTGGCGCAGGCTGGGGATATCCCAGCGCTGCTTCGCTTCATCGACAAATGCCTGCAGCAGCGCCTGGTGGTCCGGGCTGCCGGTGAGGTTCTCCCGCTCGTGCGGGTCGCGGCTCAGGTCGTAGAGTAAACAGGGGTCGTCTTCGCTGTACACGAACTTGTAGGCGCCGCGTCGGATCATCATCAGCGGGCCGACAGTGCCTTCGGCCATGTACTCGCCGATCACTTCGTCATGGCCGCCCTGCCCTTGCAGGTGGCCGAGCAGCGAGCGGCCGTCCAGGTGCAGGTCTTTATCCACAGCGCCGCCGGCCAGTTCGACCAACGTCGGCAGCAGGTCGCAGGTGGAAACGCTGGCGCGGATGCGCGCCGGTGCAAAGTGCTTGGGCGCATGGATCAGCAGCGGGACCCGTGCCGACATCTCGAACCAGTGCATCTTGTACCAGAGTCCCCGCTCGCCAAGCATGTCGCCATGGTCGCCGGAGAACACGATCAGGGTGTTGTCTGCGAGGCCACAGTCTTCCAGTGTCTGCAGGAGCTGACCGATGTTGTCGTCGATGTAGCTGCAGGCACCGAAGTAGGCGCGGCGGGCGTCGCGGATCTTTTCCACAGGCAGGTGCTTGTCCCACAGGTCGTAGACCTTGAGCAGGCGTTGCGAGTGAGGGTCTTGCTGGTCCTGGGCAATCTCGTCGCGTGGCAGCGGGATATCCGCAGCCTCGTAGAGATCCCAGTAGCGTTTGGGGATGGTGTACGGGTCGTGCGGGTGGGTCATCGATACGGTCAGGCAGAACGGTCGGCCATCGTCTTCGCGCACATGGTCGTAGAGGTACTGGCGCGCCTTGAAAACCACTTCCTCGTCGAAATCCAGCTGATTGGTGCGCACGCAGGGGCCGGCCTGCAACACCGAGGACATGTTGTGGTACCAGCTTGGGCGCTGGTCAGGCGCATCCCAGTTCACCGCCCAGCCGTAGTCAGCCGGGTAGATGTCGCTGGTCAGGCGCTCCTCGTAGCCGTGCAACTGGTCCGGGCCACAGAAGTGCATCTTGCCCGACAGCGCGGTGCGGTAGCCGAGACGACGCAGGTAGTGCGCGTAGGTCGGAATGTCGGCGGGGAAGTCGGCGGCGTTGTCGTAGGCGCCGATGCGGCTGGGCAACTGGCCGCTGACCAGGGTGAAGCGCGAGGGCGCACACAGCGGGCTGTTGCAGTAGGCGGAATCGAACACCACGGCCTGCTCGGCGAGGCGCGCCAGGTTGGGCATCCTGATCGGCGACGGGGTGTAGATCGGCAGCAGCGGCGCGGCCATCTGGTCGGCCATGATGAACAGGATGTTGGGTTGCTTCATGGTGCCCTTCCATCGTCGAGGATTATGGTGAACGCTTGCAATCCAGCATGGTGCCGTGGATAACGTGGGTAAAGCCCACGCCGGGCAATGACTGGGATTAGCCAGGCTTATGTTTGAGCACCTTTGCGACCTGTCCCTCGATGCACTGCGTGTGTTTGAGGCCGCCGCACGTCTGCGTGGCTTTACCGCTGCCGCCGTGGAGCTGGGCACCACGCAGCCGGCGGTGAGCCAGCAGGTGAAGCGCCTGGAGGCGCAGCTGGGGGCGCGGTTGTTCGACCGTATCTACCGCGGCATCCAGCTGACCGAAGCGGGCCAGTTGTTGTTCGAACAGGTGCATCAAGGGTTGCAGGCCATGGACGAGGGTGTTGCTCAGGCCAGTGGCCGTGGGCAGCGCGAGGTGTTGCAGGTAGCCACCGACTTCGCCTTTGCCGCGTTCTGGCTAATGCCGCGCTTGCAGCGCTTTCACAAGGCCAATCCACAGGTGGATGTGAGCCTGGTGACCGGCGAGCGCAGCCAGGGGATGCTGCGCCCGGACATCGATGTGGCGGTGCTGTTTGGCGATGGGAGATTTCACCAGGGTGAGAGTCGCTGGTTGTTCGACGAGGAGGTTTTCCCGGTCTGCAGCCCACGGCTGACTCATGGCAAACCCTTGTCAGCCGTGGCTTTGCAACGATTGCCGTTGCTGCACCTGAAGGGCGAGCAGGCCAGTCGTTGGTTCGATTGGGCGGGAGTGTTTCGTGGTCTTGGTGTGGACAGCCCTCCTTCGTCCGGGCAACTGCGATTCGATAACTACACGCTGCTGATTCAGGCTGCGATTGCCGGGCAAGGGGTGGCCATCGGCTGGGCGCACCTGGTCGATGGGCTGGTCGAGCAAGGGCTGCTGTGTCGGCCGATGGAAGGCAGTTTGCGGTCGGAACGTGGGTATTACGTAGTGTTGCCGCCACGCAAACGGCGCGGGGCGTTGATTCAGCGGTTCGTGGATTGGCTGGAGGGGGAGCGCCTGTAGGAGCGGCTTCAGCCGCGAACACCGGAGAAGCCGGTGCCAGGTTGTGCGTTACCTGTTTCGCGGCTGAGG
>NZ_JAMSHW010000053.1:0-17028 GCF_023757525.1 Pseudomonas sp. MWU13-3659 | reverse complement strand
GGTTTTGCGCAAGCCGTGTAGGAGCCGGCTTGCCGGCGAACAGGTCTCAGGATAGAACCCCGCTTTCACTGGCACCGCCGAACGCTTGGGGTAGACTGTTCCCCTCCCGCATTCATAAGGACGTTGCCATGCTGAAGATCTGGGGCCGCAAGAATTCGAGCAATGTGCGCAAGGCGCTGTGGATCGCCCACGAACTGGGTCTGGACTTCGAGTCCATCGACGCTGGCGGTGCCTTCGGTGTGGTCAACGAACCCCACTACCGCGCCCTCAACCCCAACGGCCTGGTGCCCATGCTCGAAGACGGCGACCTGGTGCTGTGGGAGTCCAACACCATCGTGCGCTACCTCTGTGCCGAATACGGTCAGGCGCAAGGCTGGTACCTCGACGACCCACGCCAGCGCGCTCTGGCGGACAAGTGGATGGACTGGACCACCTCATCCTTCGCCGGCCCGTTCCGCCCGCTGTTCTGGGGCCTGCTGCGCACCCCCGAGGAGCAACGCGACTGGGTGGCGATCAACGCCGCGCACAAGCAATGCGCCGAGCTGTTGTCGATTGCTGACGAGACCTTGAGCAAGCAACCCTACCTCTCCGGCGAGCAGATTGGCATGGGTGACATCCCGCTGGGCAGTTTCGCCTACGCCTGGTTCGAAATGCCCATCGAACGCCCGGCCATGTACCACCTTGAAGCCTGGTATGAGCGCCTGAAACAGCGCCCGGCCTACCAGGCCGCGGTGATGACCGCCCTGACGTGAGGCCACTTCGATAGTCATTATCAATAGATGTGACTGTACTTGTGCGGCCAGCCCTTGCACCATGACCGCACTCACTGCGCCAGTGACTTGACCTGGCGTGCCCTGAACCCTTTTCTCGGTACCTGACCCGCCATGAGTTCCGCCCTGTCCATCCGACAGCTGACCAAGACCTACGGCAACGGTTTCCAGGCCCTCAAGGGCATCGACCTGGACGTTTCCGAAGGCGACTTCTTCGCCTTGCTCGGCCCCAACGGCGCCGGCAAGTCCACCACCATCGGCATCCTCTCGACCCTGGTGAACAAGACCAGCGGCACGGTCAACGTGTTCGGCCACGACCTGGACCGCGAGCCGTCCGCGCTCAAGCGCTGCCTGGGCGTGGTGCCCCAGGAGTTCAACTTCAACCAGTTCGAGAAGACCTTCGACATCGTCGTCACCCAGGCCGGCTACTACGGCATCCCGCCCAAGCTGGCCAAGGAGCGCGCCGAGCAGTACCTGACGCAACTGGGGTTGTGGGACAAGCGTGACGTGCAGTCGCGCTCGCTGTCCGGCGGCATGAAGCGCCGGTTGATGATCGCCCGGGCGCTGATCCACGAACCGCGCCTGCTGATCCTCGACGAACCGACTGCAGGGGTGGATATCGAGCTGCGCCGTTCGATGTGGAGCTTCCTCACCGAGCTCAACCAGAAGGGCATCACCATCATCCTCACCACCCATTATCTGGAAGAGGCCGAGCAGCTGTGCCGCAACATCGGCATCATCGACCACGGCACCATCGTCGAGAACACCAGCATGCGCCAGTTGCTGGGCAAGCTGCATGTCGAGACCTTCGTGCTCGACCTCAAGCACGACCTGCCGGCGGCGCCTGAACTGCACGGCTACCCGTGCCGGCTGATCACCCCGCACACGCTGGAGGTGCAGGTGGAGAAGGATATCGGCATCACCGCGTTGTTCGGCCAACTGGCCTTGAAGAACATCGAGGTACAAAGCCTGCGCAACAAGACCAATCGACTCGAGGAGCTGTTCGTGTCCCTGGTGGAAAAGAACCTGTCGAAGGTGGCCGTATGAGTGTGGAACTGCGCACCAACTGGGTTGCCCTGAACACCATCGTCTACCGCGAAGTGCGGCGCTTCTTGCGTATCTGGCCGCAGACCCTGCTGCCCCCGGCGATCACCATGGTCCTGTACTTCGTGATCTTCGGCAACCTGATCGGGCGGCAGATCGGCGACATGGGTGGCTTCACCTACATGGAGTACATCGTGCCGGGGCTGATCATGATGTCGGTGATCACCAACTCCTACGGCAATGTGGTGTCGAGCTTCTTTGGCAGCAAGTTCCAGCGCTCAATCGAAGAGCTGATGGTGTCGCCGGTGTCGCCGCACACCATCCTGGTCGGCTATGTGCTGGGTGGTGTGCTGCGCGGGCTGGCGGTGGGGGTGATCGTGACCATCCTGTCGCTGTTCTTCACCCACCTGCAGGTGCATCACCTGGGCGTGACCATCGTCGTGGTACTGCTGACCGCGACCATTTTCTCGTTGCTGGGCTTCGTCAATGCGGTGTTCGCGCGCAATTTCGACGATATCTCGATCATTCCGACCTTCGTGCTGACGCCGCTGACCTACCTCGGTGGGGTGTTCTACTCGATCAACCTGCTGCCGCCGTTCTGGCAGACCGTGTCGCTGGCCAACCCGGTGCTGCACATGGTCAACTCGTTCCGCTACGGCATCCTAGGGGTGTCGGATATCAGCATTGGTACGGCGATCAGCTTCATGCTGGTGGCCACCGCGTTGCTCTATGTGCTGTGCGTCCGCCTGCTGGTCAGCGGTCGCGGCATGCGTGCGTAGGCAGCGACACTGGCGCCGGCGCCACTGCCGGCCCACCCACCAGCGCCAATAGCCCATGGTGGTGAAGTAGGCGAGCACGCCGAGCACCACCCCGCATACCACCGAGCCCAGCAGGAACGGCTGCCAGATCGTCGCCAGCTGGTCGGTCACCCAGTCGACGGTGATTTCCTCGGGCAAGGTGCGTGGCGGTACCTGCATCAGCCAGGCACCGGTCATGTAGGTGACGAAGAATACCGGGGGCATGGTCAGCGGGTTGGTCAGCCACACCAGGCTGACCGCGATTGGCAGGTTGCCGCGCACCGGAATCGCCAGGGCGGCGGCCAGCAGCATCTGCATGGGGATAGGAATCAGTGCAGCGAACAGGCCGACACCCATGGCCCGCGCCACCGAGTGGCGGTTCAGGTGCCAGAGGTTGGGGTCGTGCAGCAGTTTGCCGAAGAAGCGTAACGACTTGTGTTCCCGGATGCTGGTCGGGTCCGGCATGTAGCGTTTGAACAGACGGCGCGGCATGTGGGCTCCCGGCAGGGTTGAAGGGCGTCAGTATGCCTTTATTCAAGCGCAGCCTCGTTCAGAGTTTGTGACAATTGTTGAGCAAGCATTTCCCCCTGATCAGCTAAGCCTCAGAGGCCATTTCGCTTCTGGAGCTCTATCTCATGCGCACAGGGATGCTTGCGCTGATACTCGGGCTGTTGTGCCTGCGCTTTTTGCCTGCTTTGCCATCGGTCGGCTGGCTGCTGGTCCTGTTGATATTTGCCTTGGTCTGCCTGCCCACGCGCTTGTGGTGGCTGGGGTGTTTCGTGCTGGGCGCCTGTCATGCAGGCTGGTCGGCGCAGCGGGCCTTGGATGATCGCTTGTCTGCTGAACTGGATGGCCGGACGTTGTGGCTGGAGGGGAGGGTGGTGGGTTTGCCCGCCCGTGGCCAACGCAGCGTGCGTTTCGAGCTGGAGCAGCCTGGGTCCCGCCGGGCGCACTTGCCGCAACGTGTGCAGTTGAGCTGGTTCGAAGGGCCAGAGTTGCGGGCGGGCGAGCGCTGGCGGCTGGCAGTCAATCTGCGCCAACCCAGTGGCTTGCTCAATCCCCACGGGCCGGATCGCGAGGCCATGCTGTTGGCGCGGCGAGTCGGCGCAACAGGCACCGTCAAGGCAGGCGAGCGAATTGGCGAGGCGGTGGTCGACTGGCGCGATGGCCTGCGCCAACGCTTGCTGGCGGTGGAGGCTCGCGGGCGCGAGGCGGCCCTTGCGGCTTTGCTGCTGGGCGATGGCGCGGGGCTGGCGCGGCAGGACTGGCAAGTCTTGCAGGCTACCGGCACGGTGCACCTGCTGGTGATCTCCGGGCAGCACATCGGGTTGCTGGCCGGGCTGGTGTATGGCTTGGTGGCGGGGCTGGCACGGCTGGGTTGGTGGCCTCATCGATGGCCATGGCTGCCGTGGGCGTGCGGCCTGGCCATCGGTGCGGCGTTGGCCTACGGCTGGCTGGCGGGGTTTGGCGTACCAGTGCAGCGTGCTTGCCTGATGCTGGCGGTGGTGTTGCTCTGGCGCCTGCGCTTTCGTCATCTGGGCGCCGTCACGCCGCTGTTGCTGGCGCTGCTCGGTGTGCTGCTGGTCGAGCCGCTGGCCAGCCTGCTGCCGGGGTTCTGGCTGTCGTTCGCCGCCGTCGCCGTGCTGGTGCTGTGTTTTTCCGCCCGGCTGGGCGCATGGCGCCCCTGGCAGGCCTGGACTCGTGCGCAGTGGGTGATTGCCGTGGGCCTGTTGCCGGTGCTGCTGGCGCTGGGGTTGCCGGTCAGCCTGACAGCACCGCTGGCCAATTTGCTGGCGGTGCCGTGGATCAGCCTGGGGGTGCTGCCGCTGGCATTGCTGGGGGCAGCGTTGTTGCCGGTGCCGGGCGTGGGGGAGGGGATGTTGTGGTTGGCGGGCCTGTCGCTGGACGGTCTGTTTGCATCGTTGGCGCTCGTTGCCGAGCAGCAGCCAGCCTGGCTGCCTGAGCCATTGCCCGTGTGGGCCTGGCTGCTGGTGTGCCTGGGGGCGGTTCTTGTGCTTTTGCCTCGCGGCGTGCCACTGCGCATGCCGGGCGCGGTCATGTTGCTGGCGATATGGGCGCCGCGAGAGCAGATGCCCCACGGGCAGGTGGACGTCTGGCAACTGGACGTCGGCCAGGGCCTGGCGGTGTTGCTGCGCACCCGCCATCACAGTTTGCTGTACGACGCAGGGCCCGCGCGGGGCGACAGCGATCTGGGCGAAAGCGTGGTGCTGCCTACCTTGCGTAAGCTTGGGGTGAAAAACCTCGATGTGATGCTGATCAGCCATGGTCATGCCGACCATGCCGGCGGTGCGGCGGCCGTTCGTCGCGGGTTGCCGGTCAGCCGGGTGCTGGCGGGAGAGGTCGCCGGGCTGGATGGGGCGCAGTTGTGTAACAGTGGCGAACGCTGGCAGTGGGATGGTGTGACGTTTTCGCTCTGGCACTGGCCGCAGGGCCGCTCCAGCAATGAGCGCTCCTGCGTGCTGCGGGTGGAAGCCAATGGCGAACGGCTGCTGCTGGCGGGTGATATGGAAGGGGGCGCGGAGCGGGCCTGGCTGGCGGCCCACGACGAGCATCGGCTCGACTGGCTTCAGGCGCCGCATCATGGCAGCCGCACGTCGTCCACCGAGCCGTTCGTCAAGGCCACCGCGCCGCGCGGGGTGATGATTTCACGTGGGCGGCACAATGGGTTTGGGCATCCTCATGCGCAGGTGATCGAGCGGTATCATCGGCATGGGGTGATGGTGCATGACACGGCGGTCGAGGGGGCCTTGCGGCTAAGGCTGGGTAGCCATGGAGGGGTTGAGGGCATGCGTGGGCAACGCAGATTCTGGCGGTGAACCTGTCGGCCTCTTCGCCGGCAAGGCCGGCTCCTACAGGGATCGAGCGCTTCCGTAGGAGCCGGCCTTGCCGGCGAAGAGGGCCGCGAAAGTTTCCCTGACCTCCGGCAGATGAGCCCTCGGCTTGCCTATGGTAGAGTGGCGGCCTTTTTCCGAGGGGATGCTTACTGTGTGGGAATTGGTCAAGTCCGGTGGTTGGATGATGCTGCCGATCATCCTGAGTTCCATCGCCGCCATGGCGATCGTCGTCGAGCGCCTGTGGACCTTGCGCGCCAGCCGTGTCACCCCGCCGCACCTGCTGGGCCAGGTGTGGATGTGGATCAAGGACAAGCAACTCACCAGTGACAAGCTCAAGGCCCTGCGCGCCGACTCGCCGCTGGGCGAGATCCTGGCTGCGGGCCTGGCCAACTCGCGCCACGGCCGCGAGATCATGAAAGAGTGCATCGAGGAGGCCGCCTCGCGGGTCATCCACGAGCTGGAACGCTACATCAGCACCCTTGGCACCATCGCCGCCATGGCCCCGTTGCTGGGCCTGCTGGGTACCGTGCTGGGCATGATCGACATCTTCAGTGCCTTCATGGGCTCGCAGATGACTGCCAACGCCGCAGTGCTGGCCGGTGGTATCTCCAAGGCCCTGGTCACCACCGCGGCAGGCCTGATGGTCGGTATCCCGGCGGTGTTCTTCCATCGTTTCCTGCTGCGCCGTATCGATGAGCTGGTGGTGGGTATGGAGCAGGAAGCGATCAAGCTGGTCGAGGTGCTGCAGGGCGACCGCGAAGTGGAAGTGGCCGGAGGCAAGGCGTGAAGTTCCGGCGCAATCGCCAGCGCGAGAACGTCGACATCAACTTGGCGTCGTTGATCGACGTGGTGTTCGTGTTGCTGCTGTTCTTCGTGGTCACCACCACCTTCACCCGCGAGACGCAACTGCGCGTCGAACTGCCCGAGGCCGCCAGTGCCGAGCAGGCGCCGGCGGACCAGGGCAAGCTGGTGGAAATTTCCATCAGCGCCGATGGCGTGTACTCGGTGAACAACCACCTGCTACCAAAGAGCGACCTGGATACCCTGACCGAGGCCATCGAGAAGGAATCCGGCGGTGACATCACGCTGCCGCTGGCCATCAGCGCTGACGGCAAGACTCCGCACCAGGCTGTGATCACCGCAATGGACGCGGCCGGCAAGCTCGGCTTCAGCAAGTTGCGCATGACCACCGTCGAGGCCGCGCAGGGCCAGCCCTGATGGCCTTCGCCGATCGCCTGCTGGCCGCCTGGTATGCCGGGCACCCCGCGCTCGCCCTGTTGCGCCCGCTGGAGGCGCTGTACCGCCGCGTGGTGACGCGCAAACGCGCGCGTTTTCTCAGTGGCGAAAGCGCCAGCTACCGTGCGCCGGTGCCGGTGATCGTCGTCGGCAACATCACCGTTGGCGGCACCGGCAAGACCCCGATGATTCTCTGGCTGATCGAACACTGTCGCCGACAGGGGCTCAAGGTCGGCGTGGTCAGCCGTGGCTATGGCGCCAAGCCACCGCAGTACCCCTGGCGTGTCCAGGCTGACCAGGCTGCCGAACAGGCCGGTGACGAGCCCTTGCTGATCGTCCAGCGTACCGGTGTGCCACTGGTCATCGATCCCGATCGTTCCCGCGCCGTGCAGGCCTTGTTGGCCAGCGATGCCCTTGATCTGATCCTTTGCGACGACGGCATGCAGCACTACCGTCTGGCCCGTGACTTGGAGCTGGTGCTGATCGATGCCGCCCGCGGCCTGGGCAACCGCCGCTGCCTGCCGGCCGGCCCGCTGCGTGAGCCGGCCGAGCGGCTGGATGAGGCTGATGCGGTGCTGTTCAATGGCGCGGAGGCTGATCGTGACGCGGGTTTCTCGTTCCGCCTGCAGCCCTGCGCGTTGATCAACCTGCGCAGCGGTGAACGCCGCGAACTCGACCTGTTTCCCGCTGGCCAGGCGCTTCACGCCGTGGCCGGCATCGGTAATCCGCAACGTTTCTTCAACACCCTGCTGGGGCTAAACTGGCAGCCGGTGCCGCATCCCTTCGCCGACCATGCGCCCTACAGCCGTGAGGTGTTGTCGTTCAGCCCGCCGCTGCCGCTGGTGATGACCGAGAAGGACGCGGTGAAATGCCGGCCTTTTGCCGCCGATGACTGGTGGTACCTGGCGGTCGACGCCGTGCCTTCGCAGGCGTTCTCCAGCTGGTTCGACAGCCAGCTCGATCGCTTGTTGCCCGGCCGCCCCTGGCCCTGAGCCATTTTTCAATTTCCGTCTCAAGGAAGCTTCCATGGACACCAAACTGCTCGACATCCTGGCCTGCCCGATCACCAAGGGCCCGCTCAAGCTCAGCGCCGACAAGACCGAGCTGATCAGCAAGGGCGCGGGCCTGGCCTACCCGATCCGCGACGGCATCCCGGTGATGCTGGAAAGCGAAGCACGTACCCTGACCGATGAAGAGCGCCTGGACAAATGAGCCTGGACTTCACCGTGGTAATCCCCGCCCGGCTGCGCTCAACGCGCCTGCCGGGCAAGCCGTTGCTGCCGATCGCCGGCAAGCCGATGGTCCAGCATGTGTGGGAGCAGGCGCGTAAAAGCGGCGCCAGCCGCGTGGTGATTGCCACGGACGACGCCAGCATCGTCGAGGCCTGCCAGGCGTTTGGTGCTGAAGTGCTGTTGACCCGCGCCGATCATGAGTCGGGCACTGATCGCCTGGCCGAGGTCGCCGCCCAGCTGGGGCTGGCGCCCGACGCCATCGTGGTCAACGTGCAGGGCGACGAGCCGCTGATTCCGCCGGTGATCATCGATCAGGTGGCTGCCAACCTGGCGGAGCATCCGGAAGCCGGCATCGCCACCCTGGCCGAGCCGATCCATGTGCCGGAAACCATTTTCAACCCCAACGCGGTGAAAGTGGTCAGCGACAAGCATGGCCTGGCGCTGACCTTCAGTCGCGCACCCCTGCCCTGGGCCCGGGACGCCTTCGCCAAGGATCGCAGCCAGTTGCCTGCTGGCGTGCCGTACCGTCGCCATATCGGCATGTATGCCTACCGCGTGGGCTTCCTCCAGGACTTCGTCGCCTGGGGCCCGTGCTGGTTGGAGCAGACCGAGTCGCTGGAGCAATTGCGTGCCCTGTGGCACGGCGTGCGCATCCATGTCGCCGACGCCATCGAGGCACCGGCAGTGGGTGTGGATACCCCTGAAGACCTGGAGCGCGTGCGGCGCTTGCTGGAGGCCTGATGCGCGTCCTGTTCGTCTGCCTCGGCAATATCTGCCGTTCGCCCACCGCCGAGGGCGTGCTGCGCCATCAACTGGAAGCTGCGGGGCTGGCTGATGTCGTCCAGGTGGCGTCGGCCGGTACTGGCGACTGGCACGTGGGCAAGGCCCCTGACAGCCGTACTTGCAAGGCTGCCCTGGCGCGTGGTTACGATCTGTCGCGCCAGCGTGCCCAGCAGGTCAAGGCCGAGCACTTTGGTGAGTACGACCTGGTGCTGGCCATGGACAAAAGCAACTTGCGTAACCTGCAGGTATTGCGCCCGCATAACGCCAAGGGTGAGCTTGACCTGTTCCTGCGCCGCTATGGCGCGGCCCTGGACGAGGTGCCGGACCCTTACTACGGCGGTGCGGAAGGTTTCGAGCAGGTCCTGGACCTGATCGAGGCGGCTTGTCGTGAGCTGGTCGTGGAAATCAAGGGGCGGTTATGACGGCGCATTGGCAGGAGCAGGTTTCGCTCAAGCCCTACAACACGTTCGGTATCGATGTCAGTGCCCGCTACTTCACCCAGGCCCATGATGACGACGAAGCCCGCCGGGCCCTGGCCCAGGCCACCGAGCGGCAGGTGCCGGTGCTGGTGATCGGCGGTGGCAGCAACCTGCTGCTGACCCGTGACATTGATGCCCTGGTGCTGCACATGGCCAGTCGTGGCCGGCGCCTGCTCGAAGATGATGGTGGGCGGGTGGTGGTGGAGGCCGAGGCCGGTGAGCCCTGGCATCCGTTCGTGCAATGGAGCCTGGAGCAAGGCTTGTGTGGCCTGGAGAACCTCAGCCTGATTCCCGGCACCGTCGGCGCCGCGCCGATGCAGAACGTCGGGGCCTATGGCGTGGAGATCAAGGACGTGTTCGCCGGGCTGACCGCTCTGGATCGTGAGACGGGCGAATTGCGCGATTTCTCTTTGCCGGAGTGCGCATTTGGCTATCGTGACAGTGTGTTCAAGCGTAACCCGGGGCGTTGGCTGATCCTGCGTGTGCGCTTTGTCTTGAGCCGTACGCTGCAGGCCCATCTGGACTATGGTCCAGTGCGTCAGCGTCTGGCGGAGCAGGGCGTTGAGCGACCCACCGCCCAGGCGATCAGCGACGCTATTTGCAGTATTCGTCGGGAGAAGCTGCCGGATCCGGCCGAGCTGGGGAACGCCGGTAGCTTCTTCAAGAACCCCGTGGTACCGGCGGCATTGGTCGAGCGTATCCGTGCCGGGCATCCAGGCGTAGTGGCTTATCCACAGGCCGATAGCCAGGTGAAGCTGGCGGCGGGCTGGTTGATCGAGCAGGCGGGCTGGAAGGGTTATCGCGAGGGTGATGCAGGTGTACACCGGCTGCAATCGCTGGTGCTGGTGAATTACGGTCAGGCGAGCGGGGCGCAGATGCACGCGCTGGCGCAGAAGATCCAGGCGGATATCCTCGAGCGGTTCGGGGTGGCGCTGGAGATGGAGCCGAACCTGTACTGACCCTATCGCGGGCACCGCATCGCCTGCTTCGCCGGCAAGGCCGGCTCCTACAGGGCTCGTGGCCTGCCCTGGTCTCGTAGGAGCCAGCCTTGCTGGCGAACCAGACTAAAGATTTACGTAAAGTCAGCGGCAAAGAAAAAGCCCCGCCAGTTCGCACTGGCGGGGCTTTTTCATTCAGCCGTTGCTATCAACCGTGATGAGGCTTGTGCTCGTCAGCGGTTTCCAGGGCTTCTGCCGGTGCGGCCTGGGCGGCAGCCAGGGCTGCAGCAGCCTCGGCTTCACGCTTGCGGCGACGCACTTCACGCGGGTCGTTCGGCGCACGGCCGTTCGGCAGCATGATGGTGGAGGGTTCGACCGGCGCGGCTACGTCCTCGACCGGCGCCTTTTCGGCGACGACGGGTACTGGCTCGGCAGCTGCGGTTTCGACCACTTCAGCTTGCACTTCGGCAGGCTTGGCCTCGACTTGCGGAGCAGGTTGTTCGGCAACCGGAGCCTCTACGACCGGCGCTTTTTCGATCTCGCCAGCTTCCACTACTGGAGCTTGCTCGACCGGTGCCGATTCGACAGCGGCTTCAACGACGGCGACAGGCTGCTCAACGGCTGCCTCGACCACCGGCTGTGGTGCCGCTTCAACCACGGGCTCGATGCTCGGCTCTACGGCAACGGCCGGTTCGCTGACAGGCTGTTCCACCACGGGGGCGATGCTGACCTGCTCGGCGACAACCTCGGCAATTTCCACCTGGGTCTCGGTCACAGCCGCGTTGGCGCGTTCGGCCTGCTGGTTGGCTTCGACTTCGGCGCCAGTGCTGATGTTGCTGGTGGCAACGGCGGCAGTGACGGCGATACCGGCGGCCAGTTCGGCACCCAGCTCGGTGGCCTGGTGCTGCTGTGGCTGCTCTTCGCTGCTGTCTTCATCGCCATCGATCAGCTCGCCATTGGCATTGCGCTGACGCTCGCGACGATTGCTGCGACGACGCTGACCACGGGAACGACGGCGTGGACGCTCGCCATCGGCGCCTTCCTGCTCGTCCTGCAGCAGTTCTTCGTTCGGCAGTTGCTCTTCGGTCAGCTCGGCGGCCTGTTCGGCTACCTGTTCGTCAGGACGCAGCTGGCGCTCTTCGCGTGGCGGACGTGGCTGACGCTCTTCACGAGGTGCGCGTTCTTCACGTGGGGCGCGCTCTTCACGAGGTGCGCGTTCTTCACGTGGGGCACGCTCTTCACGAGGTGCGCGTTCTTCACGTGGGGCACGCTCTTCGCGAGGTGCGCGTTCTTCACGTGGGGCGCGCTCTTCGCGAGGTGCGCGTTCTTCACGTGGGGTGCGCTCTTCGCGAGGTGCACGCTCTTCACGCGGTGCGCGTTCTTCACGTGGCTGACGCTCTTCACGGGCGGCAGGTGCGGCATCCAGTGGCTCGCGCAGTTCGCGTACTCGCTCTTCGCGGTTGCCGCGACGGTCTTCGCGAGGCTGGCGAGGCTGGCGCTCTTCACGCGGAGCACGTTCTTCGCGTGGGGCACGCTCCTCGCGAGGTTGACGCTCTTCACGTGGGGTACGCTCGCTACGTTCTTCACGCGGCTTGCGTTCTTCATCTCGACGGCCGCCACGGTTGCGGCTCTGCTGGCGACCGTTGCGACGCTCTTCGTTGCGCGACGAGCGCTCGGTGGCCGGTTTCTCAGTGCTCACGGCCGGTGCGGCGGCAGGTTCTTCCTTGCCGGCGAACAGGCTGACCAGCGACTTGACCAGGCCCTTGAACAGGCTTGGCTCCGGGGCGCTCTGTACGGGCGCGGCGGGTGCGGCTGGCTCTTCAGTGGCGGCCGGTGCCGGGGCGTTGGCGCGTGCCGGGGCGGTCTTGACCGCGGCTTCCTGGCGAACCAGGGTGCGGGTGGCGGTCGGTTGCGGGGCTTCTTCTGTCTCGGTCGAGGCGATCTCGTAGCTCGACTGGCTGCTCAGCACGTCCGGGTTGTCGTCGCGCAGGCGCTGGACTTCGAAGTGCGGGGTTTCCAGGTGATCGTTCGGCAGGATGATGATGCGCGCGCGAGTGCGCAGTTCGATCTTGGTGATCGAGTTGCGCTTCTCGTTGAGCAGGAAGGCAGCCACCGGGATCGGTACCTGGGCGCGCACTTCGGCGGTGCGGTCCTTCAGGGCTTCTTCTTCGATCAGGCGCAGAATGGCCAGAGACAGCGACTCGACGTCACGGATGATGCCGGTGCCAGAGCAGCGCGGGCAGACGATGCCGCTGCTTTCACCCAGCGATGGGCGCAGGCGCTGGCGGGACATCTCCAGCAGGCCGAAGCGCGAAATGCGGCCAACCTGCACACGGGCGCGGTCGGCTTCCAGGCATTCACGCACACGCTCTTCGACGGCGCGCTGGTTCTTGGCCGGGGTCATGTCGATGAAGTCGATGACGATCAGGCCGCCGATGTCGCGCAGGCGCAACTGACGGGCGATCTCTTCGGCCGCTTCCAGGTTGGTCTGCAGCGCGGTTTCCTCGATGTCGCTGCCTTTGGTGGCGCGCGCCGAGTTGATGTCGATGGAGACCAGGGCTTCGGTCGGGTCGATGACGATCGAGCCGCCGGACGGCAGGTCGACCACACGCTGGAAGGCGGTCTCGATCTGGCTTTCGATCTGGAAGCGGTTGAACAGCGGCACGCTGTCTTCGTACAGCTTGACCTTGCTGGCGTACTGCGGCATCACCTGGCGGATGAAGGTCAGGGCTTCTTCCTGGGCGTCGATGCTGTCGATCAGCACTTCGCCGATGTCCTGGCGCAGGTAGTCGCGGATGGCGCGGATGATGACGTTGCTTTCCTGGTAGATCAGGAACGGCGCGACGCGGTCTTGCGAGGCTTCCTTGATGGCGGTCCACAGCTGCAGCAGGTAGTCGAGGTCCCACTGCATTTCTTCGCTGCTGCGGCCCAGGCCCGCGGTGCGCACGATCAGGCCCATGTCGCCCGGAACGGTCAGGCCGTTCAGCGCTTCACGCAGTTCGTTGCGTTCTTCGCCTTCGATGCGGCGGGAGATGCCGCCGGCGCGCGGGTTGTTGGGCATCAGCACCAGGTAGCGGCCGGCCAGGCTGATGAAGGTGGTCAGGGCGGCGCCTTTGTTGCCGCGCTCTTCCTTCTCGACCTGGACGATGACTTCCTGGCCTTCGCTCAGTACTTCCTTGATGTTGACCCGGCCTTCGGGGGTCTTCTTGAAGTATTCGCGGGAGATTTCCTTCAGCGGCAGGAAGCCGTGACGTTCGGAGCCGAAGTCGACGAAGGCGGCTTCAAGGCTGGGCTCGATCCGGGTGATCTTGCCTTTGTAGATGTTGGCCTTCTTCTGCTCACGGGCACCGGACTCGATGTCCAGGTCGTAGAGGCGTTGGCCGTCCACCAGGGCTACACGCAACTCTTCGGGTTGAGTCGCGTTAATCAGCATTCTTTTCATGTTGTACCGTCGGTTTCCGGGCTGCCGGAAACGGCGTTCGGCACACGCGATTTTTCATGATCGGTGCCAAGGTGCGCAAAGGGTGGCGGGCCACCCCCGTGTCTGGCGACGTTCGGCACCAGCCGGTTGCCCAGCCTGCCGTGGTCGCGACGACGCGTCCTGTTTTGCGGTGCCAAAAGACCCGTCGAGCTTTTCGAATGTTATCCGAATCAATCGAACGGGCCTGGTGCACTCAGTCAGGAGGAGGAATCAACCGGTCGTCCGTGGACGCCGCAAGGGCGTCTGTTCAGGACCTTGTCCGTCCGTCGCCCGATCACTGGGGCGGTGGGGGACGCGGTGCCACACGGTCCGAGGGCTGTGCATCTCCACCCTGCACGTATCCCTGAAAATTCGGTGCTGCCGCGCGCTGAATCCGCAACGGGTTGCATTTTTCGCCAGCCCGGATGCCGGGCTGGCGCCATAACATATCCAAGGCAGGTATTTCCGAAGCATTCGCCCAAATGCGCGGAAACGACGGTGGCGGGCAGAGGTACGGCGAAAAAGAAGCGGGTAAGCAGGTGAAACACCGCACTTGTCGTTTTTTTTCGGTCTTCTCTACACAGCGCTGGTGGCGATTCCAGGCAATTCGTTAAACTGGCGAACGCGCCGTAGGACGGCCTCGCGTCCTCGGGAACTGCGATGGTCAGGGCCGGCGAAGAGCCTGGTGCCGCTGGCCTGCCGCTTTTGGCGGCGTTCGCGACTATAGCAGCAATGATTAAGTGCTTCAATTCCATAAAAAATTGTTATGATCCCGCCATGACGACCAATACCCCTCCGACTTCCGGCGTTCAGCTGATCGAAGTCGCGCCGGAGCTTGCCGGCCAACGCATCGACAATTTCCTCATCACGGCCCTCAAGGGCGTGCCCAAGACGCTGGTCTACCGCATCCTGCGCAAGGGTGAGGTTCGGGTCAACAAGGGCCGGATCAAGCCTGAGTACAAGCTTCAGGCGGGCGACATCGTGCGGGTGCCGCCTGTCCGCCTGCCGGAGCGCGACGAGCCGGCGCCGGTGGCCCAGGGGCTGCTGCAGCGCCTGGAAGCCGCGATTGTCTATGAGGACAAGGCGCTGATCGTGATGAACAAGCCGGCCGGCATCGCCGTGCACGGTGGCAGTGGCCTGAGCTTCGGTGTGATCGAGGCGCTGCGTCAGCTGCGCCCGGACGCCAAGGAGCTGGAGCTGGTACACCGCCTGGACCGTGATACCTCGGGCCTGCTGATGATCGCCAAGAAGCGCAGCATGCTGCGCCACCTGCATGCCGCGCTGCGGGGTGATGGTGTCGACAAGCGCTACATGGCGTTGGTGCGGGGGCATTGGCCCACTTCGAAGAAGCAAGTCAATGCGCCGTTGCAAAAGAGCAATCTGCGTTCTGGCGAGCGCATGGTCGAGGTAAATGACGAAGGCAAGGAGGCGTTGACGATGTTCCGCGTGCTGCGCCGTTTCGGTGAGTTCGCCACTATCGTCGAGGCGCGTCCGATCACGGGGCGCACCCATCAGATTCGCGTGCATACGCTGCATGCCGGGCACATGATCGCCGGCGACAGCAAGTATGGTGATGAGGATTTCAGTCGCGAGATTCGCGAGCTCGGTGGCAAGCGTCTGTTCCTGCATGCCTACCAGCTGACCGTGCCGCTGCCTGATGGTGGCGAGCTCAAGCTCGAGGCGCCGGTCGACGAGGTGTGGGCCAAGACCGTGGAGCGCCTGAGCGCGACCTGACCTGGATGAAAAAACACTACGAACTGCTGATCTTCGATTGGGATGGCACCCTGGCCGACTCCATCGGGCGTATTGTCGAGGCCATGAACCTGGCGGCCGAGCGTGCCGGCGAAGCGCCGAGCGCTGACGAGGCGATCAAGGGCATCATCGGGTTGGCGTTGGCGGAGGCCATTTCCACGCTTTATCCGCATCTGGAGTCGCGGCAGGTCGAGTCGTTCCGGCAGCACTACGCCGATGTCTACATGGCCTTGGATCAGCAGCCGTCGCCGCTGTTCGACGGTGTGGTCGAGTCGCTGGATGCCTTCCGTCGCGAGGGGTATCGTCTGGCGGTCGCCACTGGCAAGGCGCGCCGCGGGCTGGATCGAGTGCTCAAGGCCAATGGCTGGGAGGGGTACTTCGACATCACCCGCGCCGCTGACGAAACGCGGGGCAAGCCGCACCCGCTGATGCTCGAAGAGATCCTTGCCCATTGCCAGGTCGAACCCGGGCGGGCATTGATGGTCGGAGATTCGGCGTTCGATCTGCAGATGGCCAGCAATGCGGGCATGCACTCGGTGGCGGTCGGCTATGGGGCCATGTCCCTGCGGGCTTTGGCCGACTTCGGGCCGCAGGTGTGCATCGAGCATTTTTCCCAGTTGCGCGAATGGCTGGCCGGCCGCGCGCTATCCAATTTCCAAGGTAGGTGAGCATGGCTGACGAATGGAAGGCGCCTGAGCCTGAAGACAATGAAGAGCGCAAAAGCTGGAAGCTGCTGGAGAAGACGCTGCTGGCGGGTGTCCAGGAGCAGCGTCGTGCGCGGCGTTGGGGCATCTTTTTCAAGCTGCTGACCTTCGTCTATCTGTTTGGCATGCTGGCCTTGTTCACGCCATTGATGGATGTGGACAAGGCGGCTTCGCGCAGCGGTAACCACACGGCACTGGTCGAAGTGCGCGGCGTGATCGCCGATCAGGAGCCGGCCAGTGCCGACAATATCGTCAAGAGCCTGCGCGAGGCGTTCAAGGACTCGAAGACCAAGGCTGTGGTGATGCGCATCAACAGCCCGGGTGGCAGTCCGGTACAGGCGGGCTACGTCTATGACGAGATCCGTCGTCTGCGTGGCGAATATCCGGCCATCAAGTTGTATGCGGTGATCACTGATCTCGGCGCATCCGGTGCCTATTACATCGCCAGTGCCGCCGACGAGATCTACGCCGACAAGGCCAGTCTGGTTGGGTCCATTGGCGTGACTGCCGCCGGTTACGGCTTCGTCGGCGCCATGGACAAGCTGGGTGTTGAGCGTCGCACCTACACCGCTGGTGAGCATAAGGCCTTCCTCGACCCGTTCTCGCCGCAAAAGCCTGAAGAGACGGCGTTCTGGCAGGGGGTGCTGGACACCACTCATCGCCAGTTCATCGCTGTGGTGAAGCAGGGGCGGGGAGAGCGCCTGAAGGACAAGGAGCATCCGGAGCTGTTCAGCGGGCTGATCTGGTCGGGTGAGCAGGCCAAGGAGCTTGGCTTGGTGGATGGGTTGGGCAGTGCCAGCTACGTTGCCCGCGAGATCGTGGGTGAGAAGGAGCTGGTGGACTTCACTGTTCAGGAGTCGCCGTTCGACCGATTCTCCAAGCGCCTGGGGGCCAGCGTTGCCGAGCGCCTGTCAATGTACATGGGTTTCCGGGGGCCTTCCCTGCGTTAATTTCCTTTTGCCCCCTTCGCCGGCAAGC